>JAQTQU010000011.1 GCA_028712095.1 Candidatus Peribacteraceae bacterium
TGCACCTCCTGTGGTGCGGTCTTCTCTATCCCTTCCACGGTGAAGGAGGTGACGGTCGAAATCTGCAGGATGTGCCATCCGGTCTACACGGGCAAGAAGCAGGGCGAGGCCCGCGGCGGACGCATCGAACGCTTCCGCAAGCGTATGGCGGCAGGGAAGGAAACGGTCAGCAAGGGCAAAGGGAAGAAAAAGTAAGCGCCGGAGCGCTGGCACTCGCATGCAGCGACTGCTATACTTTCGTCATGGATGCACGGCAGGGAAAGCTCCTCGTGGCGATCATTGACCAGTTCATCGAAACGGCGCTTCCGGTGGGGAGCAAACGGCTGCTCGAGGCTGGGGAGTTCTGCTGCTCGTCGGCGACGCTCAGGAGCGAGATGGCGCGGCTGGAGGATGAGGGTTTTCTGCTGCAGCCGCACGTCTCGGCCGGTCGCATTCCCACGGCCCAGGGCTACCGCATGTACGTGCGCGACTACCTCGAGCCCTCGCGTCATGAAACCGCCGTGCGCAAGCGCTTCGAGACGCTCAAGGAGCAGTACTTCAGGCGTAAGGATCAGGAGCGTGTCTACGAAGCCGTTTCACTGCTCTCACACATGGTGCCGAACGTCGTGTTCGCGAAGGTTCCCCACAAGGCGCAGGTGTACTACATGGGACTCAGCAACGTGCTCAGGCAGCCGGAATTTCAGGGCGATCCGCGCCTTGTGAGCGGGGTGGCCGAGGTGCTCGAAGAGCATCTGAGTGCCGTGCTCGGACGCATCGATGTGGATGCGGAAATCCGCTACTACATCGGTGACGAACACCTGCTTCCCCAGATTCCGAGTTGCAGCCTGATCGTGACGGAGTACGCCCTCCGCCCTTCGACTCCGCTCAGGGCAGGCGGCGAGAATGGCGTGATAGGCATCCTCGGTCCCATGCGCATGGATTACTCGTACAACACCGTCGCTCTGGAGCTTGCGGCCGATCTTCTCCGTTCACACTAAACATTTTCATGTCGACTGTCCTCCTCAAGATCCGGCCGGCTCTCGAAAATGAACGGGGGCCGTTGTACGTGGAGTCCATGATTGCCTCCTTGCATTCTTTTAAAGGTCGTTCTGCGCGCGTGGGACTGGAAATCGGCGTGGGCCTGGACCGCAAGATCGCACTCTTCGTCCGTGCGGACGAAGAGACGGTCGGGCTCATTGAAAGCCAGCTGTACGCGCAGTTCCCCGACATCGATATCGAGGAGCTGCAGGAGGATCCTTTTACCGCTTCGGGGGATGAGAGCGCGGTTTCGGCGGATCTCACACTCCATGCGCCCGAGATTTTCCCCATCAAGCGTCATCCCCAGTTCGACGACATGCTCGCGCGGGTGAACATCGACCCGATCGCGGGCATCACGTCTTCCCTTGCGCGCTATCCCTTTGCCGGGATGCGCGGGCACATCCAGATCGTGCTGTATCCGCTCGGCGGAAGCTTCCGCACACGGGCACTCTGTTTCCTGCCGCTGTTGCAGAAGGGTTTGCCATCGCTTTCCCGCCGCTATGCGAATTTCTACACACGCATCGTTCTGGCCCGCGGGTGGCGCAGGCTTGCGTACTGGCCGCTTTCGATGCTGCTCGGGGGATTCAGGGCTTCGCCGCTTCTGCGCAAAGTCCGGGCGTCCACGATCGATCTTGTGGAGCGGTCGCAGGAGGACGAGGAACGCGAGGGCGAGCGCATTGCCGGCCGCACGCATGACCGCGAAGACACGGTCTCGGGTGCCGTCGACAAGGTCAATCGTCTGCTCTTTACCTGCTCTATCCGCGTGAGCGTGATCGCACCGAAGAACAAATCCGCCGAGGCCGGACGCAAGGTGCGTGAGATTGTCGGGAGCTTCCGGCAGTTCTCGCTGCCGCACAGCAACGCATTCAGTTCGCTGCCCGAGCGCGTTTCTTCCGCAATTCCCTTCGGCTTTGCCGCCCGCCCGTTCGTCCTTTCCGTGGAGGAGGTGGCGACGATGTGGCACATGCCGACCCTGCTCGTGCAGACGCCCACGATCGACTGGGTGCTTTCGAAGAAGCTGGAACCGCCGGTGAATCTGCCGCTGCCCCTCCTTGAGGAAAAGGGAGCCTCTCACCCTTCGACCAGTCTCCGCCAAGGCTACGCCCGGCAGGCAGGCTCAGGGTCAACTGCCGAGAAGTTGACGATCCTCGGCGAGGCCGTGTACCACGGTCAGCGCACCAAGTTCGGCATTCGGCCGGATGACCGCCGCCGGCATCTGTACACACTGGGAAAGACCGGCATGGGCAAATCCACACTTCTCGAAAACATGATTTACTCCGATATCCAGGCGGGCAGGGGAGTGGCCTATCTTGATCCCCACGGCGATACCGCCGAGATCATTCCGTCATTCGTCCCCAAGCACCGGAGCAACGATGTCATCTTCTTCGATCCGGCCGACCGGGATTTTCCGCTTGCCTTCAACGTGCTCGACTGTCCCGATCCGAATCAGCGTCCGCTGGTGGCATCCGGACTCATGGGCGTCTTCACCAAGCTCTGGCCGGGGATGTTCAGCGGACGCATGGAGCACATCCTCCGCAATACGCTGCTCGCGCTGCTGGAGTATCAGGGATCCTCGATGCTCGGCATCATGCGGATGTTCGCCGATGACGTGTACCGCAGAAAGGTCGTCGCGAAGGTGACGGATCCCATGGTGAAGAGCTTCTGGGAGCAGGAGTACGCGACGTGGAACGAGAAGTACCGCACCGAGGCGACGGCGGCGATTCAGAACAAGGTCGGCCAGCTGCTCTCGACCCCGCTCATCCGCAACATCGTCGGGCAGGTGAAGAACGGGCTCGACCTGCGGCATGCCATGGATACCGGCAAGATCATCATCGTGAACCTGAGCAAGGGACGGCTTGGGGAAGATACTTCCGCCTTCCTCGGCTCGATGCTCGTCACCAAGTTCCAGATCGACGCCATGAGTCGTGCGGATATCCCCGAATCCGAGCGCAGGGATTTCTATCTCTACGTGGACGAATTCCAGAATTTCGCCACCGAGTCCTTCGCCTCTATCCTCTCCGAGGCACGCAAGTACCGCCTGAACCTGACCATGGCCAACCAGTACGTGGCGCAGCTGCTCATCGGCGAGGGCAAGACGACGCTCAAGGACGCGGTCTTCGGCAACGTCGGTTCGATTGTCTGCTTTCAGGTGGGGTCGGATGATGCGGAGGATCTGAGTCTGCAGTTTGAGGAACTGGCCATGCCCAAGGATATCCTGAGTCTGCCCAAGTACCACGCCTACGTCCGGCTCATGATTGACGGCATGCCCTCAAAGCCTTTCTCCGTCACTACGCTCCCGCGGCCGACAGGCGATCATGATCCGCGGCGGATCGAAATGCTGCGCAAGCTCTCACGCGAGCGCTATACCGAAAAACGTGCCATCGTCGAAGAGAAGATCACCAAGTGGGCGGCCAGCTCGTTCGAAGCCGCTTCCAACGCCAAGGCGGACGAGAAGGCCAAAGAGAAAGAAGAGGAGGAGGTGAAGAAGGCGAAGAAGAAAGGCATGAGTCTGAAGGACTACCGTGCATGGCGTGACCGCGAAATGTGGACCAATGAATTCAATTCACTTCGCAAGAAGCAGATTCTTGGCGAGGTTTTCACGCCCGACGAGGAGAAGCTGCACAAGGATCTCGAGAAGAAGCTGGAGATGAGCGGGGGAGTGCCCGTCTTGAGCAAGGCCCTGCAGGAACTCAAGGAGCGCAAGCAGAAACCTGTCTGATGAAGTCGTTGCCTGCTGCAAAAAAAGACCGGAACTTTGTCCGGCCTTTTTGTGTGGGTGTCTTCCCCTTCGGCCATCGGGAGCAAAGTGTTGCGCCGCGGGCCAAAAAAGGGGAGAAAGGCGAAGGAAGGAAACCTTCATCCTTCTGCCGTGCTGTGGTCCTTGTTTCTCCCTCGGGCTCCGAAGCGGAGCGCGAAGGAGCCTCGTGACCGGCCGAGGTCCCCGGACCAGGATCTTTAGACCTCGCATCCTCCTTCGCCGAGGCTACGGAGGACTTGATTGCGGAGGGATCCATGGGGAGTAGAGGGGGGTGCCCAGCCCATTCTTCCTTCGGCGAGAGAACATTATGTTTCTCACTGCGATGACTTGCGTCACCGAATGAATGGGCTGGGACATTGCACAGCAGAGAGGATGGTAGTCACCCCTCGACTCTCGGGGTCTTCGATCCCTCGCGTTCGCTCAGGATCTCGACGGTGCCTCTGTCCGGGACGAGTCCGCGGGAGAAGCAGTCTGGTCACCATGAGTGCATGAGGACGGCCCAATTCCCATCGATTCCTAGTTGAGGAAGGGGTGAATGGGTGGGGCGTGCCAGCACTCCTGGAGTGACCACCATTCTCTCTGCTTATTCTTCTGTGGTGTGAAAGATCTTGTAGCTTTCACCCTGAGCGAACGAAGTGAGTCGAAGGGTGAAGGGGCGGTGCTTCCGCGTCCCCGCCAGTTTCGGCTGACGGGGAGCGGACGCTGTGTGTATGGATGTGTGAGAAGGGACGAGGCCGCAGGCCACGTCGCACATGTGCGACAGTGGCAGGCCTTGATTTGCCGTCGAAGCAAATCCGAGCATTGTATCGCGCAATGTTCCGATCGCAAACTCTTCCTCTGGTCTGAGCAGACAATTCATTGCATCGATCACATTTATTGATCATGCTCGGATGTTACAATTTGCGCTTCGCAAAGCCATTTAATACATTCGGAAGACATGTTAAATACGCTTCACTTTCCTCGGGACAACTTTACAGGACATTTCAGGCGGTTTCCGGGGACCGGAGCTCAATATGATGATCGGCAAACCGCTTGAGCATCTCCTGTGTGATCTGCGTCATGACGACGCGGCGACGGCCGATCGGTGCCGGAAAGCAAAGGCGGAACTCGATCTCTCCGGCGGGCGTGACCTCGACATAGGCGCGTGGTGCGGGGGAGATCTGGGTGAAGTAGTACCCGCGCATGCGACGGTCCATCTGCCGCTGCGCCTGCAGGGCGAAATCACCCGTCTCTTTCTGCAGGATGTCTTCGAGGATATTTTTTGCCTGTTCATACTGACCGGTATTGCTGAGGCGGATAGGCATTTCAACGTTCTCAAAGTCGGATGTGGAGTGAAAATTCACCAAGGGGTCAGTCAGCATCTTCTGATTTGGAATGCGCACGAGTTTGCCCACGTGCCCCATAAGCTCCGCGTTCATCGTTCGTGACACGATGAGTGTGGTGTAGAGCATGCCAATGTCGATCACATCCCCCACAGTGTCACCGATGGCCACGCGCTGCCCGATGGAAATGGCATTCCGCAGCCCGAACCATCCTACCATTCCCTTGATGGGATCCTGCATGACAATGATGAGTGCGGCACCGACGAGGGCAAAGATAGTGACGATATCAGGAAACTCCGAGAATACACGCTGGATAAACCAGAATGCGAGTGTGACGTAGACGATGAAGGAGAAGATTTTCGTCAAAGTGTACCGTACGCGCCGGTGACGGATATGGTGTAGGAGCAGGTTCCGCACCAGCCGTTCGGCCCAGAACACACCGAAGAATATCGCCAGGTATGTGAGAATATTGAAGAGCACGCCAAGATCCCGCACCTGTTGTTCCGATTGCAATTCATTCAGACGCTCCTGCTGCGTGTTCTGCATGGCCTGCAGCGCTGCGAGCTGCTCCCCCAGTACCGCTTTTCTTGCCAGCAGTTCGGGGTAGCTCTTCGTCTGCATGATCAGACCGGGGGGCGGAGAGCCGGTGCCGGTTTTTTCCCGCTGCACGTAATACGCCTCCTCTTTTTCGAGCAGCGCCAGGTCCGCCTTGGTGGCGTCGATGCGCTGGCTCAAGAGCGAGACGATGGAGCGTTGCTGATCCAACACACGGACGAGATCCGTCGTTTCAGGAGTACTGCCCGCCGTCTGAATCGTCTTGGTCAGCCCCTGCTCGATCTCTTTACGGATGGCCGCCCGTTCAGTATCGATACCCTGCTGGATTTCTGTCTGGGCCTGCGTTGTTTTTGCTTTGAGCAGGCTGTCGAAGCGCCACTGCAAACGCGGTACGTCTTTCTGCACATCATTTTGCTGGGCAGCAGCTGGCAGGGCGGCCAGCAGGCAGAAGAGGAAGACAAACGGCCGCAGGCGGAAACCGGATCGGGACATGCGGGAGCACTGTAGCACAGCAGAGACGTTCAAGAGAGGAACGCACTCTTTTTCCTGCAACCGGCTATGACCGTGACATCGCCACCTGCTTTCCGGTTTGTGCCGCAACCGGCAGATCATCGGCCCAGTTGTGCGGATCCATGCCCGGGCAGGCGAAGCTCCTGCAGAATTCCGCGATCTCGCCGGCGGTACGGTCCAGAACGGCTTCATCCTGCGCGTGCGTCAGCACCTCATTGATCCAGTCGCCGATCTTGCGCATTTCGGCCTCCTTCATGCCGCGCGAGGTGACGGACGGGGTGCCGATGCGCACGCCCGAGGGATTCATGGGTGTCTGGGTATCGAAAGGCACGAGGTTGCAGTTCGCCACGATGCCGGCGCGATCGAGTGCGCGCGAAGCGTCGCGTCCCAGGATTCCCTTGCTCGTGAAGGTCTCGAAGAGAATCAGGTGATTGTCGGTCCCGCCGCTGATCAGCCGGAAGTTGTGCTTGAGCAGCTGGTCGGCAAGTGCTTTGGCGTTCTTGACGATCTGTGCGGCATACTCCTTAAAGGCCGGCTGACTTGCTTCCTTGAACGCCACCGCGATTGCGGCCGTCGTCTGGTTATGGGGCCCGCCCTGCAGACCCGGCATGATGGCCTTGTCGACGGCCTGTGCGTACTGTGCCTTGCACAACATCATTGCGCCGCGCGGTCCGCGCAAGGATTTGTGTGAAGTGGTAATACCGGTGTCGGCCATCGGGAAGGGACTGGGATGGGCTCCGCCGAGGATCAGCCCCGTGATGTGCGAGATATCGGCGTGAAAGATCGCGCCCACGTCATCACAAATTTCCCTGAACCTGTTCCACTCGATGATGCGGGGGTAGGCCGTGAAGCCGGCGACGATAAGCTTGGGTTTCACCTCCTTCGCCTGCTTCCAGATCTGATCGTAGTTGAGCCGCTCGGTCCTGGGATCGAGCTCGTAGGGAGCGGAGTGGTACAGCCTGCCCGAAAAGTTCACCTTCCACCCGTGCGTCAGGTGACCGCCCTGCGGAAGGGCAAGACCCATGATCGTGTCGCCCGGCTGCAGGACAGCCGTATACACGGCCATGTTCGCGGGGCTTCCCGAGTACGGCTGTACGTTGGCGTGATCCACCCCGAATGCGGCTTTTGCCCGCTCGATTGCGAGCGTCTCGATCTGGTCCGTGATCTGCTGTCCCTCGTAGTACCGTTTGCCGGGATACCCTTCGGAGTAGATATTGGTGAGCACGCTCCCCGATGCCTCGAGTACCGCAGAAGATGCGTAGTTCTCGGACGGGATGAGGCGGATCTTCGACCACTGGCGCCGCTCTTCGGCGATGATGAGGTCGCGCATCTTCGGATCTGTCTTCTTGAGTGCGGGGAGGTACGTCATCGGTGGAGAGGGGAAGGAGTGAGGGCATCTTCAGCGTACCACGCGCCTGCTCCGAGAAAAGACCGATGAACACAAAGGTTGTTATTTCCGTTGCGACGCAAACCCCCGTCCTGTGATCATTCCGTCGAGAACAACGTCATGCTCCTCCATCGGCACCTCACTGACGAGCTGACAGTCGAAGGCGACGCCGTAGTAGAGCGATTGGCCGTTCTCTTTGCGGTGCGCGTTCATCCACCGGTCGTACCCTCCGTTCCCACGACCGAGACGCCCGCCTGTCCGGTCGAAGGCGCGGCCGGGGATGAGCGCGATGACGGGAGCGTGCACATCCAGTGCCTCCGCGTCGCCCGGAGGCTCGGGAATGCCGAATGTGCTTGTTTGCAGTTGTGCAAGATCGCGCGTGCGGCGCATGACGAGCATGTGTCCGTCGAAGGCGGGCAGGAAGAGCGGTTGGTCCCGCGTGATGATTGCCGAGAGGAGCGGGCGGATATCGGGTTCCGTCTGGAGCGGGAAGAACGCGCACACCGCCCTGTCCTGCGGCAGAACGCCGAACAACTGTCGCACGATGGAGCGGCTCTCGGCTGCCCGCGCCTGTTCATTCATGTGCCGGATGCGTTCGAGGATGGCCTGACGCAGTTCCTGTTTCTGTTCGGAGAGATGGGGCATGGGAAAGGAAATAGAGGAAGCAGAGGATGCAAAGGAAATAAAGGATGACATCCTGAAGGATACCTTTCAATGTTGCGCAATTCCCCTCTTTCTTTTCAGAATATCTCTGCGGCGGCATCGGCCAGGTTGACGACGTTCTCCTTCGCATCCGGTTTGTTCTGATCTTTCTCGAGCACGCATTCGAGCCTGAGTGACCGTCTGAAGATTTTGTGCATCACCTGTTCGATCGTCCGGCTGGCTTCGGTTGCCGCGACTTTGTCACGATGAAACGCCGAAGTGAACCCCACGGTCACCGTTGCGCCTTCCACGCGCTGCAGTTCACCGTTCTTGAGCGACATGCGCACAGAGGCCGGCACCGTCCCCTCCAGAATCTGCTCCCACGCAGCGGTGATGTTCTCGCGCGTTGCCTCCGGCGCTTCGATTTCGGCTGTCGAGAGGGGAGATTCCTCTTTCTCCTGCCTGCCTGCCGCAGCGGATGACGGGAGTTCCTCTTTCGCCTTCTTCTCCACCTTCTCCGTCGCTGTGACCGGCAGGATATCGGATCGGCCTTTTGCCGCCGGGGCGCAGAGGGTGAGCAGAGCAGATTCGACCACGAGTCCGGGTACGGGCGACAGGCGCATATTCCGGATCGCTTCGAGCAGGATGTCGAGTGCCCGGATGGAATCTTCGATCGGTTTTTTCTGCTCGATACTGCGGTGCAGCTCGGCACGCACGAGCGCCAGCAGGGAGCGCAGGAAGATGTCGAGCGGCGTGCCGGCCTCCTCCAGCTCGCGCACGGCGCTGAGGAGTGCGGGGGCGTCGTTGTGCCGGATTGCGACGGCCACAGCTTCGATGTACTCCTGACCGGTGGAACCGATGCGCTGTTCCACATCCTGCACCGTGATTTTGGCAAGCGAGCGCATCTGGTCCAAGAGCGATATTGCGTCTCTGAGGCCTCCTTCGACGTGCCGGGCAACGAGCCGCAGCGCCTCGCGGTCGACCACGATGTGTTCCTGATCGGCGATGTACTGGAGCCGCCGCGTAATGTCCTCCTCCTCAATGGGCCGGAAGGGAAAGCACTGGCAGCGGCTCTGGATGGTGGCGGGGATTTTGTTGAGTTCCGTCGTGGCGAGGATGAAGTGCGCGTACGCGGGCGGTTCCTCCAGAGTTTTCAGCAGTGCGTTGAAGGCATCTTTGGTGATCATGTGCGCCTCGTCGATGATGTACACCTTGGCTGCGGCCACCACGGGGGAGAACTGGATTTTCTCGATCAGATCGCGCACGTCATCAATGCCGCGATTGCTGGCTGCGTCAATTTCGAGCAGATCCACGATGGATCCCTCTTCGATTCCTTTAATGATCTGTCGCCTGAGTGTCTCATCCGTGATGCCGTGCGTCATGATGTGCTTGGCGAGGATGCGCGCGACGGATGTCTTGCCCGTACCGCGGCTGCCGGCGAAGAGATAGGCATGCGAAAGTTTGTTCTGCTCCACCGCCTGTTCGAGGGTGGTGACGATGGCATCCTGTCCTACGACATCCGCGAAGCTTAAGGGCCGGTAGGTACGGTAGAGAGCCATGTTTAGGGTTAGGATTAGGGTTAGGGCGTAGGGGACTTAGGACAGAGAACGCAGGACTAAGGATGAAGGAGAAAGGAGAGTATCATAGCATACGCTCCTCTACTTTTTTTGTTTCCCTTCCTTCCTCTCGTTCCTCTGCATCTTCTGCATCCTCTTCCTCCTAATTGAACGATGGCGGATCGCCCGTCAACGTGAACATCAGACCCTGTTCTTTGAGTTTCTTCGCGCCGCGCTTCAGCACCCAGTTCACATTTTTAACGAGACTCTCCTGCTGTTCGTACGGCACGTCCGTGGGGATGAGCGTGGTCCAGTAGCGGAAGGCGTGGTTGTTCTTGCGGGTTTCCAGTACCGAGAGGAAGTGCTGATGAGTGTTCGGGGGCATGTGAATGATGGTGGGAGCCCACTCCCCCTCGTCGTACCGGCGCACGGCGGGGTCATGCTGCTTGTCCGTCACGACGCCCAGCTTCACGTTATCGAGCCCCTTCTTCCTGTGCTTGCCCTCCCTGGCGAGCGTCTGCGTTTCTGAGGTTGCCTGCTGTTCGAGTTTTTTCTCGCGATCGTCCGTGAGGTACCCGTGCTCACGGCACCAGATGCGGTTGTAGGTGCAGGCAGCGATCGCCCCCAGCGTATCAGGATCGTTCATGGCGGAGAGGTAGAGGGGTTTCAGAGGGGTGGGAATCTGATCGTATGCCATCCGCATCTGCTCCAGCGTTTCGCGGGCATTCTTCATCGGTTGCTGATCTTTTTGCTCTTTCGTGCGGAATTCCTTCAGGTAGCGTTCCATGGAGTCGAGTTCGAAGCGGTCGCGTTCCACTCCCTTGCCCTGTTCGCAGAGTGTGCGAGCCTGCCCGAGCAACTCTTCTGCTTCTTGCCATTCC
The DNA here is from genome assembly GCA_028712095.1 of Candidatus Peribacteraceae bacterium. Classification (GTDB taxonomy): domain Bacteria; phylum Patescibacteriota; class Gracilibacteria; order Peribacterales; family Peribacteraceae; genus Peribacter. The sequence goes on from JAQTQU010000011.1 coordinate 10,629, forward strand.
TTGGTGTCGAGTGCGTGGCGGATGCCCAGCTTGATATTCTCCATCTCGCGCGGGGACGGTGCCTCGGCGAGGTTCAGACGCTGTTTCGCCTGTTCGACGTAGCTCTTGCGCTGGTTGAGTGTGAGGGTCAGGAATTTGGCCGGCGTGACGCGATTGAAACCCTGCGGAGTGTTCTTTCCCATTTTGCTTTCAACGAGATCGTAGGCCACGCGCGTCCGGATACAATTTGCTACGTACGCTCGCAGATCCACTTCGATGTACTTCTCCAGTTCCTTTGGCGGTTTCACGAGGACGCGTTCCTCCAGCCAGCGCATGGCTTTCGCTTCGTTCACGGCTTTGGCGTAGATCGCTTTCCCGATTTCATTCTTGGCTTTTGCAGTGAGTTCTTCTTTTCCTTTCTTCATTTCCTTCGAATCTTTTTTGTCGAATGTTTTGAGAAGGGCAAGTGCATTGTCCAGACGCCAGCGGCGCTCGGGATACTTCAACTTGCCGCTCATGAAGGCCGGGTCGTGCACCGCCGTGAGCATTGAGTGCGCTTTGATTTCGGCATCGGTGATACCCAATTCCTTTTCGCGCTTCCGCATCTCTTTGTAGTCTTGTGCGATTGTTTTCCAATTCCGCTCATAGGCGCGCAGCGTGTGCGCATCGGTGTCGGTTTCTTTGCCTGTAATGAATTCTTTTTTCTCCTTCCATGTTCCCTCTTTCATCCGCGCGCGCCATTCCGCCGCTTTTTCCGGAAGTATCCATTTGTTGCGTTCGGCCCGGTCGATGATGGCGCCGGCGATCCTGGTCTGACGGATGAATTCCTGCGCGTAGTGTCCGCCTATATCCCGCACGATTTGTGTTTTCTCTTCCTCCGTTTCACCGTTGAGGAGTTGCTCTTCCATGGCGTTCATCCATTCCTCCACGTCCTGCTGCGTCATGGCGGAGCTGGCGTCGTTCACGCAGGTTTCCAGCTGGTCGCGGCAGTGGGAACGGATGCTGTCGCGGATGCGGACGGCTCGCTCGCGTTCCGCTTCGCTTTCCCAACCCGTTTCCTCCTGTGTGTCGGGGGTCGCCAAGCTGCCGATGCCCTGTATCGCCGAGAGCGCCATGCAGTTCCATTCTACCGTTGATGCGATGTTCCGCGGAGAAAAACGGTCGTTTTCTGCAAGGATTATGTGGTAGTCTGGGCGTCCATGATCTTGTCCGATCGCGACATCAAAGAAGTCATCGCATCCGGCCGCGTGCGGGTCACGTCTCCCAAGCGAGAGGTGACTGAACATATCCATGCAAGCTCCATGGATCTGCACCTCGGGTCCGTCTTCAAGATCTACGAGCACAGCAGGTTTGCCGTGCTGGATCCCAAAAAGCCAGAGAGTTTTCACGGCAATACGCGGACGATCGAAGTGCAGGAAGGGGAGTCATTCATCGTCCAGCCGGGCGAATTCATCCTCGGCGTGACCGAAGAGACGCTCACGGTGCCGGATGACCTCGTGGTGCGGGTGGAGGGGCGCAGTTCCCTCGGCCGTCTCGGTATCATCATCCACTCCACGGCGGGGTTTGTGGATCCCGGCTTCTCGGGCACGATCACGCTCGAAATCAGTAACTTGAACCGGCTCCCGGTCGCGCTCTACCCGGGCATGCGCGTGTGCCAGCTGGCGTTCGAAACAATGACGAGCCCAGCCGAACAGCCATATAACGTGAAGCCGTTCAGTAAGTATCAGGGGCAGTCGTTGCCCGAAGAGAGCCGTCTGGCGATGGATCCGGAATTTGCTTCGCAGTGAAACTAACAGGGCAGTTCGACTCGCTTCGCTCGCTCACTGTCATTCGATTCGGCGAAGAGAATGGCCCGAGGCCGAAGGCCGAGGACCATGAGTGAGGCGCGAAGCACCGAATCGAATGGTGGGCGGTATAGGAGTTGAACCTACGACCTTCCGGATGTGAACCGGACGCTCTAACCACTGAGCTAACCGCCCGAGAATGCGAGAGAACGGAAGAAGACTATCATTCACCCGACTTTACAGGAAGCCTTGGTCGTAAACTCGGGGAGGAATGCGGAATAGCGTTCCGGTGTTGCGTTCCTGCTTCGCCGGGTTCCGCAAGAGATCGCCGCAGGTGTATCCAAGAGATGCCTTGGTAGTAGACCTAGGGAACTTCATTTTCGTCTCTTTCTAGGTAACGTGTAGTCGAAAAGTTCGTTTTACATATCAGTATGCCGAAGATCCGCCACCGTGACGTGCTCGCGTTCGTGACGCGCTACGCCCGCATCCATGCGTGGGCTCTCGTGCTGGTGGTGTCGCTCTCGGTCGTTTCGACGGGTTTTTTCCTGCTCCAGCCGTTCTTCTACCGTGAAGCGATCGATGCCATCGCCTCCGCTGCTCAGCCTGATCCTGCGGTATTCCGCTTCGCGCTCTGGCAATTCGTGATCGGGGTGGGTGTGGCCATGGCGGCATTCGGCATTGAGCAGGTCGGGGGGCTCCTGCTCGGCAAGGTCGAAACGAAAGTGATGCGTCGCGCCCATGCCGATGTGTTCGCGATCGTGCAACGGCACGCGATGGGATTTCATGCGAGTCAGTTCGCCGGTTCCACGTCGCGCAAGATCACGCGAGGCACCGATGCCATCGAAGGGATTCTCGACAAGATATTTCTCAATTTCCTTCCCACGATCATTCTCATGATCGGCTTTATGGTGGTGCTCTCGCTCCTTGCACTACCAATCGCACTGGCGATGTTTCTGGGCATGATCGTCTATGCAGCGTTTTCTGTCGGGATGAATTTGTCGCTCACACGTATGTATAACTGGGTGGATTCGCAGGATACGCGTGTGACGGGCAACCTCGTGGATGCGATTTCGTCCAATGCCCTCGTGAAGTCTTTTGCCGCGGAGCCGCGGGAGGACCAGCGTCACGGTTCATTGCTGCAGGAGTGGGAGCGACGCCAGTGGCTGGCGTGGGTGGCTTCGACGGGCGTCACACTCGTGCAGTACATCTTGCTCCTTCTCATTGAGCTGGTCGTTTTCGTGCTGGCGGTGTGGCTGTGGTACAGAGGTGAATTCACTCCCGGAGGATTCATCATCCTCATCTTCTACATGGGGCAGCTGTGGGGACGACTGTGGGATTTCGGGCGGAATGTGCGCGAGTACATCCGGTCCGTTTCGCGCGGGGAGGAGATGGTGGAGGTCGCTCTGAAGCCGCTGGGCGTCCGCGATGCACCGCATGCGCGCCCGCTCGTTGTCCGGACGGGAGCAGTGCGGTTCGAGAACGTCCTTTTCCAGTACGAGCAGGCGAGCCAACCTGTGTTTGAACAGTTCTCTGTCGCTATTCGTCCCGGGGAGCGCATCGCGCTCGTCGGCCATTCCGGCGGCGGCAAGAGCACCTTCGTGAAGTTGCTTATGCGCCTGTACGACGTACAGGAGGGACGCATTCTCATTGACGATCAGCACATCACCGATGTCACGCAGGAGAGTCTGCGGAATGCCGTCGCGCTCGTTCCGCAGGATCCCGTACTCTTCCATCGTTCCATTGCCGAGAACATCGCGTACGGCAGTCCCGGTGCTTCGCGGGAGCAGATTGAGCGTGCCGCCCGTCTTGCGCACGCACATGAATTTATCTCTGTCCTCCCTAAGGGATACGAGACACTGGTGGGGGAGCGCGGCGTGAAGCTCTCGGGCGGGGAACGTCAGCGCGTGGCCATTGCCCGTGCGCTTCTGGCCGACAAGCCGATTCTCGTGCTTGACGAGGCGACGAGCAGCCTCGATTCACTCTCTGAACAGTACATTCAGGAGGCGCTTGCCCGGCTCATGAAGGGCCGCACGAGCATCGTCATCGCGCACCGTCTCTCGACGATCAAACAGGCGGATCGCATTCTGGTCATCGACCGCGGCCAGATCTTGGAGGAGGGAACACATGCTGCACTTCTCGCGAAAGAGGGCGGAATCTACCGGCACCTCTTTGAATTGCAGGCCGGGGGATTCATCTGAGCGCGGAAGGCAAACCTTCAGCCTTCGCCCAGCCTTCGCTTCGGCTACGGCCGGCAGGCAAGGCTACGGCCGACAAGCCGGTTTTCCTTCCACGAACCATCCTTTCCCTCAAAGGTGTCGCTCCAGCGCCTGGGCCCGGCGGAGCCACCCAGCGCTTCGTGACAACAATTGAGTATCCGAACCGGGTACGCGTTGATACACTCCTTCTGTCTCTCAGACGGTATGAATCTCTTTGCGCCCCTCACCCTCCTCGCCGACGCGCTCACGTACCGCATTTTCGCGATGATCCCCGAAACGCACAGCGCCGACGCCGTGCATTTCTTCATCGAAGACACGCTCAAGATTTTTCTGCTGCTCCTCGTCATCATTTACGCGGTCTCGGTCATCCGTACGTTCATTCCTCCGGAAAGAATCCGTTCTCTGCTTTCACGTCGTCATCGTGTCACCGGTCATGTGCTCGCCGGATGCATCGGGGTCGTGACGCCCTTCTGCACCTGCAGCGCCATTCCGTTGTTTCTTGGATTCATTGAGGCCGGCGTTCCGCTGGGAGTGACATTTACTTTTCTCATCGCGTCCCCCATGGTGAATGAGGTGGCCCTGGCTCTTTTGCTTGCCACGTTCGGTTTCAGAGTGGCGCTGCTGTATGTGCTGAGCGGCCTGATCATTGCCGTTGTTTCGGGCATGGTCATCGGTGCTCTGCATCTCGAGCATCTGGTGGATCGCGGGAAAGAGGATCAAGGATGCGGGTGCGGGAAATCACACCCCGATACGTGGCCGAAACGACTGGCGTTTGCCGCCCGGTACACACGCATGATTTTGAAGCGCGTATGGTGGATCGTACTGCTCGGCATCGGTGTCGGCGCATGGATGCACGGCTACGTTCCCGAAGATTTCCTTGCGCGCTTTGCGGGAGCGGACCGCTGGTACGCCGTGCCGTTTGCCGTGCTGTTGGGTATTCCTCTCTACGCGAATGCGGCGGGCATTCTGCCTCTGGTTTCGGTTCTCACGGAAAAAGGCGTTGCTCTGGGCACGACGCTCGCGTTCATGATGTCGGTGACGGGGCTTTCGCTTCCGGAATTCCTCATTCTGCGCCGGGTGATGCGGACCAAGCTCATTGTACTATTCGTGCTCACCGTTGGCCTGGGTATTCTGTTCACAGGATTTCTCTTCAATTCGGTGCTCTAGTCCATGGACTTGGCGGTTTTTCCCGCTAGCCTGTGGGGGCTATGGATTCTGCAGATTTTTCATCTTCCGGTCGTTCCAAAGGATTGTTGAAGCCGGTGATCGGCGGTATTGCCGTGATCGTGTTTCTCGCTGCCGTGTTTTTCATCGCCCGATCCAGCGGCAGTGCGCTCCCGGGCGGCATGGTGCTCTACTACGGTGACGGGTGTCCGCACTGCGCAAACGTGGAAGCCTTCGTTCAAGGGAACGATGTCGAATCCAAAGTTTCCTTTTCGCGAAAAGAGGTGTACCTGAACAAGAGCAATGCCCGTGAACTTGCCCGCGTCGCCAAGCACTGCGGTCTGCCCACCGATTCCATTGCCGTTCCGCTCTTCTGGACGGCAACGCAGTGCCTGACCGGTGACAAAGATATCATTGCGTTTTTCCAGCAGCAATTATGACCAGATGCCTTCGGCTCCTCCCGTTTGCCGGGTTCCTCTTCTTCGTCGCCGGAAAAGCGTCGGCGGTCTGCCCTGTCTGTACCATTGCGGTGGGAGTCGGTTTGGGCATCTCGGAGCGGTTGGGGATTGACGATTCCGTTGCCGGACTCTGGATCGGCGGGCTCACTGTTTCGCTCTCTCTGTGGACGCATGAGTGGTTTGAGAAGAAGCACATCCGGTTCTTTGCCCGCGACTTCCTTACCGCACTCGGCTATTTCATTCTTGTGGTATTGCCGCTCCCGTACTTCTTTTCGGACATCATCGGGCATCCCGATCATGTGCTCTGGGGGGTCGACAAGCTCCTGCTTGGCATCGTGATCGGGAGTATTGCATTCTTTCTCGGTGCGGACTGGTACCGGCGGATCAAAACGAGGCGCGGGCATGCGCACTTCCCGTTTGAGAAAGTGGTGATGCCGGTGTTCCCGTTGATTCTGCTCAGTCTCTTCTTCTACTACGTTACCCTCTGACATCATGGCAGATCCGACACCCGAACAACTCAAGGCCTTCATCGACAAAGTGGACACAATGAAGAAGCAGGAGAAGATGGATCTCTCTTCCGATCAGGATTTGTCGATCGCCATCATGAATCTGATTTCGATTGAGGAACATTTCTTCTTCACCGGAGCCAAGCTCGAAAAACCGGAGTACTACGACATGATCAAGGACGTGCGTGAGATGCGGAAGGCACTCCTCAAAAAGATCATCAAGGAGTACGAAGGGGAAGTGTGGTGCATCTCGAAGCACCTGCTTGCGGCGTCGATGCGCCTCATGGAGGTGGGGACGAAGCAGCTCGGCATGGGCAAGAAGGACGAGGCCTACGATCTCTTCACGAAGGCCTACAACCTCTACTCGCTCTTCTGGGGGCTCAACATGAAGCTGCTGAATGTTGGCGACATCAAGAAGATTGATGACGGGGCGCTCAGTAAGCAGGATACGGAGAAGAAGGGATTTATGGGGGCGCTGGGAACATTGGTGAAGAAGGTGATTGATTGCTGTATCGAGTAGGATTTTCCACCTTTGTCGCGACAAAGGTGGAGCCAAAACGCTGGCGCGTCAACGCCCGCTCCACTTTCCCCTTCACCCCCCGTGACGCGCCCCCGCTCCGTATGTTGTGTAATGTTTGTTTATGTTATGTTTGTGTATGTTGTTCTTCTTTCTATGATCTTTTCTCCACTCCCCGGAACGCCCACGGTCACGCAGGGTTTCGGCCAGAACCCCGATGTCTACCAGCAGTACGGCTATCTCGGTCACAATGGCTTCGATTTCGGTGTGCCGGAGGGAACCAAAGTCTTCGCGCCGCATGATGGCGTAGTTACGGTGAAGGATGACGGGGCAAGCGGGTACGGCAAGTACGTGATTATCGATGCGCCCACGCGCCGCAGCGTCCTCGCGCACTGCTCGCAGATCCTCGCAAAGAATGGGCAGTCGATCGCGCAGGGTGATCCGGTTGCCTTGAGCGGAAATACCGGCAGTTCCACGGGTCCGCATCTGCATTGGACATTCAAGATCATGAAGAACGGCGCGGTACAGAACAGAGACAACGGCTACGACGGTGCGATGGATTGCTCCGAAGTGACACGCCTCTGGCAGCAGCAGAACGTGCATGCCAATGCGCAGTACACCGATGCGGCCAAGCCGTACCTCTCGATGACCTTCGCGGACAATCAGGTCATTAAGAATACGACGGGAGGTTGAAGAGGTTTGGAAAAGGTGAGAGAAGCCTGATAGGTTTGTTCGTCAGTAACCTCTCAGGCGTCCCTAACCTCTACAACTTATCCAACCTCTCATTTCGCCACGAACGCTGTAGCACCCAGCCAGGCGAGGTCGAACACAGCGCGCATGGTTCGTGCAAGTGTTGCGCTCTCGATGAGCAATCCGAGTAGCTCTTCTTTCTTAAGCGATACGATGCCGACCACGTTTTCGAAGATGAGCACTTCGTTTTCGAACGGGAACTGCTCTTTGTTCACCAGAAGGATTTCGATGAGATTCGGATCGAATGTTTTGGGAAGAAAAGGGTCAATGACGTGCACACTCTCGACGGTATTGGGCGAGAGGTACCGGGTCTTGATACCTTTCCTGAGTCGCGTGTGCGTGTACTCCTTAAAGAAATCGGGGAAGAAGTTCGTGACGGTTTTGAGATTTGTGTAGCCGAGAATTTCTTTCTTGGCGATCAGAGATTCCGTAAACACGCGTTCCACGCCCTCGCGTCCTTCGTAAAACCGGATCTTCGGCTTGAAGCCGAGGCTGCCGGTGAGTGACTTGAGTTGGGGGAGGAGACTCTTGGCAATTTTCACTCGTTCCAGTTCGAGCTCTTCCAATTTCTCCGGTGGTTCCGGCGCGAAGCACTTCATTCCGCTTTTGTCGTACTGACTCAAGAGGCGTCGCTTGAGGAGTTTCTCAAGCGTGTGGTAGCAGCTTACGCGGTTGATGCCTGCTTTTCGGGCGATGACGGAGACCGCTCCGCCGTTCACTTCGAGGCAGGCGAGGTAGACTTTGGCTTCTTCATCGGTAAGGCCGAGTTTCAGGAGATCGGTTAGCATAACTGGTAGTAATGAACAGGCAACAATGAACAGTTAACTATCCACTTTTTTTAAACGGAGGGATTTGATGAAGCCGCCCAGTTGCTTCACAAGGAGTTCGGCTGCTTTTTCGACGTCCAATCGAATTTCTTCGGTTACTAAAGCATCGTCGTACGCAGCGTCGAATCCCGCGACGCACTCATTCAGTGAGCAAATGGACATCTCAAGAAAACGGGCAAAGTCAGCATCCGATCGTTTGGCTGAACCCTCTGCGATGTTGGGGAGCACAGAGAGGCATGAGCGGTGAATTTGATCGACCAATCGGTAACGTTCCGTCGTGGGAAACGTTTTCAATGTGCTAGTTACATCCTTTCGAAATTTTCGTGAGTCTTTGTATACTTGGAAGTCGCGGAATCGAAACGTTTTCATAACGTTAATGGTCAATTGTTAATAGTCACAGGTTAACATACCACTGTTGTAGAATATTTTCTACACTATTTGTGTATCATTTTATGGCTTTCTAAAGCGCAAAAATTGAAGTTATCCAACAGACTGTTGGACAATAATGACTATACGTTTCAGACTGAAGATGCTGGGGCCGGATTGTATGCCCAGTATTTTTCTATGCCTGCCTGCAAGCACTGCTCATCGGCGTTCGCGGTGACGAAGGATGATCTGGCGATGCTCGATTCCTTAAGCCCGGTGATCGGAGGGCAGAAGCTCCCGATTCCTTCACCCACACTCTGCCCTGACTGCAGATTGCAACGCAGGCAAACGCACGTCAACCACGTCAACCTCTATGAGCGGAAGTGTGACCTCACGGGAGCGCAAATCATTTCGAACATCCATCCCGCTTCGCCCTACAAAGTCTACGCACAGGAGGATTGGTACAGCGACAAGTGGGACCCGCATGACTATCAGAGGGAGTTTGATTTCTCACGGCCGTTTTTCGGGCAGTGGAAAGAACTCTTTGATGTCGTACCCCGGCCCAATCTGATGACGGGCTACGAGTTCGATGAAAACTGCGACTATACGAACTATGCCGGCAAGAATAAGGATTGCTATCTGATTTTTGATTCTGACCAAAACAGGGATTGCTATTACAGCTATAGCTGTAACCAGTGCGTGAACTGCGTCGGGTGCTTCCGCGCGCGGAAATCGGAGCTCTGCTACGAGTGCATCGATTGTGTGAAATGTTACGGCTCGTCGTACCTGCAGGATTGCGACAATTGTTCGGAATCGATGTTCCTCAAGAACTGCACGGGCTGCAAAAAATGCCTGATGTGCAGCAACCTGAAAAACAAGGAGTACTACGTTTCGAACAATAAGGTCACCAAGGAGGAATTTGAGAAGTTTCGTGCCATGCTCGGAACCCATTCGGTCGTGGAATCCGCGCGCGAGCGTTTTGAGAAACTCAAGCTGGAGTTTCCGCAAAAGTTCATGCACGGCGTGCAGAATGAAAACGTCGTGGGTGACTATCTGGTGCATTGCAAGAACGCGTACCACTGCTTCGACAGTGAAGATCTCTGGGATTGCCGCTATGTCTACCAGGGGTTCATGCCGCTGAAAGACTGCATGGACATTCACGAGTGCGGCGAAGCCGAAAGGCTCTACGAATGTTCGGTCGCGGGGTACGAGTTGCACAGCTGTTTGTTCTGCAATCACACGCTCGCGAGCATGAGTGACATGATCTACTGCCAATTGTGTCACCATTCAAGACACTGTTTTGGTTGTGTGGGTCTGCGGCGCAAGAAGTACTGCATCCTCAATAAGCAATACACGAAAGAGGAGTACGAGGCACTCGTCCCGAAGATCATTGAACACATGCGGAAGACCGGAGAATGGGGCGAATTCTTTCCAACCGAGACGTCGTGTTTTGCCTACAACGAGACTCTGGCTCAGGATTACTTTCCGCTCACGAAAAAAGAGGTTCTGGCGCGCGGCTGGCGGTGGTTCGATGACGTAGAAAGGAAGGACCAGTACCTCGGCCCCAAGGTCGAACTGCCGGATAGCATCGACGATGTCACCGATGACATCTGCAAGAAAATACTGACCTGCGCCGAGAGCGGCAGGCAGTATAAGATTATTCCGCAGGAACTCAAATTTCACAGACAGTTGCACGTGCCGCTGCCCCGGACCAGTTTTTTCACGCGGTACCGCAAGCAGCTTCAGATGCGTAATAAGCGCATCCTCTACGAACGCACGTGTGGCGCATGCGGCGTTCCGATTCAAACCAGCTACGCACCGGATCGCCCCGAGAAGGTGTACTGCGAATCTTGTTATCTTGCTTCTGTGTATTGAGATGCAAAATCCCTTCTTCTCTATTGGCGCAACAAGATTCGCCCTGACCCTTCGGCAAGCTCAGGGTCACTCTGAGCAGAGTCGAAGATTGAGCGCAGCGCAGCGGAGTCGAATGGGTGAAGAGTGTTACCTTTCCGCTGTCTACTAGCGCATGCCAACGGATTTCTTCAGCTTCGGGATCTGGCTCACCTCGATGTCATCGAGACGATGGTCGAGTCCTTCAATTTGGGAGGAGAGATCGACGTACACGCGTTCCACTTTGTTTTCCATGCGATCCATGCGGACCGTCAGATCATTCCTTACAATGTCGATACGTTGCGTGAGTCTCTTTTCCATCCCACGCATGTGGTCCAAAAGAACCGCAGCGGTTACGCCGGTGCGGGGAGATCTCTTTGCCATTTATGCTGAGAGTATTCGAAGCATGGGCGGTCATCGTAGCAGTGATTTTTATCCGGCGGCAATGCTTGAAAAAATATCTGAGTGGACAAGTTGTTTTTCCTCTTCATGGAGCCACATTCCCCGTTCCATGCATGGGTAGAACGTGTGCCCACTGCGGCATGACATTCGCTCTTCTTCCAAAGGAGCAGGAACTTTACCGAACGTTGGATGTACCGGCTCCCGTGGAGTGCCCCGCCTGCCGCCGCCAGCGGCGTCTCATGTTCCGTAACTTTTTTCACCTCTACCACCGCACCTGCGATCTGACGGGCAAGAAGATCATCTCGATGTACGACAAGGACTCCGAGTCCCCCGTCTATGAGCTCCATGAGTGGTGGGGTGACAAGTGGGATGGATTGACCTATGGGATAGATATGGATTTCTCCAGTCCATTCTTTGCACAGGTGGCCAAGCTCCATCGGACCGTCCCGCGAATGTCCGTGATGAATACGAATTGCGAGAATTGCGATTACTGCAATATGTCATTCGGGAGCAACGATTGTTATCTTGTCTTCGGCAATGTCGGGAACGAAGACTGCTCCTACGGCCATATCGTCTGGCACTCGAAAGACTGTTATGACTGCCTCTACACCTATCGGTCGGAATTCTGTTACGAGTGTATCGATTGCGTGCAGTGTCACTCACTCTCCTTCTCACGAGACTGCGACAATTGTTCTGCCTCCATGTTCCTTGTGCACTGCACGGGCTGCCACGATTGCTTCGGGTGCGTGGGCCTTCATGACAAGCAGTATCACATCTTCAACGTTCCTCATACGAAAGAGGAGTATCGGCAGAAACTCTCTTCACTCAATACCGGCAACGTGCAAACGATTGCAATGGCAAAGGAACGAGTAAAAGCGCTCATCGGAAAGGAGATCGTGAAGTACTACCACGGTTTCAATTGCGAAAACGTCATCGGCGATTATCTCTACAATTGCAAAAATATCGTCGAAGGCTATGACCTAAAGAACTGCGAGGACTGCCTCTACGGCGCGACGCTCGAGAGTTTCAAAGACAGCGCTGACTGTAATTTCTCCGGACTGATCGCAGGGGCGCAGGCAGAACTCTGTTATCAATGTCTTACCATCGGAAGCAGTGTGCGGCTCCTTGGATGCCACTGCTGCCAGCAAAACAATGCTGATTTGTTCTACTGCGATAATTGCTATTCCTGCAAGGATTGCTTCGGTTGCGTGGGACTCAAACAGAAACGCTACTGCATCCTCAATAAGCAGTACACGAAGGAGGAATATGAGTCGCTTCTCCCCAAATTCGTCTCACACATGAAAAGCATTGGCGAATGGGGACAATTCTTCCCCCGAGATCTCTCTCCTTTCGGTTACAACGAAACGATGGCACAGGAGTACTTCCCGATGGCAAAGGAGCAGGTACTCAAGAAAGGGTGGAAGTGGAAGGAGGAGCCGGAGGACGAGGAGAGGAGTTACCTCGGGCCGCCCGTTGCCATTCCCGAAGACATCAAAGACGCCGATGATCCCATCTGCTCCGCAATCCTCCGCTGCGAAGTGACGGGCAAACTCTTCAAGATCATTCCCCAGGAATTCCAGTTCTACCGTACTATGAAACTCCCTCTGCCGCGGAAATGTTTCGTGCAGAGACTGAGAGAGCGCTTCGCACTACGAAATCCCCGCACTCTCTGGAATCGCACATGCCAAAAGTGCAAGAAAGCGATCGAGACGACGTATGCGCCCGAGCGGCCCGAAATCGTCTATTGTGAAAATTGCTATCTGAAAGAAGTTTACTGAGCAATTTTCACCCTGCCTGCCCGTCCGTAGCCCGAAGGGCGAAGGCGGGAGCGAGGGAAGCGAGTCGAATGGGCGAGGAATGTTATTTGAAGGAAGTGTATTAGCGAGTATGTAGTATTCAGTATGCGGTATGAGGGGTTTGCTGAATACTGCATACTGATTCCTGTATACTTCGCAGGTGCAGAAGACCTGCGCCGAATGCGGCACGTCCTTCGAGATTGCTGATGCTGATCAGGTGCTCTTAGATCACGTTGCCCCTGCGTTTGGCGGCAAGCGTGAAACCATACCCCCCGCCACGCTCTGTCCCACTTGTCGCGAGATTCGTCGCTATGCTTGGCGTAATGAGTGGAGCCTGCACCGACGCATGTGCAGTCGCACAGGCAAGGAAATGATTTCCATGTATCGGCCGGATGCCCCGTTTCCCGTTTACGACAACGCGATCTGGTGGAGCGACGATTGGGATGCGAAGGAATACGGAAAAGTCATAGATTTCTCACGTCCATTTCTTGCACAGTTTCTTGCACTTGTTCGCGCGGTTCCGAAGATGGCGCGTATTCAGCAGGGCGAAAATATCAATGCGCAGTATACGAATTGCGCATCGTACAACAAGAATTGTTATCTTCTGTTCTCTTCGAATAATAATGAGGACTGCCAGTATGGAACACACATTCACTACTGCAAGAGTTGCATTGATGGCTACCATGTGCACCGCTGTGAACTGTGTGCGCACTGCGTCAACTGCACAGATTGCTATGCTCTTATCGATGGTCGTGATTGTGTCAACTGCGCATCGAGTTGGTTCCTTAAGAGTTGCAGCGGATGTCACGATTGTATCGGATGCGTCAACCTGTACCAGAAACAGCATTGCGTCTTCAATGAGCAATTAACGAAGGAAGCTTATGAGAACAGGAAGCAAACATTGCTCCGCGGCGAGTATTCAGCTTTTGAAGATCTCCGTAAGCGCTGGAAGACGTTCATCATTGGGTTTCCACGCCGTTCCTACGAAGGTGTGCAGAACCAGAATGTCACGGGGAACTACGTATCCCGGAGCAAGAATGCGTTTCAGTGCTATGACTGCGAAGACCTTGAAGACTGCAGTCGCTGTTGTCGGTGTTTGAATCTCAAAGACTGCAGTGATATCAGCAACTATGGCGGCATCGGAACGAATGAGCTGTGCTACGAATGTGAAGGCATCGGTCACGGTGTCGTGCGTGTTTGCTTCTCCAAATTGATCTGGGGAGGTTGCAGTGACATTTTCTACGGCTACGAATGTTTCGCCAGTCATCATCTCTTTGGCTGTGCAGGGCTCAAGCACGCACAGTATTGCATTCTGAACAAGCAGTATTCGGAAGAAGAGTACAACCACTTAGTGCCGAAGATCATTGAGCGGATGCGGAGGGACGGAGAGTGGGGGGAATTCTTTCCTGCGCAGGAATCGCCGATCGGGTACAACGAGAGTATTGCCCAAGACCTCTATCCGCTCTCGAAAGAGAAAATCTTGAAGCGTGGATTCCGTTTCAGCGAGCGAAGCGATGATGTATCGGCAGCCAAAAACGCACTCCCCGCGCATCAGCTTCCGGATGGTATCGATGCCGCTTCGGATGATTTTCTCCGCTCTCTAATTATCTGTGCGATCAGTGATCGTCAATTCCTTCTCACAAAGAGGGAACTTGAGATGTACCGTATGCTGCGCCTTCCACTTCCGCGGCTGCATCCCGACGAGCGTCACCGACTGCGTATGTCATACCTTAATCCGCACCGACTCTGGAATCGTCCGTGTGCCAAGTGTAAGAAGTCCATCGAGACCACGTACGCGCCTGAGCGGCCGGAAATCGTCTATTGCGAAGAGTGTTATTTGAAGGAGGTATATTGATCGGCTGTTGGCTTGCAGCTTGTAGTTTTTGGCTGTTCGCTGCGTGCTCGTGTTGCTTGATCTTCACTTGGAGAAGACCTATAATGGTACTGTATTTAGTACCTTATTTCTTCCGATTATGAATACCATCACGCTCCAGGATCTCAAGTCCCGCGGCTCCAAGGCCATCCCAGACGGGAAGGTCGTCTACCTCATCGTCAACTCCAAAGTGAAGGCCGCCATCGTGCCGCCCGATCAAATGGAGGCGCTCGTCGAGGCATTCGAAGAGCTGGAGGATATTCAAGCCATCGAAGCAGCGAAAAATGAGCCTCTGTACACATGGGAACAGGTTTTTCCGGAAGATAAGAAGAAGAAAAAGCGATGACATACGTTCTCCTTTTCCGACGGGCGGCGAGGAAGGTCATGGGGCGGCTCCCTCCGATGTACCGTCAGGCCATCAAAGACGTATTGCGATCTTTGCCGCAGAACCCGTTTCCCGCCGGGTGCCTGCAGTTGCGCACCGCCGAGGGACGGTACTATCGCGTCCGCGTCGGTTCGTACCGCATCGTCTACGAAGTGACACACGAAATCCGCATCATCACGATTATCCGCGTGGGGCACCGGAGGGAGGTCTATAGAAATCTTTAAGCGAAGAGAGAAGTGCTACACTCTGCCCATGTCAGGCACCTGCGCCGAATGCGGAACACCCTTCGAGATCACAGCAGACGATCAGAAGTTTTTGGATGATTTCGCCGTTCCCGCGCCCAAATCGTGCCCCGAATGCCGGCTCACGCGGCGCATGATCGAGCGAAACGCCCGCCGACTCTACTGGCGCACGTCCGACGCCACAGGCAAACGTATTCTCTCCCAGTACCATGCCGACCACCCGTTTCCGGTTTACACGCCGGAGGAATGGTGGAGCGACCGCTGGGACGGACTCACGTTCGGCCGTGCCATCGATTTCGCGCGTCCGTTCTTTCAGCAGTTTCTGGAACTCAAGAACGTCGTGCCGCACCAGGCGCGTTTTCTGATTCAGGACACGATCGAAAACAGCGATTACGTGAACTGCGCCGGTTTCCTCAAGAATTGCTATCTGTCTTTTGAAGTGGATTACAACGAGGACTGTTACTACAGCAATCGCGTCTACCACTGCAAGAATATGGTCGATTGCAGTAACTGTTACGAGAGCGAAATTTGCTACGAGAGTCTCGACTGTACCGGCTGCCACAGCGTCTTCTATTCGCAAGATTGTCAGAATTGTTCCGGAAGCTCTTTCCTGAAGAACTGCATCGGCTGCCGTGACTGCATTGGTTGCATCAACCAGCGGCAGAAGCAACATATGATCCTGAACGAACAATATTCCAAAGAGGAATTCACGAAGCACAGGGCGGCGCTGCATCTGGATACAACGGATGGCATCAGATCCTTTCTTAAGAAGGCAGAAGAGTTTTTCTCGGGTCAGCCCCGGCGCTACGCGCAGACGGAGCGAAACGAACACTGCACAGGGGATCATCTCTACGATTCCAAGAATGCGTTCTCGTGCATGGACTGCAAGGACTTGGAGGACTGCCGGTACTGCGCCAAGGTGGCGAGGGCGTGAAATCCTGCATGGACTACAACTCCTGGGGCGACAAAGCGGAGCGTCTGTACCAATGTTCGGCGTGCGGGAACAACGCCTTTAACCTGAAATTCTGCACGACGTGTGCCACGAATAATGCCGATCTCACGTACTGCGACAGTTGCGTCGGATGCCACGATTGTTTCGGATGCGTGGGTTTGAAGAAGCGGCAGTATTGCATCCTCAATAAGCAGTACACGGAAGAGGAATTTGGGAAATTGCGCGCCCAGCTCATTGCGCACATGCAGAAATCCGGTGAGTGGGGCGAGTACTTTCCCAAAGAGGTCTGCCCCTTCGCATTCAATGAGACGATTGCGATGGAATACTTCCCAATCGGAAAAGAGGAGGCGATTCGTCGTGGCTACAAATGGCGCGATGAGGTGGATGAGCCGCTCGACGTTGAGAAGGTGATTCCTGCTGCCGCGCTTCCCGATACGATTGCAGAGATTCCCGATGATGTGCTCAATTGGGCAATTACTTCACAGAAGACCAAGCGTCCTTTTCGTATCACCAAACAGGAGTTGGAGTTCTACAGAACACACTCTCTGCCTCTGCCGCACCTGCATCCCGAAGAGCGGCATGAAGACCGCTTAAAGAGGCGCCCGCCGCGCCGTCTCTGGGAGCGGACCTGCGCCAAGTGCGGGAAAGAAGTGGAGTCCACGTTCCAACCTTCGAGGCCGGAGATCGTGTACTGTGAATCGTGTTATCTGAAAGAAGTGTACTGAGGCTGAAACGCTTGCTCTGTGCAAGGGATTATGTACCTTGCAAACAATCTCGCCCGGTGAGGTCCAAAAGATTCTGCCGGGATATTTGCATTTCCAGGGCCCGTTCTTCGGTTGTACCATTAGTCTTGATTCCATGAAGGCCAAGCCCTATAATAACCGTGCTAAACCCACAGCCCTCTCGCTGGCAACGGCGGGACGGCTGTCTTCAAAAAGAAGCAAGAAAGCCATCGTATTCATCGACGGAAGCAACTGGTATCACAAGCTTCGCTTGCTGCTCAATGCCAATGTTCCATCCAAGAAAGGTGCGATCAAACCTCCTATTCATTTCGATCTGAGAGGATTCGTTGAGCAGTTGGTTAGTCCGGATGTTCTTCTGGAAATTCGCTACCACATTGGGAAAGTGCGGCGCATTCAGGGCGACGAGAAGAGCGAGCAGCTCTATACCAAGCAACAGAGACTCATTGGTTTTCTTCAGACACAGAGTGTCACCATTGGCTTTGGTCATCTCATTCCCTATCCGGATGGCATCTTCCATGAGAAGGGCGTGGATGTGCTGCTCGCGGTCGAGATGATCCGGTTCGCGCGGGAAGGCAACTATGACCGCGCGTACCTCATCAGTTCCGATACGGATCTCGTGCCGGCCGCGGAAGAATGTCGGAGACTCAAGAAAGAAGTGGTGTACGTCGGGAGCTCGGTGCACGGGCAATCCTTCGGACTCACGAAGGCGTGCCAGAGGACCATCCTTCTCCAGCCCAAAGATGTTGCGTCTTTCGTTCCACCAAAGCCCATTTGACCATGTCTGGTTCGACTCCGCTCACCACAGGCAAGACCTGCCCCGTCACCGGCCGCACGTTCACGGTTTCGCCTGCCGAGATGGAACTTCGAAAGAAGCTCGGTGTCGAAGGAGAGCCTCTGATCCATCCCATTGCGCGCTGGCAGGTTCTCGGTGCCTTCTGGCAGCACTGGGCGCTCCACAAGAGGAAGTGCGACAAGACCGGAAAACAAATCATTTCCGTCTTCTCCGAGGACTGTCCTTACCCCGTATGGCACAAAGACGAGTGGATCAGGCATGCCGATCCTCCCTCTGCTGAACCTGATCTTTCAAAACCGCTCTTCCCGCAGATATGGGAGTTTTTTCAGCGTTGCCCCATTGCACACAATTTGGGGGCGGGAAACGAAAATTGCGAATACACGGATGACTGGTGGTACTCCCGAAACTGTTACCTCAGTCACTCCGGCGTCGAGGATGAGGATCTACACTACTGTTTCCGTGTTTTGCGCGTGAAAGATTCCCAGTTTGCGGTCTTTTCGTTCGATTCACAGCGATGCCTCGATATCACATTCTCCCATTTCTGTTCCCGGACAATCTTTGCCCTGCACAGTAGGCAGTGCAGTGATAGTGCTTTTCTCTATGACTGCCGCAACTGTCAGCATTGCATGTTCTGCTCGAATCTTCGCAATAAATCGTATTGTTTTGCCAATCAGCAGCTTACTAAAGATGCGTACGAGAAGCGCGCAGTGGCTTGGGACTTCCGGTCTCGTGCTGTCTATGAGCAAGCTAAGCAGGAATTAAAAAAAATGCTTCAGAAGAACGCTTGGCATCGTGCCCTCTTGATTGACCTTTCGGAGGATACGACGGGCAACTACCTTGATGAGTGTAGGAAATGTATCAATTGCTTCTTCACGACAACGAATGTTGAGGATTGCATCAACTGCTTTCGTGGTGGTGTGAATTCCAAAGATTGCTTGGATTGCGTGAATTTCTACGAAGACGATCTGGTGTATTACAGCTCATCGGCTCTGGACAAATGTTACGATGTTCGTTTTGGCTATGGCCTTATCCAATGCAAGTATACGGAATACTGTGCGCAGTGTTTTCAGTGCCAGCACTGTTTCGGGTGTTGCGGACTGGTGGGAAAGAAGTATCACATTTTCAACAAGCCATACGAGCCGGCCGAGTATGAGCAGAAGAAGGCAGAGGTCGTCGCAGCCATGAAGAAGACAGGGGAGTATGGGCAGTTCTTCCCTGCGCACTTTGCAGCAAATCCCTATGAAGAGAGCCTTGCCGGTTTTCACTGGCCGCTCACGACGGAGCAGGGCAAGAAGATGGGGTTTCGAATGCGCGAAAGAGAGGAAGAGCGTGAAGCGGAGGCTGTTGACTCCTCGCAGGTTCCCGATCGCTGCGATCAGGCTGACCCGCCCGTTCCGACCGACGGTCAGGCGGGTGAATCCATAACGAAGTCACCGTTCTGGGATGCGGCTGCCAAGCGGCCGTTCCAGATTCTCAAGGAGGACATCGCCTTTGCGCAGGATCTTAAAATCCCACTCCCGTACACCTACTACATGCGGCGGCTGCAGGAGAATTTCCGCCTCATTCCCTTTGATGGCGAACTGCGGACAACGATTTGCGGCAAGTGCCAGAAGCAGGCACAGACAAGTTGGCCGAAGGAATACGATGGCAGGATTTTGTGCGAATCCTGCTACCTTAAAGAAGTATACTGAAACAGGATTCGCCCTGAGCGAAGTCGAATGGGCGAGGAGTGCTATTTGAAAGAAGTTTACTAGCGTATGCCCACTATCCTCTTCAGTTTTGGCACCTGCACCACTTCGAGATCATCCAGCCGCTTATCGATATTTCCCACGCTCACCTTGATCCATGCGATGTCGTTCTCCATGCGGTCCATCCGTGAGGTTAGGCGGCTATCCACTTTTGTCAGGTCTGCGCGGATGCCGCCGATTTCCCGCATCAGGCGCTGTTCCATGCCGCGCATGTGGTCTAAGAAGACAGCAGGGGTGATGCCACGGTCGTCCGTGGACGACGTGGCGCGGCCGGTACGGGTAGATTTCCTGACTATGGGCGGCAAGCGTAGCAGAGGGGTGGAGGCCGGTGATAGCCCCGCAGAAATATTTTGGGTAGACAAGACACTTTTCCGCATCGCGGAGCCATATTTTCCGTTCCATGTATGAGCGGAACAAGCACACATCCTGACACCGGCCCGCGTATCTGCAGAAACCCCTGGTGCAAGCAACCTTTCGAGGTCACGCAAAGTGATCTCGCCCTCTTAGACGAGCTTTCTCCCGCATACGGAGGCAGGAAGTATCCGATTCCTCCTCCTCTGCTCTGCCCCGATTGCAGGCAGCAGCGTCGGCTCGCATGGCGCAACGAGCGTCAGCTCTACCGGGATACCTGCGACCGGTGCGGCACGTCCATCGTGTCCATGTACGCTCCGGATTCTCCGTACTTCGTCTACTGCTATGACTGCTGGTGGGGCGACAAATGGGATGCGATGCAGTATGGGATGGATATTGATTTCACGCGGCCGTTCCTCGCGCAACTCCAGGACCTGCGCCTGCGCGTGCCGCGGCTCTACCTCTTCAACCTGCATAGCGAGAATTGCATCTACACAAGCCATTCTGCGAACAACAAGAACTGCTACATGGGCGTGGCGCTCGGCAAGTGCGAGGATTGCTACTACGGTCACTGGGTGCTGGAGAGCAAGAACGTGGTGGATTCGATGTACAGCGAATACTGCGAGCGATGTTACGAATGTTCGTACTGTTTGCACTGCTTCGGGACGTCGTTCTCCCAATCCTGTCAGAACTGCCGCGACTGCCTCTTCTGCTACGAGTGCAAGGGATGCGAGCGGTGCATCGGCTGTGTGGGGCTTCGACAGAAAGAGCTCCATATCTTCAATCAGCCCGTTTCGGCGCAGGAGTATGCGCGCGTGAAAGAAGAGCTCCTCACTTCACCACAGACGTTCGCCGCTTTCACTGAGAAGTGGCGTGCGTTCAAGCGCACATTCCCGCACCGTTTTGCGCTTCAGATCAACTGCACCAACGTGTCCGGCGATGATTTGTATAACTGCAAGAACGTGAAGCAGTGCTTCAACGGCCGTGACGTGGAGGACAGCGCGTACATTTATGATTCGGGCAAAAACAAGGACTCGATGGACACCTATGAGCATGGCTGGCTGGTGCAGAGCCAGCTCAACTACGAATTGCACGGGGGGATGGCGGGCTATCGTCTCCTCTTCTGCCACATCTGTGCGGAGGGAAGGGATCTGCTCTATAGCGACTGCTGTCATAACAACTCCGCGGATCTCTTCGGCTGTGTTAGTCTCAAACACCAGCGTTACTGCATTCTGAACAAGCAGTACACGAAGGAGGAGTACGAGCAGTTGGTCCCGAGGATCATCGAAGGGATGCAGAAGGACAGAACATGGGGTGAGTTCCTCCCTGCCGCACTCTCGCCGTTCGCTTACAACGAATCCGTCGCGCAGGAATATTTCCCTCTCACAAAAGATGAAATCATCAAGCGCAAATGGCGATGGAAGGCGCTGGAGGAGAAAGCATTCTCTCTCAAAATGTCCGTCATTCCTCCGGACATCCGGGGCGTGACGGACGATATCCTGCGCCAGACCCTTGCCTGCGCGACATGCGGAAAACAGTTCAAAATCATCCCTCAGGAATTGCGCTTCTATCGGGAGATGCTTCTGCCGGTTCCCTTATCCTGCCACGATTGCCGACATCATCGCCGCATGGCGCTTCGCAATCCACGCCATCTCTGGTCCCGCCAGTGCGCGAAGTGCGGGAAGGGGATCGAAACTACCTATGCTCCCGACCGGCCGGAGCAGATCTATTGCGAGGAGTGCTACCTGAAGGAGGTGTACTGACAAATATATTTAACATTCCTTCTCCATCGTCTATACTCTCCTTATGCGTCAGAAGATCGAGCACACTCTTCGGCTGGCTGGTCTGCGTGAGGAGGAGGTCAAAATGTACCTCCACCTGCTTATGCTCAAGCGTGCCTCGATGGCCGAGCTGATTGCAGAAACGGGCCTCAATGTAATGACAGCCTACCGTACGATGAAACGCCTGCAGGAGCGCGGTCTTGTGCAGTCGTTTGATATCAACCAGAAGCAGTCGGTCTATGCACCCCTCTCGCTCGGGGCTCTGATCCAGACTCTGGGGGCCGAAGAGAGATCGATTCGTCGGCTGCAGCTTGCACTCAAAGATCTCGATCGATTTCTCCCTTTCATTGGCACAGGAGAACAGACAGGCGATCGGTCAGAAGAGCAGGAGCCCATAATGATCCGCCAGGGGCTCGATGCGTTCCGCGAAGAGTATTTAAGGCTTCCCGATCTATGCAACGATGAATTTCTCTGTATGGGTTCCATGCAGAATTATTGGGATGTTGCCGGAATGTCCGACGAAGCGCCTGAGGAGCTGGCATTTCGTCACAATCGCTTTAAGCGCGGCATGTTCTGTCGCGTCTTCAACACGCATTCGCCCGAAGCAGAGACCTTTGCAAAACGTGATTCCAAAGAACTGCGCACTACGCGCCTTGTTGATTGCATTCCCGTTGCCAAAGATTATCTCGGATACGCCAAAGATCATGTGAGGCATTTCATCTGCGACAAGGATCACCCGCGTGTGATCATCATCCGTCATCCGGAACTCGTTGCGCTCTACCGTGATCAGTTCGAGCGCATGTGGCAAGCAGGGGTCGGAGCCTGATCTTCACAGGCAACTGTGAAGATTGGTTGCAGAAAAATACTTCGTAGCTCGTTTTCTGCATGTTCTTCGATTCAGTTACCACGCTGCCCCCGGAATCCGTAGACTGGGGGATGTCATGGCATTCCGTTGCAGACAGTGTTCGGCGGTATTCGAGGTCACCCCCGCTGATCTCGCGTTCCTCGACAAGCTCTCTCCTGTGTTCCATGGCAAGAAGTACGCCCTTCCGCCTCCCGCGCTCTGCCCCGGCTGCCGGCAGCAGCGTCGGCTCCTGTGGCGCAACGAGCGCGCTCTGTACCGGAGGACGTGTGATCTCTGCAAAAAGTCGATCATTTCCATGTACTCTTCGGGTTCCGCGTTCCCCGTCTACTGCACGGAGTGCTGGTGGTCGGACCAGTGGCATCCCAGTGATTTCGGTCGCGACGTCGATTTCGACCGGCCGTTCCTCACGCAAATCAAGGAATTGCAGAACAGCGTTCCGCGTCTGGCACTCAATGTCATCAATAACGAGAATTCCGACTTCATCAATCACTCCGGCTCCAACAAGAACTGCTACCTGATCTTTGCCGCGGAGTTCAATGAAGATTGTCTGTATGGCTACCAGGTGATCAAGTCCACCGGCTGTACCGACACCTGCGACTGCACCGAGTCGGAGTACTGCTATGAGGTGATTGATGTGGATAAGTGCCACTCGCTGCTCTTCTCGCAAAACTGCACGAACTGTTCCTCATCCGCTTTCCTGTTTGACTGTAAAGGATGCACAGATTGTCTGCTCTCGACAAATCTGCGTAACAAGCACTACGTCGTCCGTAACAAGCAGTATTCCAAAGAGGAGTATCTCCGCTTAAAACAGGAGGTGACGGATACGATTGCGAAA
>JAQTQU010000012.1 GCA_028712095.1 Candidatus Peribacteraceae bacterium
AAGAGGAGAAACCATGACGCGATGATAGCGCATCACGCCTCATCCCTTTTCGGCTTCGCTATCGCATCCAATTCCTGCTGCCGCCGTTGCACATCACGCGGAAACTGATCGGGATCGAGCAGTTGTTCCTCCTGACCACGCAGATCATGAATGATGTCTTCAGGATTCTTATCCTTCTGCACAAGGACGAACGCTTGCGCCACTTCCGTGGCGCTGAGATCATCGACGGAAAGATGCATCATAATGAGAGGGGGGAAAAGAACATCAGTGCGCCGTCACTCCCGCCTTCGTCGTATGCACCTGCGGCTTGCCAGTTGCCTCGCTCACAGCCCTGAGAAGATCGGTAATGCGCGGAGTGTCTTCCCACTTCACCTTGAGATCCTCGCGGCCCATGTGACCGTATGCGGCCAATTTCCGATAGATGGGCTTGAGCAGATCCAAGTCGCGGATGATGGAAGCCGGTCGCAAGTCGAATACCTTCTCCACAGCTTTTTCGAGCACGCGGTCGTCATAGGTTCCGGTACCGAAACTCTCCACCCGAACCGAGACAGGACGTGCGACGCCGATGGCATAGGCCACCTGCACCTCGCACTTACGGGCCAGACCCGCTTTGACGATGTGCTTGGCCACCCAGCGGGCCGCGTACGCAGCGGAGCGGTCCACCTTGCTCGGATCCTTGCCCGAGAAAGCGCCGCCGCCGTGACGGCCGTAACCGCCGTAGGTATCGACGATGATTTTGCGTCCGGTGAGGCCGCAATCCCCCGGCGGGCCCCCGACCACGAAACGCCCCGTCGGGTTGATGTGCAGGACCGTGTCTTGGTCGAGGTACTTGCCGCACACCGGCTTGATCACATGCTCCGTCACATCCTTCACGATCTGTTCATGCGTCGCGCTCTCGGCGTGCTGGGTCGAGATCACCACGCACTGCAAACGCTCAGGCCTGCCGTTATCGCCGTACTGTACCGTCACCTGGCTCTTGCCGTCGGGACGCAGGTAGGGGATGAGCTTCGCTTTGCGCACCTCCTCGAGACGCTTGGTGAGCTGGTGCGCGAGCGAGATCGGCAGCGGCATGAGCTCAGGCGTCTCGTCGCAGGCATAGCCGAACATGAGTCCCTGATCGCCCGCGCCCTGTTCTTTCTCCTTATTTTTGTCGCAGTCCACACCCAGCTGAATGTCGGCGCTCTGCTCGCCCACGCTCACCATCACCGCGCAGGCCTTGTGATCGAACCCGAAGGTCGCATCGTCGTAGCCGATTTCCGCGATGGTGTTGCGTGCGATCTCGGCGATCGGAATGTAAATGGAGGTTTTAATTTCGCCGGCAACCACCACGAGGCCGGTCGTGGCCAGACACTCGCACGCCACGTGTGAGGTGGGATCTTTGCTCAGTGCGTAATCGAGCACGGCGTCACTGATCTGGTCGCAGACCTTGTCGGGGTGGCCGGAGGTGACGGACTCGGAGGTGAAGAGGTGAGACATACGACGGAGGGGTAGAGAAAGTAAGGTAGGTAAGGTAAGTAAGATAGGTAGTGCAGCCCTTCGTGGCTGCGGACTTGAGGCTGCGGATTTGAGAATCCCGCCTCCCCGTATTGAGGAAGCGTGGCTTTTCATGAAGCTATCTTCCCCCGTCAGGGGCTGGAGTTCCCACCTTCTTCGGACGTCTCTGGCTCATAGAGGGCTTGCCCTGATGAGCGGAGCGACGAAGGGTTGGGGGATGCATCGAACGGGCCAGTTCCCTACGCATCTCTCTGGATAGAGCGGTGATGTCGGGGCCATTGTACCCCGGTTCATGGCTTAGACAAGTGAATATGGAAGTCTTTCCCTCTTCTGCATAAGAGCAAAACAACGTTCACGGTGCTCGCATATAAGGTCATCACAATGAGCCCC
This sequence comes from Candidatus Peribacteraceae bacterium, assembly GCA_028712095.1. Taxonomy (GTDB): domain Bacteria; phylum Patescibacteriota; class Gracilibacteria; order Peribacterales; family Peribacteraceae; genus Peribacter. The sequence goes on from JAQTQU010000012.1 coordinate 1,885, forward strand.
ACAAGGAGCAATATCCCTATCCCAATGAATCTTTTCGGAAGCCTGCGAAGAAGAACGCAGTACACGACAATTGTGCTCCAAATCTGCCCTCGGACCTCGGCCATTGAGGAGTTCAGGACGTCTGGCCTCCAGAGCACCGTGGAACGCTTCTGTCGCTTGTGCGTACGTCATAGCTTGAGCACAGCGTACTTGACATCTTTGCAACATCAATACACCAATGTTTTTGGCTATCAAAAGCCATGAATCAGCCATCTCTGATGAATAGCGTTCCATTCCCGGGCATCTGTTCGCCCTCTTTGCGCATGTCCGGTTTTCATGACAAAACACTCACCCTGCGATTTTGTTGTAGAGCCATGCGAAAATCGCCCCACAGACCAAACCATCGAGGAATCCCCACACCGCCCCGATGAGCGCGCCGACAAATGTGGGGCCGTAGCCGAAGTACACCTCGGACATTATGCTGACGAAGCTTAAGCCCATCCCCGTCTTCATGGTGAGGAACGCGACGAGGAGGAGACTCGCCGCCCAGAAGATGCCGCAGGTGAGGGCGAAAGCTTTGATGTTGATCATAGGGAGAATGGGGAGAGCAACCGTCATTCTACACGCACTTCCAATCCATCCGGCTTCGCTCCTGCGTCTCTTACGGGAATATAATGCAAAAATATCTTTACAAGTCAGTCCGATGCGCATGCAATGTTCCCCATGCTCAAATTCCCGAATTCATCATCAGAAAAACCAGGATTCCGCCTCCTCCTGCCATACGAGGTCACGCAGAATAGAGAGATCCTCCCGCCTGCCATCCGGTATCTTCAAAGCCACGCACGAATAGATTTGGCTATCATTCTCCTCCAGGCGTCACTCGCACAATACAGCCCGCGCCTGGTGCGGACAGTGCGAGAGCTGGGATTGGAACATGTGTTTGTCGACAAAACGACCGCTGACTATTATGGCGGCGGAAAGATCCGCATTCCTATCACTGAGATGAGGAGAATGGTGCTGTTGAGTCAGAGAAGAATTGCGCTTGATCATGATGACAAACGGGAAATCCCGCCAAGTCGGTATGAATTTGCGCAGGCATGCGGAAAGGACCCCCCGATCACCAGAAATGATCCCTGCCGTCGCTACGAAAGTGTGGAAATGGTATCGGGCTTTTCGAGCACTCAAGGGCAACGGGTATGCGACTCGGTTCCCAAACTTATCGATGCCATCGGCAAAGCATCTTGGGCTCAGCGGGTAACGAAGGAACAACTCACAACCCCAGAGGAAACCGGAAGACTGTTCGGATATCACGATGAGCAGCCTGAGGAAAATTAGTCCCAATCCAATTCCTTCAGGTGCCCGGTGACTCTCCCTCCCACGACGCTCACCAGATCCATCCGGTATCCGCGATCATAGTGATACCGATTCACCCACGCACGGGCGGCATGGATGAGACACTGCTTCTTCCGCCAATCGAGACCCAGCTCCGGCGGAAAATCTTCGAGGAGCTTTGAGCGGGACTTCACCTCGGCAAAGACGATTACGTCATCCACCGGATCGTGCGCGATGATATCGATCTCGTCGTGCCCGACGCGCACGTTGCGTCCGCGGATGTCATATCCGATCGACAGGAAGTAACGTGCCGCAATTTCTTCACCCTTGAGACCGGTGTCGGCGTTCGTCGTCATGGCTCCACGGAGGAGTGGATAGCACCGTACGGATAAGGTGTACGTTCGTCCAGCTTTTCCACTCGACAGGATAGGTGGACTATAGTACACCTGTAGAGGTTTCCCTCTTCTCATGCTCACAAAACTGACCTCCTTTGCCACCATCGGACTCGAGAGTGAGCGTATCACCGTCGAGGTGGGCTCCACTCCCGGCGAAGGCAAGATTTTCATCGTGGGCCTCGGGGATATGTCTGTGCAGGAAAGTAAACAGCGTGTGAGGCATGCTTTGCGTGCGGGGGGCTACCATTTTTCGACCGGTCTCACGATCACGGTGAACCTGGCGCCCGCAGATCTGCGCAAAGCCGGCCCGCGCTACGATCTGGCCATTGCACTGGGTATCCTAATCGTGAACGGGTCCATCACCCTGCCCGAAGCAGTACTGGAATCGACAGCGTTCCTTGGTGAGCTGGCACTCGACGGCAGTCTGCGCCACATCACCGGCATCCTGCCGGCCGCCATCGCCTGCCGCAAACTCGGCATCAAACGACTCGTGGTTCCCGCCGTCAACGGATCGGAGGCCGCACTCATTCCGGGGCTGGAAGTGATCGCCGCAGCACACATGGGTGAGGTGATTTCCATCCTCAAGGGTGAGGCAGAACCTGCTCTCATTTCGGCGCCGGCCTCGAGCGCCGCGAACATCGACCCCGAGCTTGTGGATTTCGCCGACATCCGCGGACAGGAACACGCCAAGCGCGCCCTTGAGATCGCCGCGGCAGGCGGACACAACGTGCTGATGAGCGGCGCACCGGGCGCGGGCAAGACACTGCTCGCGCGGGCGTTCCGCGGGATCCTCCCGCCCCTGTCACAGGAGGAATCGATCGAGGTCACGCGCATCTACTCCGTGGCGAACCTCCTTCCTCCCGAAATCCCCCTGATTACCAGCCGCCCGTTCCGCGTGGTCCACCACACCGCGAGCGGGGTCAGTATCGTCGGCGGCGGGCAGATTCCGGGGCCCGGCGAAATCAGTCTCGCCCACCGCGGCGTGCTCTTTCTGGATGAGCTTGCTGAGTTTCCGGCGCAGGTGTTGGAAGTGCTCCGCCAGCCGCTGGAAGACCGCCGCATTACCATCACGCGGGCGCAGGGATCGGTCACCTTTCCGGCGGACTTCACCATGGTCGCCGCCATGAATCCGCCGCGCTTCACCGCAGGCAGCAAAGAGCGGGTCCACCGCCGCATCTCGGCCCCGCTCTTGGACCGCATCGACCTGACCGTGAACGTGCAGCCCGTGCCCATCGAGGATCTGCAGCGCCCGGCCAAGGCGAACGGCGATACGACTGCCGCCGTCCTCGGGCGGGTGCTCAAGGCGCGCATGCGTCAGACCAAACGGTTCACCCTCCACACCATCCGCACCAACAAAGAGATGGGCGTGAAAGAGATCGATGCCCTCTGCCCACTCAAGCAGGATGCCCAGAGCCTCCTCTCGCAGGCGGTAGACCGGATGGGCCTCTCGGCACGCGGGTACCATCGCGCCATCAAGGTCGCACGGACGATCGCTGATCTGGCGGATGCGGAACACATCGGGATTGAGCACGTGGCGGAGGCGTTGCAGTATCGGCAGACGATCGAGGACTAGGGAAATCGGGAACTGGGGAATTATGGAAATCGGAAATAGGAAAGCGGCTTCTCAATAACTTATGCAAGACTGGCACCACACACGACTCTGGCAGACTGGACTGGAACTTGTAACGGAAATCTATGCAATCACTCGCATGTTCCCCACAGAAGAGCGATATGCCATGACCTCTCAATTGCGAAGGGCAGTAACAAGTATTCTTGCAAACTTTGTAGAAGGATTTTGTCGGATTTCTCTGGCAGATAAGCAGCATAAGTACATCATTGCCCGTGGTGAGTGTGCAGAAGTCTGTGCTTTCCTGGACATGGCAATCTCTGTTGGTTTCACAACACCGCAACAAACCTTGCACGCAAAGTCATTAATCGATGGTGTAGGAAAAATGCTTTCAGGCTTTGTTTATTCAACCAAATCAATGAATCGTTCAGCCTAGTTCCCTAGTTCCCTAGTTCCCTCTATGATCTCTCCGATGAACTTCGCTGATGTACTGACAGACGCCATTCAACAGAAATCCCCCGTCTGCGTGGGGCTCGATCCCGCCCTCGATAAATTGCCGGAAGGGATCGTAAAAGACGCCAAAGGGCTGCTGAATTTCTCCACGGGCATCATCGATGCGGTGAAGGATATCGCCGCCTGCGTGAAGCCGCAGATGGCCTACTACGAAGTGCTGGGCTGGGAGGGGATGCGCGCATTCTGGGAAACCTGCGCCTACGCAAAATTGCAGGGGCTGCTCGTGATCGCGGACGGGAAGAGGAACGATATCGGCTCCACCTGCGACGCCTACGCCGAAGCCTATCTGCACAAGGATAGTCCCGTCGACGCGCTCACTGTCTCACCATACTTGGGTTCGGATGGTGTGAAACCGTTCATCGAGCGGTGCAACAAGAATGAGAAGGGCATCTTCGTTCTCGTGAAGACGAGTAATCCGAGTTCCGGCGAATTGCAGGATCTGCCAACAGGGGATGAAACGGTCCACGAACACATGGCACAACTCGTGACGAGCTGGGGTGCGGACGTACTCGGCCCCTCTTCGCACTACTCCAGTGTTGGCGCGGTGGTCGGCGCCACGTACCCCGAAGAACTCAAGTACCTGCGCAGCCTCATGCCCAATACTCCCATCCTGATTCCCGGCTACGGCGCGCAGGGCGGCACGGCGGGGGACATCAAAGCCGGGTTCGTAAACGGCAACGGAGCCATCGTCAATTCCTCGCGGGGCATCATCTTTGCCTCGAAAAGGAAGGATTGGAAAGAGGCCGCGGCGAAGGCGGCGGAGAAGATGAAAGGGGAATTGAAGGGTGCTCTGAAGTAATGGTCGTGGTGGTCAGGGTTTTGCGATTTATTGGACCTTAGTTTTTTGGTGCAAACGATCCAAAGCCTCCAAATAAGCAATACTCGACATATTCATTGCATCCAGCACTGTCTGATTTGCTGTACGATTGACAAATGGTTTGCCTTGCATGGATTGCCCCACAAAAAACTCCGTCTGTCCCTTTTCTAAACTGGCAGCAACCTCATCCCGTTCGAATGCCGCTGAATGCGGAGTGCCCTGAGACATCGACATGATTATCCCATCCCGTTATCTTCTTTTCCACATTTTTTCATCCTTTGGTCTGGCGCTCCCGGCAGGAATTGCCTGTCCGCCGACTGGTCCCCCGGAGCCCACAAGGCGAAGGAGGAAGCTCCGAGAGGAACGAGGAGCGCAGGTCGGAAACCTGCATCCAGCGCTCCCGCCTTCGCCTTCATTGTGTGACTGTCCGATGGTAATCAGAGTATTTCGATTTATTTTATCCTATTTTTCTCTGTACAAAACGGAAAGTTTCCTCAGGAGTCTGGTCAGTTGTATCCAAGAAACACTCTGCGCCGATTTTCTTTTTTATCAGATTCAATTCTCCATACACCGCAGCTATACGTTCATGGCCGGTTGTCCAACATTCTCGCGCGGCATCTCTCTTTATGAGTTCGCTTTGCGACGGCATGAGAACTTTGATTTCGAGGTCATTTCCGAATTCTTTTTCGAAAATATCAATGAACTTCGCATATCGTCCGAAGATGATGTAATCCACGACAACATTCTTTCCCTGACTCCACAGAAACTTTGCTTTTTGGAGAATTTTTTCATGAGCGAGTCGGAGCTTTTCTGTGTTTTCGGGCAGCCATTGTTCGCCATCAGGAAAAAACTCGGCGTCTTCTCTGTCCCCATCCAGCAACACAAAGCCGCGGCGCTCTACGAGAAGTTGAGCAATGGTTGATTTTCCTGCTCCCCCTGGGCCCGTCAAAATGAGAACCTTTGGCATAATCACAGTATATCGACTTTGCGAGAACGAAATACTCTGATGCTAAGGGCAGTTCGACTCCGCTGCGGCTTCGCTCACTGTCATTCGCCTCGGCGAAGAGGTGGCCCGAGCGCCGCAGTGCGAGGACCATGAGCGAGGCCCCGGAGGGCCGAGTCGAATGGTGACCCCGGCGGGAATCGAACCTGCATTTACCCCTTAGGAGAGGGTTGTTCTATCCGTTGAACTACGGGGTCACATGAAAATGGTAACACATGTCTTTCTCCGTTGTTCCTGAGTACGCCCGGCTACGGCGGGCAAGTAGGACGCGATTGTTCTATCCGTTGAACTACGGGAGCAAGGCAGATCGAATAGTGGAAAGGATCCATTGCCTGCCGCCATTGTACTGTGCCGCACGCAAAATACGAGAACTCCTTCTCCCTACGCCCTACACCCTACGCCCTAACCCTATTTCTTCCCCTTCAGCAGCACAACTTCTCTGCCTTCGGCCGGGAGCCCCTTTGCCTTGTACTCATCTACGGCCTCCTTGCCCACAGCACCGCAGATTTTGATGACCTCCTGAAACGCCTTGTCATCTTTATTGGCCAGCGGAATGAACACGCGCGGATCCACCACATCGATCAGATTCTGCACGATCTTCACATCGTCGATCGGCAGAATGAGCACGTCGATATCACCGACCCATTCCAGCTCGGTATCGCTGAGAGCGTGTAAGGGCGACGAGAGGAAGAGACAGCGCACGCCATCGGCGTTGATGACGTACGACACCTGCCGTCCTTCTTCATGACCGAGTCCGCGAACGTAAATGCCGTTGAAGTCATACTCACCCGGCCAGCTGATGGTGCGCTCGGGCGGCTCTTCATCGGGATGCGCAAAGAGCGTGACCGTGCCTTCGGGGCCCGCCTTGGCCTGCGCCGCAGGGAAGATGATGAAATCGGTCTTACCGAACGTGCACTGCAGAGTGAGACCGCCGAGAGAGGTGATGGTTGCCATAGAACGGAGGTATGGTAGTGGAAAGGGGGAGGGACGGGAAGACGGAAGAGAAAAATTGAGGATAAATTTTCTACCGTTCATCTGCAGTTCTGTTTTGGAATACTAGAATACTGGAATACTAGGGACTGCTCATTTCCGTCCTATTACTCTAATACTCCAATACTCGATTACTCCAATACTCCCACACAACTCAATACCTTCGAGTCCCTCCGTGTCTCTTCATTCCGCTAGCAGACTGCGTATATTCTCCAGATGTTCCCGTGCCAGCTCATTCCCCGGATCCAGCTCAAGAACACGCTCAAGAGCTGTCATGGCCTCGGACAGCTGGCCGGTCTCCGCCGCAACCGCGGCCAGCCGGTAGAAGGCATCTGCCAGACGCGGATCAAGGTCCGTCGCGAGGCGAAACTGGACCAGTGCCTCGGGCAGTCGGCCGAATTGCTGCTCCTTCACCCCCAGATAGTAATGTGGCAGCGGCGCCCCGGGCAGATGTTGAATCGCGCCTCGTAGCACCTGCTCCGCTTCCTGCGACCGCCCCAGCGCGTCTAAGAGCTGCGCGAGATCGAGGAAAGGACTTAAATCCTGCGGGAGCGGAGGCCGGTTGTTCGGCAGGGAATCGATGCCTGTTGCGAACGCCTTGAGCGCCCCGTCCGTATCGCCGAGCTTCAGGAGCGCCTGACCGCGATTGGCATGCGCGGCGGGAAGCGCCGGATCAATTGCAAGCGCACGATCGAAAAGTGCAAGGGCTTCACGGTACTGCCCCGCTGCGAAGGAGGCCGAACCCAGATTGTTGAGGGCGTGGGCGGAACGGGGGTTGACCAGAAGCGCACGTTCGTTGAGCGCAACCGGATCATGCCAGGTGAGGGATTGCCGAAGCGTGAGTCCCCCCAGTGTGACGATGAACAGCATGCCTGTCGTGAGGCCGATGATGCGCCACAAGAAGGAACGCTGCTGAAAAGTTTTGCGGAGCGGAGGAAGAAGCACTACGCCAAACGCGAAGAGGATGCCGACCATCGGGACGTACGCGTAGCGCTCCGAGGCGAAGTACACGAAACCGTTCTTCCAGAAGGTGATGAAGCTCGGCAGTAGGAGGAGCAGGTAGAACGCAATACCGAACGAGATCAGGCGATGCCGGCGATAGCAGACAAGCGCAACGGCAAGCATCGCCAGAACGACAAGCGGAGGCGCCCAGAGATCGGGGCGCGAAAGGGCGATAGGCATCTCCTGCGGATGGAAGATCGTGAGCCCGGCCGGCCAGAAAATGGCACGGAGGTAGAAAACCGTTGCCTTGCACGCGAGCAACCCCTTCTCGAAAAGACTCAGGGAGGTGAGTTGCGTCTGCTTACCGAAGAGCGCGATCAGCCCGAACAGAAGCGACAAACCGAAGAACGGCATCTTCTCCTTCCAGCCGGTGCGGAATCCCTCCCGCCCCTCCGCCGCATCAACGAGCAGGAGGATGAAAGGGAACATCAACACTGATACTTTCGAAAGAAGAGCGAGTAAAAAGAACACAACGCTCCACACATACGTCCTGCGCCTCAAGTCCGTACGGAACCGGAGAAAGAACAGGAGCGCAGCGCAAAAGAAGAAGGCCGACAGAACATCTTTTCGGGCTGCCGCCCACACGACTGCCTCGGTATTGAGAGGGTGCAGAGCGAAGACGAGCGCACAGAAGTATCCGATGAGGAATGCATCCGCGGGAAAATGCCGCGCCGCAAGCCGCCGTATCACGGCAAAGACGAGCAGGGCGGTCCCGATGTGCAGCAGCAGATTGGTCAGATGGAATACGAACGGATGCACGCCGAAGAGCGCCGCCTCCAGTTGATAGCTGACAAAGGTGAGCGGCACATACAGTTCGGGGTCGAACGTCGTGAAACCCGCCCAGAGTGTCGGGAGTGTCAGGTGAAGGACATTCGCGTTTCTGGTAATGAGCAGACCGTCATCAATGTCGACGAACCCGTTTTGCAGCAGAGAGGGGAGGTACGTGACGAGTCCCACAAGAATGAGCAGACCGACGGCCCAACGCTGCGCCCTCGGCGAAGGGGATGCGACTGTTACTGTCGCCGCTTGTTGCATATGCCTACAGAGTACAGCAAGCGCACAGGCAGCCGTAGGTCACCGTGCCGCTTTCATACCAACTTGCATGCAAATCGCTACAAATCCAACAGCTCCTATGCAGCTGAGTGAGTTCGGACTTTTCCGCTATCCCCTCTCCCCCTCGGGAAGGGGGAGAGGGGGGTGAGGGGACTCAACATTCGTCATGTTTTAAAGGCAACTGCGTATCAGAGGAACGGGCCGGCTTTCCGGAAGCGGCGCAGTGGCATCATCATCCTGCGGCGTCTGTTGCTCCATGACGCTCTTCTCGATATCCGCCCCAAGCGAGCGAAGCTTTTCATCGAAACGGTCATAACCGCGCTCGATGTACCGCACGTCGGTGATCATCGTCTCTCCGCGCGCGCACAATCCCGCCAGCACCATCGCGGCACCGGCACGGATGTCGTTGCTGGAGACAACGCGCCCCCGCAGCTCCGCGGGACCGATAACCAGCGCCTCGTGGGCATTGAGAATCTCGATGTGCGCTCCCATTTTCTCCAGTTCATACAGGTACGCCATCCTCCCCTCGAACAGTCGCTCGAAGATGCGGCTGACCCCGTGCGCCTGCGACATCGCCACGCCGATCGTGGCCTGCAGGTCGGTGGGGAACCCGGGGAAGATGTTCGTGCGGACCTCGAGCGCTTTGAGCAGAGAAAGCTCCCCGTCCACAAACAGAACGCCCTCTTCGATCTTCATAACGGCCCCCATGCGCTTCAGAACACTTAAGAACGAAATGAGGTGTTCGGGATCCGCGCCGTGCAGCCGTATTTTGCCCTTCGTCACGAGGGCGGCAATGATGAACGCACCTGCCTCCAGATAGTCGGCGATGACCGTGTGCGTCTGGGTCTGCAGGGTCTTTCTGCCGTGCATCAGAATCGTGTGTGTGCCGATGCCTTCCACCTCCGCTCCCATGGATGCCACCATGGTTTCCACGGCCTGCACATGCGGCTCGGCGGCGGCAAGATCAATCCGGACCGGGCCGGGAACGAGGGCCGCCGCCATCACGGCATTCTCGGTGGCGGTGACCGAAAACTCCGGCAGGATCACGCGACCGGGTTTCAATGCCCCCTTCAGGTGCAGTATTTCGTCGGAACTCAGGTCTTTCGCCCCCAGCTGTTCTAAGGCCGCAAGATGCGCGTGCACCGGCCGCTTGCCCAGCACGCAGCCGCCCGGGTACGCCATTTCGACCTCCCCGAACCGCGAGAGGAGGGGGCCTAAGAGCACGATGGAACCGCGCAGCTTAGAGACGAGCTCGGAGGGAATGCGGCGGTTCTGGAGCTTGTGCGTCCGGATGCGGACGGTATTCGCCTGAAAGGAAGTCTCGGCACCGAGGAACTCGAGAATCCGAAGCATCACCGTGATGTCGCGCAGCCGCGGAACGTTCAGGAGCACGGTCTCGCCATGGGCCAGAACCGACGCTGCGATGAGCGGAAGCGCCGCGTTCTTCGAGCCGCTGATATCGATGTCGCCGCGGAGGGGAACCCCCCCGCGTACGCGGTAGCGGATATCCATGAGGCTGACAGTGTAACGGGAAGGGACGGCGGGTGGTAGCGATTCGACGAGTTATAAAGCTGTAAGATATAAGCGATAAGCGATACGTTCCCGCCACTTCTGCCTTCCATCTTGCGTCTTACATCTTGCGTCTTCGCCAGACCAACATCTCCAAAATCAAAATCAATACCCCAATGGTAATACAGCTGTCCGCCACATTGAAGACGGGGAATGCTCCGATCTGGAAATAATCGGTCACCAGCCCGTCCGGCAGACGATCGATGATGTTGGCGATACCGCCGCCGAGGATCAATCCATAGGCGATCTGCTGGAGAAAACCGCGCACATTCCGCGACATCCAGACGATGGCGAGGAGGGCGGCCAGAATGAGGGCCATCTGCACAAACGGGGCGAAGGAGATACCAAAAGCCACTCCCGGATTGTGCGAAAGATGAAGACCGGCTAACGATCCGGCAATCGCGATGCGCTCCGTCAGAAAGCGGTCGGCAAGCAGCATGCCGAGGATGCTCAGCACACCGCTCGAAAGGATGGTGATAAGGAGGGTTTGCACGGCACCATGGTAGCAAAAGAACAGGGAACAATGGTCTTCCGTTTGAGAAATGCATGAGGTAGCCTGTGCCCCCTCTCATGGAACGCCCGAACACCCTGCTCTTCGGCCGCGAGCTCATCCACGATCCGCGCTTATCGGCACTCGTGCGTATCATGGAAGGTTCCTTCCGGGTCGGGTACTTCAATGTCCTTGCCAAAGACGGCCAGGAACCCTTTGACATCCCGGGGTGCATTCCGATTGAGCGGGTGACACGCACGCTGGTCTACCCCACGGGCTCTTCGCAGATCACGCGGGAGGCCATGCTGGAGCATCCCCTGCCCCTCATGGGCGTCGTGCACGTTCAGTCCCATCCGGATTTTCTCTCCTCCGTCGCCGCCCGCAATTCCATGGCGCAACCGCTCAGGTTCCATAAGCGCTTTCCCTACGGGATGGAGGCGCGGACCATGGGCGACCTGATGGATGCGATCAATCAGGCCGGACAAAGCAATATTCTGACCGACTGGAGGCTAAAGCCGGGGGAAGTGCGGAGGAGGGGTCACGGGAAAATGAGGCTGGCGGAACAGGAAGGCACGGGACGAATCGTGATGCCTCCGCGACAGATGCCGGATACACCCATGCCCGGTCCATCGGAGGAACGGCAGCAACTGGGAGGCGGATGGGCTTCTTACAGGTTTCGGAGCGGCGCAGCAGAACAACAAGGCAGTGACGACTCACCCGGAAGATAACGGGAATACGATTGCGCCAAGCCGCAAACCGCGCTACAATGGCGTATGGATAAAGAGTAGTTCACACTGTTCCGTAGAGTCGGAACGGTGATTTTCCGCAGCGCACCCGCGAAGGGGTGCCCCTGCTTTCCCCCATCCTCCATGCGCGCATCATTCATAGCGGCCATCAACCAGATCTGCGCCGAAAAGAGCGTCAAGCCCGAACAGGTACTCGAGGCCGTGAAACAGGCCATCGCCACCGCCTTCCGCAAAGACTTCGGCAACAAGGAGCAGGAAATCCGCGTCGAGCTGGACGAGGGTAAAGACATGCCCACGATCCTGATCGTGAAAGAGGTGGTGGAAGATGTGGAGAACGACAACTTCGAAATCAGTGTGAAGGACGCGCGCAAGGTGAAACCGGATGCCGAAGTGGGCGACGAGATCACAATCGACGTAACGCCCGTTGGCTACGGCCGCATCGCCGCACAGGCCGCCAAGCAGGTGATTTTGCAGAAGCTGCAGGAAGCCGAGAAGCAGAGCCTGTACGAGATGTTCAAGGATCGTGAGAACGAATTGCTCACGGCCACCGTGACCAAGGTGGAGCCCAACTGGGTGACGCTGGAAATCGAAGGGATGGCGGTGAGTTTGCCCTGGCGGGAGCAGATTCCGGGCGAGCACTACTACACCGGCAAGCGTATCCGCGTGTATCTGGACAAAGTGGAATTGACCGGCAAAGGGCCGCAACTCAGGATCTCACGCACGCATGCCGGCCTCGTGCGCAAGCTGCTCGAACTCGAAATCCCCGAAGTGCGCAACGGTGATGTAACCATCAAGGCCATCGCGCGGGACGCAGGCTTCAGGAGCAAAGTCGCCGTGGCGAGCAGTGACCCCCGCATCGATCCCATCGGGGCCTGCGTGGGGCAGAAGGGCGTGCGCATTCAGGCGGTGATGGAAGAGATCAACGGCGAACGGGTGGATATGATCGAGTGGAGTGACGATCCCATCCGCCTGATCTCCACCTCACTGCAACCCGCCTCCATCTCGGCCGTGATCATCGTCAACGATGAAGAGCGGTTCGATGACCAGAGCCGCCGCATCAAGAAGCGCGCCGCCGTCTTCGTGGAGGAGGCGCAGCGCCCCATGGCCATCGGCAAGAAGGGGCAGAATATTCGCCTCGCGACGGAGCTGACGGGATTTGAGCTCGACATGTACAACTACGAGGAGCTGCCGGCCTTCAAGGCCAAGCTGTCGGAACTGAAGGGAACAGCAGCCCTGGAGGAAACTGCTCCTGCAGAAATCCCCCAGGAGGAAGCTGCGCCTGCCGAGGCGGCGCCAGAAACTCAGGAAGATGCAGCGAAAACGGAATAACTGGAGAAGACCGCTTCCGTATCACTTCTGATCGCTCTTCCTTGACATATATTATTAGTCAGTGCATCGTGCGGTTATGAATACACCTTCAGCTACTCCTTCCGAGAACAGTGAAACGCTCCCTGTCGGATTTAAGATCGACGGAGACCCGCTCCCGACTGATGTGACTATTGCGTACGAGCAGACCGAGTCAGGAATCACTGCGCAGTACTCAACCGTACACAAAACCACCCCACCCCGAAGAACACTCGGCGAAGGCGGGGCTCTGTTAGCCGCATCAGGAACTGCCACCGGAAAAACACAGGAAGAGGCCCGTCAGAAGGTGATCAACGCACTCGCGGCGGCAATGCTCGGTTGAGAACGAAGTGGGTCTGACAAGGAAATCGGGGGAAGTGAGTGACTCCTCTGTTTCTTCTGCTTCCTCTGTTTCTTCTGTATCCTCATTTCGTGAAGCTCCCGAATCTCTCTTTCGTCGTCCTCGATACCGAGACCACGGGCTTCGTCCCGCGCGTGAATCGTGTCATTGAGTTCGCTTCAGTGCGCGTGCAGGAGGGGAAAGAAACTGAGGAGTTCGAGACGCTCATTTCCATCCCCGGGGATATACCACCCACCGTGCAGGTGCTCACGCACATCACGGCGCAAATGCTCACGGGCAAGCCCTCGTTCGAGCAGGTTCGCGAGACGATCCGTTCCAAAATCGGCGAACATACGGTGATCGTGGGACAGAACGTCGGCTTCGATATCCGCATGCTCAAAGGGGAAGGGATCGACCTCACCGAGCGCCCCTGGATCGATACTTCCATGCTCGCATCACTGGTCTTTCCGGAATTACCGAGCTACTCGCTCGGCTACGTGAGCACGGTCCTGAAACTCAATCATGACCCCGTGCACCGCGCGCTGGGGGACGTGCACGCCACGCTTGAGCTCTTGGGCAAATGTTGGGAACGCCTGCAGGAACTCCCGCCCGACGAATTGCGCGTGCTCTTCGAAATTTTTTCGCAGAGCTCCCCGGGCTACAGGCAGCTTGCCGAGGTGCTGCCGACTGTTCCGGCGGCCAAGCGGCCCAAATGGCTCCAGTCGGGCACGCGCCCCTCGCGCGGAAAGAAGCAGATCACCGGGGACCGCGTACGTCTGCCGGATATCGCCAAGCCCGGCGTCGTGCTGATGGAGGATTCTCTCGCCCCCCAGACTCTGCAGCGCATCGTCGATACCGCGCTGGCCGGCGAGGAGCCCATGTGGATCGTCGTGAAGAATCTGGAGGCGAGCGTGCGCGGTCTCACGTTTCCGGAAGACAACGTGCAGGTGCTCATGCCCGCCCCCCTGCTGCTCAACCCCGAAGCGGCGGAGTTGCTGCTGCTGCAACAGGCATTCACTGCGGACGAAGCCACGCTGGCCGTAAAGATCCGCTGGTACCGCCCGCGCGCGCACCGCGATCTTCCAGTCCATGGCGAGGAACGTGCGGTCTGGTACGGCAAACTCGCCTGCACCGAAGCCACCCCGACCTACCACCGGCAATTCAATCCTCCGCCCCATGTGGCTCTGATCGATCACCAGCAACTGCTCTCGATCCTCGAACATCCCGATCACCCCGCCCGCGCCGCCCTCTCACCGGCAACGCGTCTGCTCATCACCGATGCCTCCATGCTTGAAGACACCGCGACCAAAGCGTTCAAATGGCAGGCGGTACTGGATCACCTGCGCGCCGCCGCAGAGGGCAGGGCTGATCTCACGGGCTTTTTAGACCTGCTGCAGCTCTGGATCGAGCGCGTGCGGGCGTTTCAGGACGTGCGCTACTTAACCGGTCAGGATCTGGATACCAAAGAAACGCGCCTGCTCAAAGAGCGGCTTGCTCCGTTCATCGCGGATGAGACGCTCCCCGAGCTTCCACGCCGCGATCTTGCTGATCTGGAACGCATTCTGACCCCCGAACTCCTGTCGCACCGCATCGCATGGATCGAACAGCGGCAGGGAGGCAGTCAGTCGATCCAGTCCGTTCCGGAACGTATCGGGCCGACACTCGCGGATCTGCTCTATGGGCAACACCCGACGATGTTGAGTATTCCGCCCGGGAGCACGGCAACCCTGCGCGAGATTCTGCCGGCAACGGATCTGCCCTGCTCACAGCCCTTTCCTCCCTGCACACTCCCGCTCTCCATTCGCACGGATATCGCGCTGGATGATCTCTTGCGAAACCCGCCGCCCGGCAAATCGGTCGTGCTCGTCGGCAGCCGGCGCATCATCGAAGAGAAATACGTGGAGTACACGGCAGAGCTGGAGAAGAAGGGAGTGGAAATGATCTGCCAGAATCTGAGCGGGGGACTCGAGCGGATGACCGCGGAGTTTCTGGCTGCGCCTGCGCCCGCCCTGTGGCTGCTGACCCCGTGGAGTTATGAGGATGTGGATCTGCCTGCAGAGATCGTGGATCGTCTCATTATCGCATCCGTCCCCTTCGATCATCCCTCGCACACCGTGCTCTCACGCCGAGCTGCGCACTATCCCAATGCCTTCGAGGAGTACTTCCTCCCGCGGCTGGAGCACCGCCTGTTCCGCTTACTTCGGACCTTCTGCCGCCATCGCACATTCCACGGCGAAGTGCTGGTGACAGATGACCGGCTCAAGACCAAATCGTACGGCAAGCGGGTGATGGCGTATTTGCGACAATTTGCTCACGAAGAAAAAGGCGCGCCCAAAACAGGAAAGCCACAGATGGAGCTGTTCTAGACGCCCTACCCACGAAGGGGTAGGGCTTGGTTGTGTTTCGTCGTATTCGCACTTTTTTATCAAATCATTACACTTGATGCATGATTCAACCGATCGTCAGCGCAATTGTATTGGGCCTTGTCGGCGGCATGATCCCAGGCCCGGTCCTCACTGCTACTTTCACTGAAATCCTCCAAACGAATTTCTGGAAGAGCCTGAGGATCATCTTCTGGGCAATGGTGACAGAATCTCTTATCGCACTGATTTGCCTTGTCTCTCTGTCGTCCCTGCACCTTTCTGAAGCGGTGTTCCGCGGTTTGTCATACATGGGAGCGGTGATTCTGCTCTGGATTGCAATTTCACTTTGGAAAATCGTTCGGATTGATTCTGAAAACCGCGTGCATTTCAGCCTCGGCAAAATCTCTGCCATGATTTTTGCCAATGGCATGGTCTGGACGTATTGGATAACCGTATGCGTCCCACAGGCAATTCTCTTCGAGCAACAAATTGCCTTCGGACAATACATATTCTTTGTCTTGGTAGAAGGCGGCTGGCTGGTTTCCACGGTTCTTGTGGCGCTTCTCTTCTCCTCATTCCGAAAGCTGCTGTCACATCCCAAGGCAATTCCCATTATTTTCAAAGTTTTCGCGCTCTCCTTTGTCTATTTCGCAGGCAGTATGGTGTATGGAAGTACCATGTACTTTTTGGCAAAATAAGAACAGGAAGGCCGCAGACGGAATTCTTTTAGTTTTTTGACTGGTCAGCCTCACATTCATTCATAATGATGCGATGGCTCTAAAAAGACCTTAGACAGTCTTTCGACATTTAATGCGGAGTCAATTTTCCCAATAAATATTTCGTGGGTTTTGATGAATTCCTCCTTCATAAATAGATAAAAAGTTTCTTTTTGACCATCCATTCGTTTTCTAAAAGCACTCTCTTGCGCCTCTTTTCTTTTCCAAGAAATAATTATGGGATGATATTTGTGGTCCCGAAGAATACGATTCATAATGAGCCTGCCAGTTCTGCCGTTTCCGTCTTCGAAAGGATGAATTCGCTCAAACTTGTAATAAAAATCGAATGCCAATTCGAGCGGGTACATTGATCTCTTATTCGCTTCGTACCATTTACATAGCTCAAATAATTCATATTTTATTTCCTGCCAAGGAATTACTTCGGAATTTCCAACAACCACTCGATCTGTTCTTAATCCCAATTTTTCTGGCTCATGAGCCATAAGAATACTGTGTAATTCAATGATTTTTTTCACTGTGAATCGGAAATTTTCATTAACATACAGGAGTGCTCTTAGGGTGTTTCCGACTTCACCCTTTGTTTTTGTTTTTTCTCGAACTTCTTTTTCGACCCTTGCTCTCGGAAGCCTGCTTCCCTCTAATCTGTTTGAATTGTAGATAAAATCTACAAGAAAACCCGTTTCCATTAGTCCGGTTGCCATGGGGCCCATTCCCTCTTTCGCTCTATATAAATCAGATCTGAAACCTTCCAGTTTCTCAATGGGAATATATTCCAGAAATTTTGGCTCAATGATTTTCTTGCTCCAGAAAGAAACGCGTTTTATGACTTCTTGTTTTTTTACATATTCATTAAATTTTATCTCTTTTAAAGAGAGATCTATCGCTGCTTTTGCAGGACCAAATGATTTTTGTATCTGTTCACTTTTTCCCTGGGCGATATATATGCTGTCATGCGCATATAAGTAATCATGACCATTAATATGAACTATCCTAGTTTTCATATAATATTTAGCATAAATCTAAATAATATAACGTATATTGCATCAAATCTATTTTTAGAACAACTATATTTGCTATATAAATAACATGATATTCTTGTAAATGAAGCAAAAATTCAAACAATATCAAACAATCCCGAATAGTATTGAATGTCTTTTGTCCAATCTCACTCCGCCCCGTCCTTCTTCAACACCGCAAACACGGTCCTCCACAAAATCCACAGATCCAGGAGCGGTGACCACTCCTCCACATACTGCAGGTCGAATTTCACTTCCTCATCGAAGGGGAGGGAGCTTCGCCCCATCACCTGCGCGAGGCCGGTCATGCCCGGACGGACGGCGAAGACGCGCCGCTGCACATGCGTGTAGCGATCGACCTCGGAATGAAGATGCGGCCTGGGGCCGACCAGGGACATCTGACCCGCAAACACATTGAAGAGCTGCGGCAGCTCATCCAGCGACCAACGACGGAGAAACTGCCCGAACCGTGTCACGCGCGGATCGCCGTGCACTTTGAAGAGCGGTCCGTCGCCGCGGTGGCTCAAGTGCTTAAGCTCCTGCTTGCGCGACTCTGCATCGCACACCATCGAACGGAATTTCAGCATGGGAATGCGGCGCTGTCCGAAGTCCCCCACGCGCGGTGAAACGAAGAAGACCGGCCAGCCGCTATCCAGGATGATAAAGAGTGCAAGGAGGAGGAAAAGGGGCGAGAGGAGCACGAGAAGGACCGCACTCACGACGAGATCCCCTGTTCGCTTCACGACGCGCCCCCAGCCATCGAGAGGCGTCGGCTGAAAACGCATCATCGGGAGCATGCCCAACCGTTCGATCCTGAGCTGATGCGGAACATCCGAAAATACCGGCGGGAAGAACCCGTAACCGATGTGGCGGCTGCGGCAGTAGTCAATCAATTCCACGGTCTCTTCGCTATCCGGATTGGGATCCGTCTGCAGCACGAGATCGATGACGGGCTCATGTGAAATCCGACGGATTCCCGCAAGATCCGGGAGGTGCCCGACGTACCGGTAGCGACAATCGTGCTCCAGTGTGTGCTTGGCGAGAGCGGTGATCGTATGCCGCCCCACCGAGACGACAATGCGCACGCCCACGCCAAGCCGAAGCAGGGAACGCTGGAGCAGGACGAGCGTCGTCCGGCCCACGATGCTGAAGAGCGCGAGGAAGAAGACGGCGTGGAAGAGGAGAACGCGGGAGTAGAAGAGCTGCTTTTCGACGAAGAAGAACCACGCCACGACGCCCACGAGCCAGAGCAGCGCCGCAACAATGACGGTTCCCATCTCGCTCCAGGAACTTTTGGTGGAACGCAGCGCGTAGAGACCCAGAATCGCCGAAAGGAGAAGAAAAGCCCCGATGCTCGGGATGACGAACGTGTCTGTGTACAACCGAAGCGAAGGGAGCGTCGTTGCCGGCTCCAGAAGCTGCACGCCGGGAACGAGGTCGACACGCGCTTCGCGAAGCCTGTAGGCGAGCAGGAGCGATGCCGTCACTGCCAGGGCATCGACGGGCAGGCGCAGTAAGCCAAGGAAGAGTTCGGAGCGTTTCACTGGGAGGAAAGTGTACTACGAATACCCCGCCGATTCCCTCTCCTAAAACAAAAATAAGGAATCGACCGTTTGCCCCAATGCAACCGCGACATCGTGCGCCAGCTCCAGGGACGGGTTGTACTTGCCCTGCTCGAGAAACACGATCGTTTCGCGGCGCACACCGGCCGCACGGGCCAGCGCGTCCTGCGTCATATTCCTCTGCGTGCGGAATTCGCGGATGCGGTTCTTCATCGGACGGGAATATTGAAGCGGCGGAAGATCCCGAAGAGAGCGGAGTAGAGCAACATCAGCGCACAGACCGAGTAGGCAAGAACATGTGCCACGACGGTCATCTGAGGATTGTTCTCGCCAAGGTTGAGGAAAATGAACATCACGATCACCGCGACAAGACTGAATATCTGCATGGCCCAGCGCGCCGCTTTTCCGCCCAACGTGTAATCCCGCTCATCAGCAAGAATCTCCTTCACGCGTGACCGAAGTCCGAGCAGGAGCAGTATGGCGAGCACCATGGCAATGATCGGCCAGAAGTACTCGTGACTGGCAACGGAAAACGCAATGAACGCCGAGAGAAGCATGACGGTAATCAGGCGAACTGCCGCGAACTGCTTGAGGGTCATAGCGAGGAGGGAAGAACGGCGTTATGTTATATATTTCTAACAATCTGGTCAATGGGTTTTCGTGCTGTTTTCGTGCACCTGCCATGCCCTATACTGAAAGTGCGCCGCTTAAGCTCAGTGCCTAGCTGCGGCCTGCCGCAGCGTCATAAAATGGTGCTGCTCGAATAGAGAGGTTGATCCTTCCGCCATTCCGATACGTGTGCCGCCGTAGCTCAGTGGTAGAGCAACGCACTTGTAATGCGTGGGTCGGGAGTTCAACTCTCCCCGGCGGCTCCATTTGCAATCCGGGGTTCCCTGCCCGCCGTAGCCCACAGGGCGAAGGCGGGAAATCCCCCTCCCAGAGCCAAGCTCTTGAGCACAAGCTCGAAGAGCGCCGTGCGAAAGGCTTGGATCGCAGTCCCACATGGGAGAAGCGGCTCCACACCAAAAGATATCTGAACCCCTTGCCTGCAAGGCAATGGAGGTTGAAAATGGGACTTCCTGCTCTTTGGATGATCGCCCCGCTCATTCTTCCCATGAAAACTACAGAAGGTTAATGGAACCTATGAGAACCTTCATGGTGAGAATGAGCGGGGAGGAACGTCCGGGCTCCATTGGAACGCCTAGTGGGTAACGCCCACCTGCCCGTCATATATGCCGCCTGCCCGCCGAAGCCTCGGCGAAGGCGGGGTAAAGGCGGGTACGGACCAGTACCACAGAGACGAGACCCCGCGCATGCGGGGCCATATGAAACGCCACGCTCAGCGTGGATCTTCACTGCTCAAATCGCACGAAGCAGGAGGTTTACCCTCCGTAGCTCCGAGCGAAGCGAGGAGCGAAGGATGGCAAACTCTAGGTGGAGCAAGGAGGATTTGGGTTTTCGGATTACGCAGTGGTTCCGCTGCGCCGATCACTCCTCCGCACAGTGCCTCGCCTCATACGTGAGGCGGGCCGAGGTTTCCGGGTAACCGGGACCCCAGAGAGATGGTCATCCCCCGCCCATTCTTGGAATCTCAGGATTCCCTGATCGATCCGGGAAAAATGCCAAGAGATGGCAAGAATGGGCGGGGACAGAACCCGGCGTACAGAAGAGCGGGACCAACGAGCATCATGAGCCTGAAGGGAATCCCCTTGGGCTCATGACCGTGCCTCAGGATACGTTCGGCGGAACGTCTGCGGGTTTCCGCTCCATTTTCAACGGCAATTCGAGAGTGAAGGATGTCCCCTTGCCCTCGGTACTGAGGAACGAGATTCTCCCCTTCAGCTGTTCCGCCAGCATGCGCGAGATGTAGAGGCCCAGACCGCTGCCGGTGGTATCAACCTTCGTCGCATTGGAGGCACGGAACAGACGGGTGAACAGATACCGCTGCTCCGTCTCGGGTATGCCCAAGCCGGTATCCTGCACGGTGATAGAGACGAACGCATCGTTCTGACCGAGCGTGACAGCAATGCTTCCTCCCGCTTTCGAGTACTTCACGGCGTTGCTCAGAATGTTGTGCAGGATGATCTGGGCAAACGTGGGATCCGTGACGATCATCAGCCGACCGGGCAGGGAAAGTTCCAGACTGATCTTGTGATCCTTCGCAAGGGAACGCTCGTCCTCCGCGATATCCCGTACGAGCGCCGCGATATCCATTTCCTGCGGAACGGGTGCCACGCCGCCGCCCTCCAGCTTGGACACGTGGAGCAGGGCGTCGATGAGTAGCGTCATGCGCTGGCTCGCGGTGCACATTTCTGCAACGTAGGATTCCTGCGTGGTTGTCAGCTTCTCCTGATTATCGGTTTGCAACAGCTCCAAATACCACGAAATGGTTGAGAGCGGCGTGCGTAACTGGTGACTGGCAAGTGAGATGAATTCGGACTTCATGTAATCCAGTTTTCGTTCCTCCGTGACATCGTGGAACACGGCAACCGCACCCAGCAGCTGTGCTCCGGAAAGGAGCGGGCTCACCACAAACATCACGGGAATACGGGAGTGATCGGGGCGCTCCACGCTCACCTGCTCCTGTGGCCGCGGACGGACTTCCGTGCGGGACCGCAGGCAGAGCATGACAGGATGTTCTTCTCCGGGCACAGAATGGTGATGGCTCGAGAGCGGCAGCATCCCGGTCACCGTCTTGCCCAGTATCTCTTCCGGACGGTTCTTGCCCATGATCTGCACTGCCATGGGATTCACGTCGGTGATCACGCCCCGCGCATCCGTCACCACGACACCGTGATGAATGGAAGTCAGGATCGTGCGGTCTTTCAGATACTGCTCTTTGAGTTCGCGCGTGCGCTTCTCGACTTCACCCTGCAGGTACTCATAGCCTCGTTCCAAACGGTGCGCCATATCCGCAATCACATCATCAAGTACTCCCACTTCATCCGTCATGTGCTCGGCGATCTCGTACGTCCAGTGATCGGGACCCAACCGTGCGACTCTGCGGCTCAAGGACACGATGGGACTCGTCAGATCCTTTGCCAGGAAGTACGCCAATGCCACTGCAAGAGCAAAAACGAGCAGGCCAAGCAACAGAAACAACGGAGCGAGAAACGGCGGCAGAGGGCGGGCGGCAATGAACAACGCCCCCGAGAACAACATCACCGAGAATGTCGCCAGCAACGCGAACTGCCGCATCGTGCACCAGAAGATGGACCCCGTATGCGCGGGCCGTTTTTGCCGGACAGGCTTTGGAAGGGCTTGCATGAAGGGAATGTCTCTTAATAGCGATTATACCATATTTGTTGGATTCTTACCACTATGCGATCCCCCTCAATAATCATGCGAATCACCAAAACCCCGCACTCCTGGAGACAGCAGTGCGGGGTGAATAGACAACGTGCTTCGTTCTCGACTAGCGCGTGACGGAGATAGTCTGGCTCTGTTCCGCCTTGGGCGCGGAAACGGTCACACGGCCGCTCGTGATGGCGACGGCGTAATTCGTGTCGTTGCCCGTGGCTCCGGAAGGATCCTTGGGCAGATCCACGATGTACGACGTGGTGAGGGAATCAAGATTGCATCCGCCCGTAACATCAGCACAGGCGCTCCCTTTCACGCAGATGGGGCCGCCGACGGCGGGATCTTCTCCAAGACAGCCCGGCATGGTGCCGTTGTTATCGATGGCATACTGATAGATTGCATTGAGAATGGTATTCACGTCACTGCGGCGCTGTGCATTGCGCGCATCACCCATCTGCTTGGTGGGGTTGATCGCCACGATGACGATGGAAGCGAGGATCGCGATGATCCCGATGACGAGGAGAAGTTCAATCAGCGTGAACCCCTCGCGGGAGAGACGGAGTTTCATGAGAAAAAGTGGGGAAGAGATAAGAAGAGAACGAGCGCACAGAACGGAAAAGGCTCATCCATAGTGTAACAAGTTTTTCTCATGCGTGCTCCGATTCCATTGACTGATAAAAAAAACATTCTTAAATCATTTTCAGGAACAGGGCAGCGTTACCCCTGCCGGAACGCACTCGCCGTCCGGGCACACCTGCCACTGAAAGGTTCCCCCCACGCATGCAGGTGCCGCACATGCACACTCGTTGCCCGTAGGAGTGTCTTTGGGAAGCAGGGAAACAGCCATCTCAAAATGCTGCATGTACTGCGGAGCCGGACTGGGCGGCAGGGGATACACTTGGGCAAGATCGAACGAAAGCAGCACGGACGGACGCGCGGCAGAGGGGGACGCGTTGCGCACAAGGAGATGAGAGACAGTCATACCTTCGGCAGTGACGGCCTTCTTGGTTTCGCCCAGGACAAACACCAGTGAGCCGCTCTCGACGGCGACAATCATCGGATCATCGGATGCGGAGGCCATTTGCAGAGCAAGGATGGACCCCGATGCCCCCCGCTGGGGATTGATAACCCGCTCGGCATGCTCAATGCGCCACCGAAGCCCCTGCAACGCCTGCAGGCCCGTACGCTCGACCGAGACAATGGTCTGCTGGCGTGCGCGCTGGTCGCTGGTCGCGAAGAGAATGGATACGACCGTTCCACCGACAATGGCGAAGAATGCAAGGAACAACAGAAGTTCCACGAGTGTCGTGCCCGGCCGTTGATGGGTATACAGGCTCTTCATAGATACGAACAAATGGAAAACTGATCCACTTCACGCCATGCGGATATCTGGACGGACGGGAGAACGCGTTCCAGCAGAATTTCGTAACGGCGCACGGTGGGACCGACCCGGCCCTCGGCGCAGACGGACCGGTTTTCATTGCCCGACCCTCCCGTACGCAAAATATCGCACTGGCCTTCGTCAAACGTTAATGCTTCGACGCCGATGTACCCGGTATCTTCCCACAGCGCACGGAGCGCGCGCTCGGCGCAGGTCTGTGCCAGCGAACGCGCCTGTTCCGATTGCCGCACCGTAAAACCGATCTGCATCGACCCCACGCCAATCAGGAGGAGCGAGCTCAATGTGGCCACTGCAATCGCTCCGACCATGATGACGCTCAGAAGGAATACGTAGCCGCAGCGGGTGCGCAGAAGCATCACGGGCCGGGACGGAAAAGGAGAAGGCCGCGATCTGTCGCCAGCAGAACGCGGTCGCGCTGTGCATCGTACGCCACGGCACGCCCACCGCCGGTCAGCGTGGTGGCCGTGGCCACAATGGGGAATTCTCCGTTGCGGAACCGCGCGAGATCGGCCACCTGCAACTGTGCGGAAATATTATCCGTTGCAATGAATGCAAACCGCCCTCCGGGCTCTGCGACCAGCGAGGGCACGCTCCCTCCAATCTCCTGATACCACGGACCGGGTGGCGGGGAGGGAACCGCTCCGTTACTCAAATCCAGAAGAATCAGTTCATCGATCCCCTCACCGTTGCGGCGTCCGGCCAGAAGGTCGTCGTTCACTGCGGCAATCGCGAGCCCGTCGTGCACATCCGTGAGGTTGTACCCCTCGCCCAGCGCAAGCGAGAGATCCGCAACATCGAACACATCGGCAACCCGCAGCTCCATCGCATCCATGGAGCCTGCAATGTACGCAAATCCGTCATGCAGGCTGAGACCGAACACCGACGTGGAATCCTGCAGGGTGTCGAGCAGCTGCGGCGACCCGGGATCGGTCACGTCAAAAGAGAATAGTTCCGGTTCCGCGGCGTCTTCCGTCGCCCCCACGAAGAGCGTGTTATTGAAATAGGCAAGCGACCGCGCGCGCCCGTCACCCGGCAGATTCACAGACGCAAGGAGTTTCGTCTGCGAGAGAGCCGCCGGATCCGCCACGTCGAAACACCGGATCTCCGCGGATGGATCGGCGGTCGCAACGTAGAGTACATCCCCTGCGACAATCGCCGCGTATCCTGCCACGCCCAGATCGAATCCCGCGGCGACAGGCACCGGATCGGAGCCCGAAACGTAGTCGAACGCCTGCAATCCCTTACCGCCCTCCCCGTACGCGCTGGTGACGAAGGCGACATCGCCCTTCAGGGTAATGCCCGAGAAGAGCGGCTGGCCTTCGATCGTAAAGGAGCCGACGAGCCGCGGTACCGTCCAGTCGCCGATAGGTTTGACGGCGCGCCAGTCAGTCAGCTCCTCGGTTAGGAGAATGGATCCCGAACGCGCATTACCCTCCCGCCAGCGTGTTTCGGCCGTCACACGCACGTGACTCTCGGACAGGGTCTGCACGGTGAGCGTTGTCCTCAATCCGTCTGCCGTCACGTTCTCCTGCCCGCAGAATTCCCACAGACCCGTCGCGCCGATGCACGTGCCGTGCTGACCCGCTGTCAGCTGGTCAAAGGAGGCATCGCGCATGGCGCGCGCCGCAGTCAGCGCCTCGGAGGAAAGATAGACCGCACGGATCTGATCACTGCTCTGCAGAGCCCCTTCCTGACCGACGAACAGCACGGAGGTCACCGCCCCCGCGAGGACCGCAAAAATCGCGACACCCAGCAGGGCCTCGAGCAGCAGCGAGCCGGAACGGGAACGGGGAAAGAAAACAGTACTGCAGTATACAGGGAGGATTGACCTCCCTGCATATTGCATATTCACCGGTCGGTGCCCTAGGGCCGTGACATCCGCAATATCGCCGCGCCGCAGCCGAACTGCCGCGCACCGTTCGTATAGAACGGGAAGAGGCTCTTCAGTTCGCGGAGCAGAAGCGGTTCGGAGGAGAAGTAGTACTCACGTACGCCCTCGGCAACGTCTACCAGCTGCTCGCAGCTGCATCCGCGCGTGTCACTGAGCGAGAAGGAACTCACGGTCTTGCGCGGACCCTGACGGAAAATACCTGTGGTTCCCATGAGCGCGTAGCGGTTGAAGAGCATGAACTCCGTCGGCACGGCTTCCGGCACGTACGTTCCGGGGCAGAAATCTTCGGCATTCGCTATTCCGTCTCCGTCATCGTCCGCTTCGCACTCTCCCAGACGATCACCCATCGCACTGTGTGCCGGCCACGCGGATTCGGCGATTTCGATCGTTGAGGGATGCCCACGGTCCGTGGCAGAGTAATGACAAACCGTGATTTTGGGACCGGCGCTTGTTGCGGAAGATGTACTGGAAACAGAAGAGGAACTGGCGGCGGAACTGGATGGACTTTCTGCCTCCGCGCTACCGCACACACCGCCGCTTGCGGGTTTGCTGACGGAAATGAGGACGACGGCATCCTGAAAGTCCGCTGTTTCATCCAGATCTTGCAGCTCGGCGAGCGCAAGAATCTGCCTGCGGCCGAGGTTGACGTGCCCATCGGCGATGCGATCGCGCAGGAACGAACGCAACTGCGTTGGTGCGGAGAGTAAGCCGATGGCGGGCAACGCGGCTCCGGGACGGAGGATTTTCACGCGATCAGCGTGATCGGTCAGGTTTGCGACGCGCTTGAAGAGCCACGAATAGCGGCCCTCGGCCGAGAGCGAAAGAACCGATCCGGAAGGGACGTCGCGGAACGTCTGCGTATCGCCTGTCAGAATATCGCGGAAGTTGAAGAGCCCGCGCCACGTGCTTCCGCCGTCAAGGCTGGCATTCAGGCGCACGTGGATCATCGGACCGTTGGCCCCGTACGTTGCGTACGATCCAAGGACCATGAACGACACATCTGCCTTCTCGACGAGAACGATGCGGCCGCGCTCGTCCATTGTGTAGGCGGCGGCGCAGGCATCGGCGGGCAGAGTGCTCCCGCTCCCGTTCTGATCCGTCTCCTCCCCCGTCTGAGATGAAGCGGAAGAGGCGCTGCTCGCCGTAGACGAACTCGCATCCGACGCCGCGCTGGAACTGGCACCGGTAGCAACGCTCCAGTGAATGAAAATGGCATCGTCCGCAGTGGTGACACGCGTCTGGAAGAGAACGGAGCGCCGGTCGGCGGCAATGGTGACTTCGTCCCCGCCCGCTCCGTCATTGACGATCCCGTCCGTAATGGCTTCGGGGGCATTCTGGCCGGTATCGGCTTCGATGGAGGTCACCTGAGCGCGGTCAAAAATAATGCGCGCATCCGCGATTTCTTTGCCGGAGGGAATGACGTGTGAGCCGTGTAACAGTACGCGCAAAACCCCGCTGCGGCGCTCCATCGCCAATCCCGGCACGTTTTCGACGAGGTCGTCATCCGTCATCGTCACGCCTGCAGCCGAAAGGGGAATCCATTGGTCCTCCGCGAAGAGGATGCCCTGCTCCCCCACGTATACGCGGTTCTTCACATCACCCGCACCCTGATTTTCAATCCGGTCGAAGACGATCTTCACCTTGGGATCAGCGGTCTGCGCACAGCTGCCGGGCTTGACCGCAAAGGTCACCTCAATCACGGCATCCTGGAATTTTGAGGAACCCTTCCAGAGCGCATCGAGCTCCGTGAGAAAGAGCACGGCGTGCGGATGAATCTTCACATGTCCGTTCTCGATGACCGCACGGAGGAACGGAGCCAGGCTAATGGTATTGCCGAAGGCATCGTACAGGGAGGACGGCACCAGATGACCGTTGCGCAGGACGAACATATGTCCTTCGGAGTTATTAGAACGGAACGTACGATTGAAAAGCCAGGAGTGACGACCGTTCACCTGCACGAGCAGTTTCGTCCCCGACGGAAGATTCGGCACTGTTTCTTCTTCGCCACCTTTGACCGCCTTGCCGTTGAACAGGGACGTCCATGTTTCCCCCTCATCGGTACTCACTGAAACGACGACCTTGGCGGAACCGCCACCCGCCCCTTCGCTCACCTGCGATCCGAGTACTTTCACCGTGGCATCCACGGTACCGGTTGTTTCCACCGTTCCGTCCGGCAGCAGCGTGAAGGTATCTTCACAGGTCGCCTCGCTGCTGGAGCTTTCTTCCCCCCCGCCTTCCTCCCCCGCGCTCGCTGTACTGCTCTCCGCTCCGGAAGAACTGACGGCGGATCCCGTGCTGCCTGTACTCGCTGTACTCGCCGTGCTCCCGCCCGCACTCGCGGCACTGGAACCCGGTACGGAACTCGCAGCTCCTTCGCTCGCCACTGCACTGCCACTGTCGCTCGAGAGCGACGTGGCACTGCTGGATGCCTGCTCCTCAACCGGCGGCAGAAGCGGGCTGACGGTCAGCGTTCCCCCGCCCGTCACGGTGATGGTGCGTCGCTCGCCGTTACCGGCTTCGTAGACGATTTCCCCGGTTGCCACCGGCTCACCCGATACTCTTTGAAAAACCACTTCCGGCAAACCGGATACCTGCACGGTGCCGGGGACGATGTAGAGCTCATCCGATTCGGACTCGCGAATAGCGAACGCTTCCCCCTGAAAGAGGACGCCCTCGCTCGCCGCATACCCCCACATGGAATCGTTCTGACCGGCACGCGCCAGCACCTGGGCACGTTCCAGTGCGTGTCTGGCCTGCTCGACCGCCGTATCCAGATCGCTGCGCAACTGATAGGTCCGATAGAGCGGCACACTCATACCGGCAGTGACCGCGACGATGCCCAGCGTGAGGAGTACCTCGATCGCTGTAAATCCTTTGTGCGCCATACTGTGGGGGGGGAAGAAAAGGGAACCGACCTACCGGCCGATGTTCCCGACGACTTTGTAGATAGGCACTATGATAGCAAATGCGATGCCGGCAACGATGCCGGCGATGATAATGAGCAGAAGCGGCTCCAGGATCACCGGAAGCTTCTCTGCCGTCTCGGAGGCTTTCTTGTCGTACATCTCGGCGATCTTCATGAGCACATCCGCCAGCGCCCCCGACCGCTCACCGGTGACGATGAGCTGTTGCACGGAAACGGGGAGAAGATGATTGCATTCCGGAAGAGCGGCGAAACTCTTGCTGAACGAGTCGCCCGCGTTCACGTGCTCCAGCAGCTTCTGATAGAAATTCCTGTACGCGATGATGTGCGTGACCTCCGCAAGGGAGGAGAGCGCTTCGACGAGAGGAACGCCCGCACGCAGCAATCCGCCGAGAATCACGCCGAATTGCGCGATCGTCGCCTCACGCGCCAGACTGCCGATGCCGGGCGTATGGAATACCACCCACTGCGAGACCACGCGAAACCGCGTGTATTTGCCCATCAGCAGAACGATGATGAGCGCCAGAAAGAGGAGGGGCACCATCACCGCTCCATGCGCTTCGAAGAGTTGCGACAGGACAATGACGATGCGCGTGGCCAGCGGCAGATCCACATGGAGCGAGTAGAGCACCTGCACGAGATTGGGCAGGACGAACAGTCCCAACCCCATTACGAGAATAAAGACCAGTACGATGACAATGGCAGGATAGATCATCGCCATCTTCACTTTCTGCTTGAGCGCGCGGTCCTTCTCCTGCTGCTCCGCAAGGTACTGCATGTTGCGCGCCAGATTGCCCCCCTCTTCGCCGATGCGCACGAGGGCGATTTCATAAGGGGAGAAGAGTGACTGGTCGTCCATTGCTTTCCAGAGAGGCGATCCGCTCTCCACCGCGGAAATAATCCCCTGGATGAGACCTCTGACGGCCTTGGATTTCGCCTCGAGCAGCTGGGTCTGCAGGGCATCGACGAGCGAGAGCCCCGCGGTGAGCATCATCGCCACGCTCTGGATGAACAGCATGCGCTGCCTGCCCATGCCCAGATGGTTTAAGGACGCGAAGAATTTCTGCAGCTCTTTGCGCTGTTCTTTGAATCGCGACGGGGCTTTTTTGGGAATAGGAGGAACGACGGGCTGTTCCGGAACGGGAGCAGGATTCGCCGACTGTGCCGCGGGATCAGTCGCTGTTTCCGGCATGAGAGGAACTGAAAATGATGGCAGGCGGTGCCGCGACGCGCAGCAGTTCCTCGATCGTGGTGACACCCGCAAGAACCTTGTCGAATCCGTCCTCGAACATCAGGCGCATTCCTCCTTTCACTGCCGCTTCATTGAGCTCGGAGCTCGCGGCGCGTTTCAGAATCAATGCTTCGATTTCCGGCGTGATGAGGAGTAATTCATAGATGCCGATACGCCCGCGATACCCCGTATTGCTGCAGGCTTCGCAGCCTTTTCCGCGATAGAGCGTCAGTGCTTTTGTCTCCGGAACCATCTTTTCCGCACCCGGAAAGAGTTTGACCGCCTCGTCGGCGGAAACGCTCACGCTGTGGCGGCACCGGGGACACACCCGGCGCACGAGACGTTGCCCGATGACCACCTCAAGGGTGGAGGCAAGCAGGAACGGTTCGACGCCCATATCGAGTAAGCGGGGGATAGCCGTGGCTGCGTCGTTACTGTGCAGTGTGGAAAATACCAGATGCCCCGTGAGCGCGGCATTCACCGAGATATCCGCCGTCTCGCC
Source organism: Candidatus Peribacteraceae bacterium (assembly GCA_028712095.1). Taxonomy (GTDB): domain Bacteria; phylum Patescibacteriota; class Gracilibacteria; order Peribacterales; family Peribacteraceae; genus Peribacter. The sequence goes on from JAQTQU010000012.1 coordinate 31,952, forward strand.
GTCGCGGATTTCGCCCACGAGCACGATATCCGGATCCTGACGCACGAGCGCACGCAGACCGGAGGCAAACGTCAGATTGGTCTTCGGATTCACCTGAATGTGGTTCACTCCTGGAATTTTGTACTCCACCGGATCTTCGATGGTGGAAATGTTCACGTCGGGCGTGTTGCGCATCTTGAGGAGCGCCGTTAAGGTCGTGGATTTTCCCGAGCCCGTCGGACCCGTCGTCAGCACCATGCCAAAGGGCTTGTGCGCGGCTTCGGTGAGAATCTCCTGATTCTTCTGCGAAAACCCGAGATCGAGCAGCGTGATGGATCGCACGTAGGAGGAGAGCAGACGCATCACCACCTTCTCCCCCTCGACCAGCGGCACGATCGAGACACGGATATCCATGGTGCCGCGCGGCGACGCATACCGGATGGCGCCGTCCTGCGCGGCATAGTGCTCGTCGATACGCATATTCGCCTGAATCTTGATGCGGTTCACCACGCCTTCGTAGTGCTCCTTGGGAATATGACCCGCCTCGTGCATCACGCCGTCGATACGGAACCGGACGACGACGATTTTCTCCTGCGGCTCGAAGTGGATGTCGGATGCCCGCAGTTCGACACCGTCATTGATGATCTCTTCCAGAATCTCCGGCGCCACTTTTCCTTCGTTCGAAATGATGGCCTGAAAGCGCGTCGAGAGCGGCTTTCTGTAATGTTGGCACGCCGCATCGATGCCGGACTGCGGGGTGTAGACGAATGTGACGGTTCCGGTGAACCGCTGCGGCGCTTCGGATTTTTCCTCTTTCTTGCCGAGCGTGAGCAGACGCTGCACCACTTTCTTCTGCTGTGGTTTTTCCTGCTCTTCCGCTGTGGCGGCTTTTGGCAGGGGCACCGCTGTTTTCTGACCGAGGTTGAGACGGACGACCTCCTCCAGTCTCTCCTGCCCCGGATCGGAGGTGGCAATGGTCACTTTGTCCCCTGTGTGCTCCGCAACGATCATGTGGTACGTCTGTGCGATCTCCTCCGGCAGCTCCGCAATGATTTCGGGGGAGGGGAAGTGCGCCTGCAAATCGTAGAACTGCAGCTTGTAGTGCTCCGCGATCGCCCCTTCGTACAGATCCTGTGTGAGCAGCCCCTGCTCGAAGAGGAGTGTCAGCAGCGGAAGGTTCCGTTCTTTGGCCAGTGCCGAAACGCGCTGCAGCTCCTCAGCAGAGAGATAACTCTGCTGGACCAGGACTGCGCCGAGATCGGCATCGGAAAGTGTCATGTATTCAGAGAAGAGATTGCACCTGCTTGATGATCTCCATGATCGGCGTGTTGGATTTCACGAAGTACCCCACGGCACCCAGAGACTGGGCGCGCGTTTTATCCTCGTCCTGACCGAGATTGCTCAGGACGACTGTCGGCGTCTTCACGCCGCGGTTCTTCATCTCCTGCAGGAACGTAAACCCGTCCATCCGCGGCATGATGAGATCGAGCAGGATGACGTGATACTTTCCTTCCGTCACCTCTTTGAGCGCCTCCTCACCATCAAGACAGATGTGTGTATCGAATCCCTCGTGGCGGAATTTCAATTCCAGAGCATGCGCGAGAGGCCGTTCGTCTTCCACAATGAGAATTCGTTTGAGATTCTGGCCTTTTGCAGGCGCCTCTTTCGCGGCCGGAGCGGCGGCCTTTTTCTGGCTCAAATCCGCAGTGGGGACGGGATTTTTGGGATTCGGCATAGGTGTGTGTCTTACTACGTATGATAGCACAAATATGCATTTTCTGCAAAGTTCCCTGATCCTGAACTGAAATCTCAAATGCATCACTTCTGAAGGTACGGTGGGAGGGAATGGCTAG
>JAQTQU010000053.1 GCA_028712095.1 Candidatus Peribacteraceae bacterium
GGTGGCTCACAAAAAATCCCTGGTTGCCCGGGCTCAAAGAGCTGGCACGGTCCGTGACCACGATCACCGTCTCTGATCTGAGCCGCGATCTCTACTGCAGACTCGGCTGGCCGGAGGAACATACGGTAAGCATCCCCAATGGCGTGGATACCGAAAGATCAGGGATAGGAATAGGGTTAGAAAAAGGAGAAAGGGAAAAAGAGAGCCGTGATGGATTGAAGCTGGGAACCATCGCGCGGCTCACGGAAGACAAAGGAATCGACGTGCTCATCGACGCGATCACAGATCTGCCGCAGGTGTCACTCACCGTCATCGGGGAGGGCAGCGAAGAGGGCTATCTGCGGAAACTGGTGGATGAGAGAGGGCTGGCGGATCGCGTACAGATCATTCCCGACGTGGACGATCTCGGCGCGTTCTACCGTTCGATCGATGTCTTCATTCTCCCTTCGCGTCTGCATGATCCTTTCGGGCTCGTCGCCGCCGAAGCGATGATGTTGGGGATTCCCGCGATCATTACGAATCAGTGCGGTATCGCGCGCCATCTGGTAGCCGGCAGGGAAGCGCTGGTGGTCGAAGCGGATTCGATCGCGCAGTTGAACAGTGCAATTGTGGAAATGGAGCAGCGTGACCGGCGGCTTGCACTGGCACACGCCGGTACGTACGCCGCACGGGAGAGATTTTCACTGGAGCGGATGATGGATAGGTATGAAAAAATACTGAAAGGAAGTAATTGACAGATTGTATTACACGCTTACATTCACGCTATGGAATGCCGAATCTGTGAAGCCGGATACGTCCAGGGACGAGGGCAACATCTCTGCAGCTTCCTCTCGCACCAATCGGAAGTCATTGCATCGACGATCTCTGTTGTGCAGGAAGAGACGGCTCGCGTGACAACATTTGAAGTGAATGCAACGCATCGCAGTCAGCTTGAGCATCTCGCCGGGGCATTGAGGCAACGATTCGGGATGGTGCTCCAGGTAAAAGTCCCGCCTGAGCAGATGGATCCTCTCGAGAGTTTGCAGGCAACGAATGTGTTTGGATAATCGATGCCTACGAAGCCCTGCTGGCAAGGGAATCGGGAATGGGAATCCGGACATAGGGCGGTCACTGTTTTTTTACTGCTTTCATACAATATTTTCCGAGGTCCGAATCCCTATTCCCGAATCCCTATCCGGTATACTCCACGCCATGCGAAGGTATTTTATCATCGCGCTCTTCGTCGGCCTGTCGACGTGCCTGGCAACGGAACGGGCGCGGGGCGCCTGGGAACCGCGCATTCTCACGCGCGCTCAGTGGGGCGCCGACGAATCGCTGCTGACCACAACGACAGAGGAGCAGAAGCCGGCTGAACAGCAGATACCTGCCGACGAGGGAAATGGCATTGCCGAACGCGTGAAGCAGTGCACCGAAGCACAGCAACATTACCCGCAGGAATTCCGGGTGGCGCGCACGGTCAAGGAAAACGCGCAGGGAACAAGGCTGCTGTGGCCCCAATCGTACTCGCCAAGCGTAAAGATGATCGTGGTGCACCACACGGCCCAGACATTGCGTGATGATCCTCGAAGCCCCTTGGAACGCATGCGCGCGCTCTACCTGTACCACGCCAAAACGCTCGGCTGGGGCGACATCGGCTACCACTACGTCTTGGATGAGGACGGAACGATCTACGAGGGACGCGCCGGCGGCGACAATGTCATCGGCGGGCATGCCTACTGCGCCAATGTGGGAACAATCGGCGTGGCACTCCTCGGAAATTTCGAACTGGAGGAGCCGAGCCAGATTCAGATCTTAAGCCTGCAGTGGCTGCTCAAGAACCTTGTGGATCATTACGGCCTCAACCCGCGCAATCCCACCCTCTTCCACGGAGAATCACATGAGATCATCGTGGGCCATCGTGATGTCGGCCCTACCGCCTGTCCCGGCTACTTTCTCGCAGGCGTTCTCAACCAGATACGCCAGCACGTGGCCTCCGGTGATGTGTCAGCGCACGTACTCTTCCCGCCTCCTCTGGATCAGAACTATGTTGATCGGACAGACGAACGCAGAAACAGCCGGCTGCAATCCATGAACCTGAACGTGACGGCACCGACGCTCACCGCCCTCACCGAGACCGATCTCACCGTGCGACCGGGCGGGCAGGTGCAGGCCTCGCTGCTGTTCCGTGCGGGCGACAGCATCGTCCAGAACCGCGCGCGCATCGCCTCGGTGATGCGCAGCAGTACGCGCATCGGCGTCTGGCAGCAGATCAATGAACAGAACCAGCGCGTGCGCTCCGAAATCCTGATGCCGCGTCTGCTCCACGAGGGCGAAGTGGAAACGATCCGGTTGCGCTTTCAGGTGCCGACCGAGCCGGGTACCTACTCGGTGGATATCGGACCGGTAACCTTTCTGCTGCACGCAGATGGCCGCCGCACCCGTACACCCATTGGCGAACCGGTTCCCATGACCTCTACGGAAACCGACCGGATCAATATTCAAACCCCCGGCGCGCAACGTGCCGCCCAATCCTCTGTTTCCTTTGCTTCCCTCGCCTCGACGGAGCCTTCGGACGAAGCCGGGTCTGCTTCCTCCCCCCTGATCCGCGTCCGTCTCACAACCCGAGAAACCGGCTCGGCTTCGTGCAGCACCTACGATGTATCCTCCCTCAAAAAACAATACCGCGGGGACGTGATCTGCACGGTGCTTGCGGGAAAAGCCGCACTCATCAACGAAGTGGATCTTGAAGAGTACCTCGCAGGCCTGTCGGAGGAGCCCGATACGGAGCCCTACGAGAAGCAGCGCGCCTTCGCCGTCGCCGCACGAAGCTACGCCGCTTTCTATCTGGATGGCCGGAACCGGAAATTTCCGGGCATGCCCTACGACGGCGACGATTCCCCCGCACGATTCCAGGCCTATGCCGGCATTACCGCGGAGCGGGCGAACCCGCGCTGGGCCAGCGCCGTCCGAGCGACTGCGGGACAGGTGCTCACGATGAACGGGCAGATCGTGAAAGCGGCCTACTTCAGTTCCGACGACGGCCGCACCCGCACGCCCGCCGAGAACGGCTGGAAAAATTTTCCGTTCGAAACGGTGTTCGCGAGCAAAGCGGACCCGTGGTGCAAAGGAATGACGATGGCGGGGCACGGCGTCGGCATGTCCGGCTGCGGAGCGGAGGGGCAGGCCAATGAAGGCAGGACCGCGGAACAGATTCTGCAGTACTACTATCCGGGCACGCAAATGGAGCAGCTCGTGAAATGAACATATGGCTCACGCAACCTGTTCTGCTTGTCTTTCGGCCTCGCATATTGTTTATTAACAGACAATTGCAATCCTGCCAATGCGACGCCTGCTTCCCGGAATATTGTTTGTAGCCATGATCGGCATTCTGGCGGTTCTGACAAACCGGGAAAAGTCTCCGCTCACCGCCTCCAGCGCAACCGGCCAGTTCATTCTGACGCAGAGCAGCACGCCCGCGACCGTGGCACCGGGCGGCGTGCTCACCTACACCGTCACGACGACCAATCCGGGCGCGGCAACCGCCACGCGCATCGTGACGAGCCCCTTCGTTCCCGCGGGCCTCACCTACCTCCCGGACCGGTCCAATCCCCACTGTTCGCTCTCGAACGGCGTTATCTACTGCCGGAGCGATGACAATGCAACGGGCTATACGCTGGAACCGGGGGAGTCGAAGAGTTTCGTGGTGAGTTACCAGGTGCCCTCCTCGCAGACCTGCGGATCGATCATTACGCACAGTGTCGCCGCCCAGTCCCTGCAGACCTCCCCCGCCCCTCCGGGCGCCGTCTGGTCCACGGTCACTGTCACGGTGACGTGCGGAGGAAGTTCCTCCTCGGCAGTGAGTTCTTCGAAGAGTTCCAGTTCGCTTGCCTTTTCCTCCTCCTCTTCTTCTTCGTGTTCCAGCTCGTCTCGGTCCTCTTCGGTCTCCAGCCAGAGTTCCTCCTCTTCGTCGGTTTCTTCCCCCGCCGTATACGGAAATCCGGTTGTCTGGTTGGAGGGGCCGGTGCTTGCGGAAGAAGGGGAGATCATGACCTATACCATCTGGGTACGGAGCATGAGAGAATCGGATGAGAAGATTTCGGTATCCACATATCTCTCAACCCGGTCGCAATTCCAGCCGGAGACCTCCGATCCCTGCTGGAAGTTGTCAGGAACGAAGCTCTCGTGCGAAATCGATATCCCTGCGGGGGGCTGGCGTAGCTTGCCAGTGAGTTTCCGCGTGGATTTCTTGGCAGCAGGTTCCTGCTCGCCCCAGTTTATGCCCCTCTCTGTCTCTGCGAAAAACGTGGCACCATTTGCGCTGCGTGAATTCTCTTGTGAACAGTGGCCAGATCGACCTACAGTCTGGAATTGCGTTTCTTCCTCACTCCCCAAGCCCGTCGTATACCTTGAAGATCGTGATCTGTGGCTTTGGCTCGTCGACGAAAACGCAACAGAATGGTTCTCTGATGAGGAGAGTAAGTTATGGAAGCCTTTGCTCATTTCCGATTTCAGGATCTTCAAGACGTTCCCGTTCTGGAGCGACAGCTACGAGGATGATGTCCTCGTCACCTGTTTGTCCGTTTCATCGAGCTCCAGTTCCGCGCCTTCGCTCCCTCCTGCCCCTCCCACGGCGCATCTCACTCTCGCGCTCTCCGCGCCAGAGTCCGTGGAACGGATGGGGATCGCCACCTACACGCTGACCGCCACCAATGACGGTGCGGCTGGTTATACGCATTATTCCATAATAGGTTTTCCGATTGATTATTTCGACGGGATTGCCATGAGAGCCGAATTCCTTCCTGACCTTTCCGATCCCGCATGCTCCGAAGCGACCGATTTCTACGTAACCTGCAGGGGTCTTGCCCTCCCGCCGGGAGAGTCGAGGAGTTTCCGGGTGAGCTATTACATCCCTGCGCCTTGCAGCCGTGTGCTTCATGCTACCATCATCGGAGAGGCTTATACCCTCGTCAAAGGGGGGGACAGCGGCCTTCAACGAGCAGATACGGTGGTAAATTGCTCCCCGTCAGCCGCCGCGGACATCGCCCTCTCGTACGAATCGTTTCCTTCCAAATTCCTCCCCGTTCCCCAGGGAGGCTCCGTGTCCTACACCATAACAGCGCGCAACATCGGCAATATCGCCGCGGAAGAGGTCGTCGTACGCGCTAGTACCGTTCAGCCCTACCTTCCCGCACAATCGGACCCCAGTTGTTCTGCATCCGGAGCTGTGAGCGTGTATTGCGGAGAAGCCAATGGCGGGGGCTTTCGGCTGTTGCCGGGGGAGTCGAGGAATTTCGACCTTCGCTACTCCGTACCGGATTGCAGTGCTTCCGTGTTGAACCATAATATCCGGCTGTTTCGGCCGCAGGCGGACGGAAATGCGGAAAATAACTACGCGAAAACCAGTGCCGTGATCCTTTGCATTCCCTCATCTTCCTCCTCTTCATCGAGCTCCAGCTCCTCATCCTTCAGCTCGTCTTCCTCCTGTTCCAGCTCTTCGTCTTGCTCAAGCTCATCCTCCTCCAAGAGCAGCTCTTCTTCGTTCGCGTCTTCCTCCAAGAGCAGCTCTTCTTCGTTCGCGTCTTCCTCTTCTTCTGTGCCGTCAAGCTCCAGCGCCCAGAGTTCCAGCCTATCCTCCTCGTCGCAAAGCAGCGCCTGCAGCTCCATGACAAGCAGCTCCTCATCCGCAAATCCCCCGCAGACCGGTACCGTCTCTTCCACCGTCGCGTCGTTCGTCTCCTGTTCTTCGGCAGAGATCTCCGCACTGCTCAAGCTTGAGACGCTCCTTGCCGAAAAGAGGACTGCCTGTCCTTCCGGCTGCTTCAGCGAAACGCTCTTGCCGCCGAAGTCCCTGACCGTCTCCTCTCTCTGCTTCGTGCGCACGAGTGCCGTGTGGGTATGCGCTCCGTCATGCTAGGACATGGCCACGATGGATGTTCCCTACCGCATTGAGCGAACGCGAAACCGGACCTCCAGCGCATCGTTTGAAGAGAACGGCGTGCTCATCCGCCTCGCCGGATGCTTAAGCGCACAAGAGGAGGAACGGCACATCGCGTCCCTGCGCAGGCGCATGGCGCGCCGCTTCGCCGACCACCGCGCATCGCAGGTGATCGACCCGTTCCGGCCGCTCCTGCGCGAACACGGGACCTTCGCGATCACGCTCGGGGACGGGGCCACCCGCACGTTCACCGTGGAAACGGGGGCGCGGACATCCGCAAAACAAACGGAACAGGGATGGCTGGTCCGGCGAGGACCGGAGAGTACCGACGCGGATTTCCGCACATTCCTCTGGCGTCTTCTGGGTGTTATAGAGCAGCCGCAGATGGCGGCGCTGGTCCACCGGATCAACGCACAAACCTTCGGCGCCCGCGTCACGAAGATAACGCTGCGACACATGTCGCGCCGCTTCGGCAGTTGTTCGCCAGGCGGCCGCATCACGCTCAATACGGCACTGCTCTTCGTGCCCGAGGGGCTTCGCACGTACGTGATCATTCATGAACTCGCGCACATCCCGCATCCCAATCACTCGCGCGCTTTTTGGAATAGCGTGGCAGCAGCCCTTCCTGGCTACCAGAACCACAGAAAGACGCTGAAAACCTACCGCCTAAGCGATTGAACATTTCTTCTGCACCGCCTCAATCAGCTCCGGGAACTCCTTCTCGAAGAAGTGCCCGCGGTTCGTGAACTCGTGATATTCCGTCTGAAGCTCCCTGCTCACGAGCCGCGGTTCCTCAATGGGGAAAAACGGATCGTCGACGGAGGCGAATTGGATGATCCACTGCTGATTGCGCCTGATCGCTTCGAAGTCCCACGGATCGTCGAAGTATCCGCTCAGTCGCTCGTTCTCGGATCCCGTATCGGTGTAGTAGGCACCCACGAGCACGGACCCGACAATCTGATGCTGCTCCGCCCACCGCATGACCGCGATGGCTCCGGAGCTGTGCCCGATCAGGATGGAGTTCTCGTCCGCACCGCACTCCTTCTCAAGAAACGGCAGCCAGATACTTTTGCGCGCCAGATGCGCATCAGGGAAATCTTTCGCTCTGACTTCAAAACCGAGTGTGCGGAACTCACGTGCCGCGTAGGGGAACCAGTAGTGTCCGACGCCCTCCCCGCTGTTGCCATGGAGGAAGATGATTTTCGGAAGAGGAGAAACCATGACGCGATGATAGCGCATCACGCCTCATCCCTTTTCGGCTTCGCTATCGCATCCAATTCCTGCTGCCGCCGTTGCACATCACGCGGAAACTGATCGGGATCGAGCAGTTGTGCCTCCTGACCACGCAGATCATGAATGATGTCTTCAGGATTCTTATCCTTCTGCCCAAGGACGAACGCTTGCGCCACTTCCGTGGCGCTGAGATCATCGACGGAAAGATGCATCATAATGAGAGGTGGGAAAAGAACATCAGTGC
>JAQTQU010000054.1 GCA_028712095.1 Candidatus Peribacteraceae bacterium
GGCGGCGGCAGTGCGCCTGTCCGTGGCAGCGGGGCGGACGGATATCGTCATCGGCACGCATACGCTCATTCAGGATGCGGTGACGTTTGCCGATCTCAAGTTCGTGATTGTCGATGAGCAGCATCGGTTCGGTGTTGCGCAGCGTGCCCGCCTGCAGGAGAAGGGGAATCCGCATGTCCTCACGATGACGGCCACGCCCATTCCGCGCACGCTTGCGCTCACCGCATACGGGCACCACGACCTCTCGGTACTCCTTGAAAAGCCCGGCAACCGCAGGACGATCCACACGAAGGTCGTTGCACCGCGTGATCGCGTCACCGTCGAGCGTTTCATCGATCAGCAGATCGCAGAAGGCCGTCAGGTGTTCGTGATCTGTCCGCTCATCGCGGCATCCGTCCACGAGGAAATTGCAGATGTGAAGAATGTGGAGCGTGAAGAGCAGAGACTCCGTGTCAGTTTTCCGCGACGCCGCATTGCCGCCCTGCACGGCAGAATGCAGCCGGCCGAGAAGGAGCGGATCATGAAGGCGTTCAAAGAACGGCACATGGATATACTCGTCTCGACGGCGGTCATCGAGGTCGGCATTGACGTGCCCAACGCGTCCATCATGCTCATCGAGGGCGCCGAGCGGTTCGGCCTTGCACAGCTGCACCAGTTCCGTGGGCGCGTGGGGCGCGGGGAGCACCAGAGCCACTGTTTCCTGTTTCCCACGACGCCGGAGCAGGCGCGATCGGCACGGCTGAAAGCCATGGAGGAGTATGACAGCGGATTCATTCTCGCGGAGATCGATCTCAAGCTGCGCGGCTACGGCGAGCTCTTCGGGACGCGCCAGAGCGGATTTTCCGTGGCTGCCTTTCAGGAGTATCTGCAGCCGGAATTCATCGTCCGGGCGCGGCGGGCGGCGGAGCGCACTTTGGGCGAAAAGCCGTTTGCCGAAAGCGGATTGGCTGCTAGACTCTAGATCAGTCTCTTTCTTTTGTTCTTATGGCACAGATCCCCACGCCTCCCACCCCTCCCCGTCCGGGCGACCCCGTTCCGTCCGGCGGTCTTGATCCCACACAGGTATTCGGAACACCCCCGCCCCCGCCTCCCCAGGCGCAGGGGCAGCAGACGGGTGGCGCACAGGATGGTGCCGCTCCTCCGGCGGATCAGGGACCTCCTCCTCCGCCTCCGGGCACCAAGGCAACGAAGGAAATGGGATTTGATGATGAGGATCTGAAGATTCTTGCCGAGGTGGGTGCGTACCGGTTCGGGAGCATCACTGCGACGCTCACGAATGACAAGACCCCCGTGCCACCGCATCCCGAAACCAAATTTGACGATCAGAAGTTCCTCACGTTCCTGCGCGGCAGTATCTCGCTCACGCGTGACGAAAAGTGGCGCATTATCATGGCGATCCCCAAGCTCTCGCAGTTTCAGATCGATGAGCTGCAAAAGATTCTGGAGGAGGAGAAGCGCAAGTTCTCCGAGCTCTCACCCAAGCACCTCCTGCAACTCATGAAGCTGGAGCAGAAGCACGCCGAGGACTGGCGCGATCTGCAGGCGATCTCGGTGCAGCAGGCTGCGCGCGGTCAGGAGCAGGATCAGGCAGCGGAGATCCGCAAGCAATTGGGACTTTGAATTCGTGAAAGGAAAACCTAACGGTTTTCCTCTCAAGAGCTCTCTTTTCCCTTCAGTGGTGCGGCTCCAGCGCGGGAACCCGCGAGACCCGCGCTTCGCCGCGGCTTGTTGATTGCGGAAGCGCGGCAATCCGATTTCGAGCCCGAGTGCCGCAACGAACTCTTCAGAGATTCCTATTCACTACGAACGAAGCACGTGCGATCAATTGTTGGATGGTCGAGGCCAGCGAGCGAAACCAGTTCAACTGGGCCTGTGGCTGCTTATTCTCGTAAACCGGCTTCGATTGCGGTGCAGTTGTTCCAGGATCTCGGCTGTCTCCTGAAAATCCGGGTCGTTTTTGTGCTCTATTCGGAAAGCAGATGTTTCCGATGACCACGGTCCGAATTGATCCAGCACTCCTTGGAATTGCAGCTCCAGAGGATCAGTGTCGTGCTGAGGAACAAGGAGGTCTGGTTGAGCACACGTCTCATGTGGTGTCATAGGGATGAGGGGGAAGGAGTACTGCGGCCCGTGGAAGCAAGACGGGAATGGACTATAGGACGTTCATCCGGTACAGCACGAAGCCGGCGATGCCGATGCCCGTGAGGATTATCCCCTTGAACATTCCTTTTCCGGTGGCTTTCCAGATTCCCGAGAGGAGCAGGAAGAGGTAGGCACCCAGCGTGAAGCTCAGAACCAAAGGCGAGAGGAACAGTCCCTCCGCGAACGGGATGCGGAAGGGGAGGGGACGCGTGTGCTGGTAGTGACCCAGCGCGAAGACAATGCAGTACCACGCGAGCAGCCATCCGGCGTAGAGGCGCAGCGTATCGAGCAGAGGGAAATATGCCGGTTGTTCCGGTTGGGCCGCCGCGGGAGGCTGTGCAGAGGCCGAAGGAGCGGAAGCGGAAGAGGCTTCGCCGGTAACCGGAGAGGTGAATGACAGAAGCTTCTCGGCATGTTCTGGCGTGAGCGTTTGTGCGCCAGCAAGAGATTCATGCAGCTCTTCAGGAACCAGATGCATCTGCCGCAGGGCATCGTGCGCCGCCTGAAGACTGAACGATTCAATGGTGCCGGACACGCGCTGGCCGTCGGCCTGCAGTGCTGTGTAGGTGAACTGCGGCATGCGACTATCGTACCACAACCGGCGGTCACTCCATGGCCGAGAGGCGCTGCGTCATGTACGTGACGGCGTCTTTGAGGGCGGACGGGGCGGAGAGTTCAAGGTGGCGATCTTTCGTCCACTCGCGGTATCCGCGGACGGTCTGCCCGTCGTCGCGAATGTCTTTATCCGCAATGCCTTTCGTGATCAGGGCGCCGCCGAGCAGATTGACCGCTACCGGTCCGTCGGCAAGATTCTCAATGGCTACCGAACCGATCTCCACATGCCAGAGACTATCAGAAGCCGTGCCGAACGATTTGAAGTACCAGTTGCGGTGAATGGGCACGCAGAAGCCGATGGTCGGGGGGGCACAGTACGCCTGCGTCCAGTTGGCCGCAGCCAGGTCTTGTTTGGCCATGGAGGCGACCTGAGCGGAACTATCCGCAGCGACGGATGCCGTGCTGGATGCGAGGGAGGAAGGTGCGGCGGAAGAAACAGCGGCCGGTTTCGACGATGTGGCACTGGATGCCAGAGACGCCGGTGCGGACGATGCCGCCATCGCGGAGACCGAGGAGGACGCAGCGTCTGCGGATACACTGCTGCTCTGAGAAGACATCTCGGTCAGCCGGATCTGTTCGACGTCCATGATCGTGCCGCCCTCCTCCACCGTCGGCCGGATGGATCCGGTGACTTCCGCTTTCTCACCCACGTATCCATTCAGATCCACGGTTTCACTGGAAAGCAAAATGAACCGGCCATCCCCGAGTTCGAGGCGGTGCGTCCCTTCCATGTAGATGCTGATGCCTGCCGGGCGGACGGTTCCCGTGAAGGAGACATTGTGCGTCTCGACGATCGGGGATTCTGAGGATGACGATGAAGACGAAAGGTCATCGGTAGGCACTGTGGGGGAAGTCCCTCCGCAGGAGGCGAGTACAAGGCTGGTGACGAGAAGGGGGAGAAGACGCAAGCGCATAGAGAGAGAGGAAAGGGGCTGCATTCTACCTCCTTTCGGAAAAACGGAACAATCAAAAATCCCCCGAGCGCGAGGCTTCGGGGGAAAGAAAGGCGGAAGATTACTTCAGCAGACCGTCAATAGCGTCCTTGAAGTTCTGCAGCGGCTGGGCGCCCGAGACGACGGCAACCTTCTTCGTCTTGTGGTTGAGGATGATGTTTCCGGGGGTTCCCTGCACGCCGGCCTGTGAGCCGGCTTGCATCATTTCAGCCGTCTTCGTGGCGTACTTGCCGCTGTCGAGACACGTCTGAAAGGCCGTCTGGTTCAGGCCGATTTCTTTGGCGTACTCCCCGAACTTGGTGAGATCGGAGCCCTTCTCATAGATCATGTCGATCATCGCCCAGAACTTGTCATTGCCGCCCAGTTCTCCTGCGCACTCCAGTGCCTCAGCGCCTTTCTGCGCGGTTGCGTGGAACGAGAGCGGGTAGTGGCGGAATACCCAGTTGATCGTATCGCCATAATCTTCGAGGAGCTGAATCATCGTTGGATGAACGCGGGCACAGAACGGGCACTCTGTGTCGGACCATTCGATAATGCTGATTTCAGCATCAGGATTGCCACGCACATAATCATCCTTACCAATCGCCTTCACGCTTGCATATTCCGGCACAGGATCTTCTTCGGGGACGGAAGGAGTCGGTTGACCCTGAGCGGTGGGGACGTTGGTCGGATTCACGGCAGCCGTTCCGGCCATTTTGGAACCGGCAAAACCGATGACGGCACCAACGAGTACCATCGAGATCCCGAACCACATTTTCGTTTCCTGCTGGGGAGTGGACGTTGTCATAGAGGGGAAAGGGAAGGGAAAACTGCCAAGTCAGTATAGCGATTTTTCCATGTGTTGCCAGTGGAATTTCAATACGAACCATACCGAAAATGGACGGTAAATATTTGAGAGAAACAGGCGAAACGTTCGTTAAGTCTTCACGGTGATGTCGTGAACAGTGTTGTCACATCGCCTCCTGTCCGGCACTGGCGTGCACGACGGTTTCGTACTTCTTTGCCAGTGAAAGCGGCAGACTGGTGTAGCGTGAGACGATTACCTGCTGCTTCTCCGTGCCATCCGGGAAGGTGATCTGGTGGACCCAGGCAATTTCATTGCGACGGGGCGGACGCTCGTCTGCCGGAAATCCGGTGAAATCGGAGCTGGAGAAGTACGGTCCGGTGATCTGGGTTTTGCGTCCGTCGGGCGTGCCGTAGATTTGCACGACGGCTTCGGTTCCTTCGGTATACGCCTGCAACAGCAGATAGTCATTCGTATCATTCACGAATGTGAGATCCTGCTGTCCGGGGAAGACCGTCGCATCAATGCCCACTCCGTACTTTTCGTAGTAGCTCACGTACATGCTGTGGTTCGCGCGCTTCACCGGCGAAAATCCTGCATTGAGCATGGCACGGAAGGTGGTGGTCGATGCCTGGCAGATCCCGCCACCGGGAGCCATTTTGAGCTCAGTGGTGTTGAAGATCACTTTGGCGTCTCGCCAGCCGTTGCCGTTAGTGACGGGCCCGCCGAGGGTTGCGTTGAACGAAAATGTTTCTCCGGGTGGGACCAGGGCATTATTTACCTGCTGGTTGATGGCCTTGCGAACGTTGTAGATCCTGTTCGTTGTTGAACCTTTGAAATCGGATTTTCCGATGCCCAGCAGTGCCAGATCCCCCAGCGGAGTCCCGGAAAGATTTTCGATGAGACCTCCTGCGACGTACAGAGGTTCCGTGATTGCAGCAGTCCCTTCTGCCAGGGCAGTCGCCAGATCGCGCGTGACGGTCGGCAGATCGAAGACGATACCCGTGCGCGCCGCGCCGGTGCTGGTGATTGCTCTCTGTACATCTCCATCCTGCACAACTTCGGTGATCATGGCTGTACGGGGAGGGACGATGCCGTCAATCGTCTCCTGCTGCAGATACTGGTTGATGCGCTCCTCGTCCACGCGAAAGTGCACGGATGCCGGCGATATCTCGGCCCTGAGCCAGGTCGGGTAGCGCTGCAGGCTGACATCCCACGTGCGGTAGGAGAGGTTCTCCGGCAACTGCAGCGTGACGGTGACGCTGTGTTGCAGGAGCGTGCGTTGTTCCTCCAGCGCTCCGACCAGAGCGGAAATAGGAGGAGAAGTCCCCTGATCTCTTGCGATGCGTTTGCCCATGCGCTGTGCAACGCGCGTTCGCATGTCTGTACCGGGGGTGACGGGACCGGCAGCCTCTGCCATGTACCCTCCAAGCGTGATAGCAGGAAAGAGCGTGATGTCGGGTGACGACGCATGTTCGAACGGCGTCGATGCGGGGACAGTCACACTCAAGAGAAGAATGGCACAGATAACCGCGAACGTGCTGATTTGAAATGTATGTTTATTGTGCATTTCGCTGAGGTTATGGATGTTGTATGCATATTATAATATAAATTGATATATTTAGCAATATGTGACCTATCATCGAGGCGATCCGTACATTCTGTCTGGCCCGGGCCCTTCGACTCCGCTTCGCTCCGCTCACCGTCATTCGACTCGGCTTCACTATTCATTGAAAAGATGCCAAATAGAAAAGAGCAGGCAGAATGGTTTACCACCCTTCGACAAGCTCAGGGTCGTTCGGCTCTTCCATTCATCTCGATACATGAAGTTTCGAAGGACCGTGAGCGAACGCAGTGAGTCGAACGGTGAGCGAGCAGTGGAGGGGCGGTTCGACTCCTCACTTCGTTCGTCGCTCACCGTCATTCGACTCGGCTTCACTATTCATTGAAAAGATGCCAAATAAAAAAGAGCAGGCAGAATGGTTTACCATGAGCGAAGTTCGCCGTAGGCGACGAGTCGAATGGTGGCC
>JAQTQU010000013.1 GCA_028712095.1 Candidatus Peribacteraceae bacterium
GATAGCCTCCTCCCTCCTGGTACACGATGAACTGCAGTTTTCCGTCTGCCAGCATGGTGAGCAGGAATCCCTGATCGGGATTGGATTGCTGCGTGTTGTACTTCGAAATGATTGTCTGCTCCCGCATGCTCGCCGGGCATACAGAGATGTCGATGGCGAAGGACCCATCGGTAAAGACCGGACTGTCGGCGGCCCTCACATTCTGTGATCCATTGAATGTCATTTCACCCGGCAGCAGCTCCACGGGTTCGGCGCGAAGCACGGCATCAATGGCCGCCGCTGTGGCCTGCTGTTCCTGTACCGGAACGGACATCCCCTCTTCGAACGAAGCGACGGGGTAGAAGGACATATCCCGGAATGCCGCATCGGCATAATTGCCCGGGCCGCCCCCCGTTCTTCTGCCGGCGACCCGCACGTCGGTACTGCCGTCGTGGATGGCGGTGATGTCCGCCCCCGTCTGGATGATCTCACCGGCAACATCCTGTCCGTCCACCATGATGGCGAGCTGGCGGTGTTCCAGATCGAAGCTGGCCCGCACGGATTGCCACTGTCCCACGGCGAGCGGTGTGCCGGTCGTGCGGAAGGTGAGGTAGCTTGAGCTTGGGGGATTGCCGTACACATCGAACTGCAGCCGCCCGTCTTTGAGCATGCAGAAGTGGAAGCTCTGGTCTCCCGCCCCCGAGTCATACTTGGTGATGAAGGATTGCTGCCTGATCGCATCCACGCGTATCTGTGTCTCGAGCGAGAAGGATCCATTGGTGAAGACAGGACTGTCGGCAATGCAGTCCATGCCCGATCCGTTGAAGTCCTTCTCTCCGCTCAAGAACTCCACGGGTTCGGAGCGCAGCACGGCATTGGCAAGGTAGGCGGTATCCTGCTGCACCGCGGCGAGCGCCGTGCCCGAGAGCATCTGCTTCTCCTCCAGCGGTTCGAGCCGGAGGGGCCGTTCCTTAAGCAAAGAGGGTTTCTGCATGGGAGGAAAAGGGAAAATCACCCCCATTGCAGACGAGAAACCCCGCATCCGGAATCCCTGCCGGAGGAGATTGTTCCGGTGAAGGGGGTTTGTGGTCTTGCACTGGCGATCAAAGGCGTTCTACAGGTGAATAGAACGGGGCCCCCGATCTGACTCCATGGCACTCTTCCACTCTTGTGGATGGTTGTGTTTGTATGCTGTTTCTGTCCGACCTCACCCCCGCCACGTCAGCTTAAGCTGACGTGGCACGACCCCTCTCCTTGCTCAGGAGAGGGGAGTTGTTCCTGTATGTTGTTTTTCTGAGCCCAAGTCTTTGGCGGCAGTTCCAATACGACGCAGCACCGCAGGGAGGTCATTGCGCACTTCTGCGTTTCGAATGCGCAAAACACGGTAACCGCATCCCCGCAGAAACCCGTCTCGTTCATGGTCATACGCCTTTTGGTCTTTCCGTTCGTGGATTCCGCCATCGACTTCCACGATCAGGCGGTGTTTCTTGCACAGGAAATCGACGATATATATCCCAATATTCACCTGCCTGCGGAATTTGAGCTCCCCGCATCTGCGCGTCCTCAGCATCTTCCACAGGATCTTCTCCGCGAGCGTCATATGTCGTCTCAACCGCTTCACGAAGGCACATTTTCGTTTGCGCTCCAATTTTTCTCTGATTTCTTCGTTCATAGGACGGCCGATCCTACGCTTCACTTTCTCCGCGTACAAACAACCAACACACACAATTCCCCTCTCCTCCAAAGAGGAGAGGGGTGAGGGGTGAGGTCGAAACAACATACAAAACAAATCCTCGTGCCCCTACGCTTTCGACTCCATCGCAAACGCCTTCTCGATCACTTCGGTCAGATCCACCTCTTCCATGCGCAGTTCCTCGATGGGGAAGCTTTTGAGCATCCACTGGGTGGCGGCCGAGAGCTCGGAGCGCGGCACCGCGATGCGGTAGGTGAGGGGATCGATCTGCTCCAGATGCCGGTTTTTGACCATCTCTGCGATCTGCGCGGTCTGATCCTTCTTCATCCGTTCGCGCTGAAAGCGGATGATGCCGCTGCGCTCCGGCTCCAGACGTTCCACGAGCGACTCGAACGCGCCGTCGAAGACCTTCCTGCCCTTGTTGAGGATGATCACGTTCTCGCACAGGTTGGCGATGTCGTGCACGTAGTGGGAGGTCAAGAGCACCGTCATCTTCTCTTTGGCCTGATACGTGCCGAGGAACTCCCACAGGTGCACCTGCGAGATCACGTCGAGGCCGATGGTCGGTTCATCGAGGTAGAGCACTTTGGGCTTGTGCAGCAGCGAAGCGATCAGCTCGCACTTCATGCGCTCTCCCAGCGAGAGCTGCCGCACGGGGGTACCGAGAATGTGCTCCACGCGCAAAAGCTCCGAGAGTGTTGCGAGCGTTTCGCTCCACTGGGCGTGCGGAATTTCGTACAGATCCCTGTGGAGCACGAAGGTGTCGGTCGGCGGCAGATCCCAGATCAGCTGCGATTTCTGCCCCATCACGAAGCCGATCTGCTTCTTGAAGGCCCGCTTGCGGTCGGAGGGGGTAAAGCCCAGCACTGTGCAGGTACCGGCACTGGGGGTGAGAATGCCCGAGAGCATCTTGAGCGTGGTCGTCTTGCCGGCGCCGTTGGGGCCCAGAAATCCCACGAAGCTTCCCTGCGGGATCGTGAAGCTCACGCCATCCACGGCATCGACATCGCTCCACTCGCGCCACACCACGCTCTTGAGCGTGGGCAGGAGACCGGGCTTCTTTTCGTAGTGCCGGAACGTGCGCTTGAGATCTTTGACGATGATGGCGTCGGCCATGAGGGAAACTATAGGGAAAATAATTGAAAGCCGTACTTTTCCTCCTGCTCCCTCACCCTACCCTCTCCCAAAGGGAGAGGAGAGAAGGAAACGCGTTGAGCCGGGAACTCGCATGTTGATAGCCGAGGTCTGGCAGGAGTGCTGAAGGTCATCAGGAGGAAGCGGAACCGTAGGTACGGATAATGGCTTTGAGGAGCAGAAGGGCAAGGGCCCACACACAGACGGAGATCAGCAGGAGCAGCAGAATCGAGAGCCTGCCTGTGATCACTTCGAGGGCGAGAGAGTACTGCAAAACCCCGAAAGAAGCAAGCCACAACATAAAACTGCGGCTTCGTCCAATTGGGATAGAACGGGCGTTTTCGAAGTATTCCCAGAGCCCCTCGTAGGGATCCCACCTGCCCCAGCGAATAGCAGGTAGACAGAACAGCAGGACAATGCCCATCTCGATGGTGCCGGCAATAAGTGCAGTAAAAAATGCTAATAGCCAGAGTGAGGCAGGGAAGGCATATACGATGATGCCGCTCCCTATGGTAATGTGAGGCCAGTACCAGATGAGGCCAAGATCTTCGGATATTATCCTGAGCAGAAGTGGTGGTGGCTGCATAAGCCATTGATCAAAACGCCCCGTCCATACAGCTTTGCTGAGCGTGATGATCACGCCGACCATAACGGTTTGAGCAATGCCTGAGGCTAATAACGCCATCCCGAAAAAGCCGATGACCTCATGAGTTGCGTAGCCGAAGAAATTTCCCCCGCTGGTTGCATAGGTCACAGAGATAAACACAGCCTGGATGGCGAGCGTGCACCAGATCGTTAGCATCCAGATGAATACATCACCTCGATAACGGTTCCATCGTAGCAGATGTAAGTGAGCGGAACGCCGAAGAATGGACAAATAATATTTCATGCAATGAAATTATCCGCCCACGGCATCGAAGCGGCGCATCCCCGCGCGCCAGAGAAGAGTCACAAGAAAGAAAAGGGCGATACACCAAAGGATTTGCCCGAACAGGAGCGGGGCAAGCGCGGTGGTAGCCGGATGCAGAATGGCCTCGACGGGGCCGGCAATACCGAATCGCAGCGGCAGCACGCGACTGCCGAATTCCAGCCATGAAGGCATCAGATCCAGCGGCAGCAGTCTGCCGCCGAAAAATTCCAGCACGAGCATGAGCAGGGCGAAGATGCTGTCGGTCTTGATGAGCCAGAATGAGAGCATGCCCACGAGCACGCTCAGCAAACTGAAGAGCACGAGTGACAGGGGTAATACGAGAAAGCAGTTGAGCAGGGATGCCGGCGTGAGACCCGCAAACGCGGAAGGGAACAGCAGAAAGCACAGGAGCAGCGCGGCGGTTCCCGGAATGATGAGCAGTAGTATGCGGGAAATGATGTAGCTCAGCGCGGTCTCGAAGAATGTGAGCGGCCGGATCAACCACTGATTGAGCGTACCCATGTGTACCATCGTGCTCATTTCATAGTGAAACTGAATGTCGGTGAAGATTCCGATGAGAAAGACCAAGATGTAGTAGGCAATCATTTCACTCTCTGCCCATCCGGCGAGAGTATCCGCCTCTGCGTAGTCGAAGATCGATATCCATGCTAAAAGAGGAATGGCAAGCGGCAGAATGCGTTCCAAAAAAAGCTGGAGCCAAAACTCCCTGTGCAGGAGCTTCTGCTGCAGGTTCACCGAAATCGTGGAGGCAAGCGCGCGGATCACCGATGCACTATACCGCGTTTTGCCGCTTCGTGAAGCTGTCTCAGAGCGGGAAGGGGGGGATTTCCGCGTGTGCGCCAAGTATAGGAGGCTTGAGATCCACAGAAGCGCCATATTTTTTTATTGTGCCGAACACCCATGAATGTAACGTTCTGCCTCGTTTCATTCTTTCCCATTATTCCCATGCCGCACATTTCTGTTCCGACCGAAACGGAATATGCCGCCAGCGGTGCCTGGGGCATGCTGACATCCATCGATATTCACGGCTGCAATCCTGCGACCGTCCGCAGCGCCGAAGCAATCAAGAAATTTACGGCGCAAGTCTGCGAACGCATCGATATGAAACGGTACGGCGACACGCAGGTCGTGGAGTTCGGCGATGATCCGCGGGTGCACGGGTATTCCATGGTGCAGCTGATTGAAACGTCGCTGGTGTCGGCCCACTTTGCGGAAGAGACGAATTCCGTCTACCTCGATGTGTTCAGCTGCAAGTACTACGATGCCGCCCGCGCCGCCGCATTCGCCGCGCAGTTTTTTGAAGGGAAGGAGTACAACGCCGTCACCCTGCTCCGCGGGAAATTCGTCACAAAGCCTCTATCCGAGCTGCAACAGCGGCGCCGGAAGATCCCCAGCATGGCGCAGTAAGGCGCTGCGACAGTGCATGTGCTCGTTACCTGTTCCGTTCCACACTCTCTTCCAGCAGGGCGAGCAGCGTGCGGTAGGCCACGCCGTGCCGATCCTGCCGCAATTCCTCGCGCTCGAGGAATGGCAGATAGAGCGTGGCGGTCTCTGTGAGGAGTGCCTGCCGGTATGCAGAAGCGCAGAAGTGCGCGGTCTCGAGATTGTGCAGCCGGTCGGCCATCTTGATGTGCAGCACGCAGGCGATATGAGTATTGGCCTCGGCCATCTGTGCGAGGTAGTCGCGCTCATGTTCCTGCACACTCCTGCCCTTCGGCCGTCTGGGTCGCGTGAGGGCATTCACCGCTTCGGCAACTTCGTCACCGAACTCCGCGCGGATCTGCCCGATCGTCGCCCCGCCATCTTCCACTGTATCGTGCAGGAGGGCGGTGACATACGCCGCAGGGGGGAGCTCCATGCTCACGGATCGTAGGATCTGCAGTACTGCGAGAGGGTGCGAAACATACGCGCGTCCGTCCGGCCGCTTCTGCCCCGCGTGCGCAGAGCGGGCGAAAGCGATGGCATCACGGAAGGCGCAGTAGTCACCGAGGGTGAGCGGAGCTGCAGGCGTGCTTGCAGGCACCAGAGGGTCCAGATGGCACGCGACGATCGTGCAGGCTTCGGGCCGGTGGTGACAGGTGGTTGCCAAGTTGCTCAGTATGAATCCGACAGAGGGGCGTGCATACTAGCGGCTGAAAAAATGGAATCGAGCAATTTTGGTTTACGGCTTGTTCAAGCCACTTTACTTGCTTAAAAGGGCGTTCTGAGGGGTGGTGGAACGGGGGCTAAAAATAACCATATTAAGATTATTCATCTTGTTCTGGCAACACATCTGAATAACCTGATCCATATGTGAGTTCAATTGCTTCAATTTTTTGTTGGCGAATATTTTCCGGTTGGAGAGCAAATCTATGCTCAGCCAAACGGAATGCTAAAGCCATCCAATACGTACCTAACCGGATGCCTGCCTCTTCTGGGCTTAGAGGATTCTCT
The DNA here is from genome assembly GCA_028712095.1 of Candidatus Peribacteraceae bacterium. Classification (GTDB taxonomy): domain Bacteria; phylum Patescibacteriota; class Gracilibacteria; order Peribacterales; family Peribacteraceae; genus Peribacter. Next base: position 6,171 of record JAQTQU010000013.1, read on the forward strand.
GACGTGAGATAGGTATCGAGTGTACGTGCAATTAATACGGCAGTCGGATGTCTTGGGCATAAAAGGCATTCTCGGATATCCCTAATAGTTTTGAAATCATAAAAATCAATGACGGAATCAACGGCCTGAAGAAAATGTCCGTGAGATATCAATTCAGCCGTCTCAGTCTGGGCTGTGTATGCACGGATTTCACTTTCGATATATTCGCTTCGTGAAGCATCAGGAGGCATTTTTCCCGTAAATCCGTTTTCTAAATGCTCTAGTTCGTGAATGCCAATTAAGCCCGCCCAAGTTTCTGTATATTTGACTGGGAGGATATGCAAAATCCAGACTCTTCCACGATCCTTGTTGAGAATATAGTCAGGACTAACGTAAACCGCACGGTTTTCCTTTATTGCCGTTCTGCTCAGATGGTGAGTTATGGTCATCCATGCCTCGCCATATTGTCCTTCTTCAAAAGGAGTAGTCATTCCATCAGAGTACATGCCCCAACACACATGATTTTTTTGAAAATTTTTGAGATTGTGCAAGGATTCATAAGAACGATCTTTCTCGTTAGGGAATCTGGGTAAGCGAGAAAAAATCCCATCTATTCCTCGTCGGAATTGTTGTTGTACGTCCATTTCATTCGCAAATTGATGCTCAGGTGGTCCGTAATGATCATCCATATACATTGTCCGTTTTATGGGAGTTGCTCCTTCCACAATGGCAAGAGATGGACCGAAGAAAGTTACATCAATGTTCCTATGTATAAAGTGAGATTGAATCATTGGTTCAATGGCTTGTTGAGGCTCAACAGACCAGAGAAGTGTAGCTACACGTTTTTTGGCTGATTTTCTATACTCATTTCCATCCGGACCAAAAACGGTACCGTCAATATGCGCAAGGCGTAACTTCTGCCAAAAAGTTTTTTTAACTTTCTGATATTCGCAAACGAATGCAGGTGTCCAACAGATATCCTCATCACAAGTTGCCGTTTCACTGAGAAATGCGGTAGCACGCAAAGAGCGATCATTATGAATGAGCTTCCACACTGAGAAAGAATTTGATTTCAACGTATCTCTTTCTTCCTGCGCATCGGAATATAGCGGATATTGACGTAATTCATTCAAATTATGCATAGATAAAATATTATGTTGAAATATAATTATATCAATAAAACAAATGACCTCCTGAAGTCCTCGAAGAAGTGCAGATCACGGACGAAGCGGTCCGTCGTGGTCGAATACTCCAGCAGGATGATGCGGTTGCCCGCGGGAATGCGCATCTGACGGACCTGCATGTTCCGGCTCCGGAGGCGGTGCGTGAAAGTAGAGACGAGCGTCTCGCGGCCGTTCCACGTTTGTGTTTCTGAGCTCACAAGCGCATACATGATGAGGAAGCGGGGGTTCTGGAAGTCTTCGGCGAACGTGGGTTTGCGCGTGTAATCGGAAAAATCCTTTTTGAGATCCGCGGTCGTGACGGATTTTTTGAGATTGAGGACCCCGACGGCCAGAGAAGTATTCGGAAAGATCCCACCCCCGAAGAGCGTCCAGTCGTAATGTGCCGCGGAGGAGCCCGTGTCGGGAGCCGGAAAGGTATAACTCCAGTCATGGGGGTATTCCACGCGAAAACCGTTGAGAAGGTCGCGGTACGCGCGCGCGGGCAGTATCGTCACGACAGGGATTGCACGTTTCTTATCCTGTTTTCCCTTCGTCTGCACCGAGCGGTACGTGGGGCGCGTAGTGACGGAGGGGAGGAAGAGCGCGACCTGCGTGGGTGCGGCAGCGCCCGCCGCCATCAGCGGGGTGCAGAGGAGGATGGCAATCGGGAGGCCGATGAGGGTGAGGGGGCGGGGTATGGGGGAAGGGGGATATCTCCAAGATAAGTATCCAGTGGTCAATCGAGCTTGTGGAGGCCCCCGGGAAAGATTGTGGAGAGGTCACTTACTTTCTGGCTCCATAGAGCCATGTTTCCGGTTCTGGGAGGGGGTGGAACGGGGGATCGTACACTCGGATTAAGGCATCAAAAACCACGAAAAGAGAAAATGCAAGCGCCGAAGACAATAAGTGGCAGAAGAACTGTGGCAAGAATGCCGAAAGAAATGAAAGCTCTACCTTCTCTGATGTTCGAACGGATAAACAGGACAACCAAAGAAATCAGTGCGATGAGACCGAGAATAATGAAGAGATTGATGAGCGTGCTCGGAAGCCGTACCGCGGAAAGCAACTGGACCAGTGTGCCAACGAGAATGCTCAATAGGAATCCACCTCCGATTGCCATTAAAATGCCCAATACAAAGTCTCCAATTTTTTGCGATATACTCTTGTAGTAGGCGTCTCTCATAGTCCGTTGAATGAATACAAGCAGGCTCCGAAGATGAAGAGCGGGACGATAGCGCTTGCAAGCATGCCGATGGAGATGTATCTCCTCCCTTTTCTATTGAGGAAGCGGACACAGAGGTAGAGGAGCCCGACAGCACAGGCGATTCCAATGATGACCGTTGGGATTGGATTTCTGAAGGGTGCAGCCACGGTCATTGCGAAGAGGCCAATGAAAAAATTGACAACCATCCCTCCAGCGATGGTAAGCACTACTCCGAAGATGAAATCCGAGACCATGTGAATGACACCATTCTTGCCCTTGCGGTCGAAGCGATAATGCAAGTACGCAATCAGAACGTACGTCGTCGCTACGAGAGTCAATATTGCTGGCATGTTGTTCGTCTCGGTACCCACGAGGAGAGCGCCGAGCGGCAAAAAAATCATGAGGGCGATACCGACGAGTGAAGGGGCAGCCGATTTGCCAGTATTGGCGTAGAAATCCTTTCTATCCGATGAGTCGCTCATACGAGTGTTGGGAACGAATGATCTTCATTGCATAGTATACCAGTACCACAATCGCGGCATATTGATAGCCGGTGAAGTCGAAGAGAAGCCGTGGTTCGACACGGATAAATTCGAGGAAGAAGCGAAAGAGAAAGTAGACGATCATGAATGTTGAGAACAGCAATCCATCTGGCCGATTTTTTCTGAGCAAAAACATCAAGACAAAAAAGGCGATGATGCCAAAGAGAGATTCATAGAGTTGCGTCGGATGTCGGAGAACGCCGTCTCCGAAGTCCACACCCCATGGCAGAGTCGTCGGCATGCCATAGCAGCAGCCGCGAAGGAAACATCCCCACCTTCCGATTGCGATGCCGGCAGCGAGCGCAGGGGCAATGGCATTGCCGATGCGCTGCTTGGTGCGCAGTCTTTGCTTGATCCACCACACGGCCAATGTGCCGCCGATCAATCCTCCGACGATTGTCCGGCCGGTGAGGAAGGCATCGATGTCGAATCCCCGCTCAACAATCTGCGGATATTGTGTAAGCCAGATGGGAATCTTCGCTCCGAGCACCCCGCCCACGAGAGCAGCGGCGATAATGGAGAAGGAATGTTCATGTGTCTTCTTCTGCTTCTTGAGAAAGTAAAGGAGGACGAGAAGCCCTACCGCAAGAGCGAGTGCCATGAAGAAGGGATACGATTCCACGCGGAACGGACCTGTATGGAACAGAATGGGTCGGATTCCCCATGAAGACGGCAATGCCGGGGGCGGGGTATCAGTCATGTCCCTTTTCGCCGAAGAGACGCCGCGAGAGCGGACAGCAGCCCCCCGTTGCGCAGATGTAGAGCTTGGAGGCGGGGCAGTAACCGAATGCCGAGATCGTCTTCACGATAGCGAGGAGAAGCAGGAGACGCCAACCAATGGGGATTGCGGGGAACGCAGCGATGAGGAGGAGGCATGTGCCGCTCCACAGCGCGCCGAGCGTGTGTGCGAAGCGCATGGCGGAGCGGTCGAGGGTTTCAGATGCGGATGGCAGGAGTTGCCCTGCGGTATAGGTGTAGAGTGCGATCATCGGCGCACGATCGACACCGAGGATTGCCGAAAGTCCTAGGATAATGAATGCCAGCCATAATGCCCATATGGCATGGAGCAAGAAGGCGATCCAGAGGATCACCGTGATGCCTGCACGGCAGAAGAGAAATGCAGTACGTTGCACGGTCACAGGATGGCGTGTCTTCATCGATGAAAGCGTAAGAGTTTCGGGAAAAACATGCCAGTCATCCTCCAGTATTTGCGATAGACGGGGAAAGTCTCCTCTAGGAGCGTTTCCTCCTGTCGTGCACGCCACGTCATGAAAGGCACGAAGACACAGATTGTGAGGAGGAAGAGTAGCCAGTTGAAGTAGAGAAAACTCCCTGCAAGGAACATCCAGATGAGTGATGCATAGAGTGGATGCCGGATAAAAGCGTACGGTCCCGAGTGCACGATTTTCTGATTTTCGTACATCTTGATCTGGTTTGCCCAATTGTGACCAAGCGCCATCCTCCCCCAAATATTCACGACGGTACCGAAAATTATGACAGCGAGAGAAAAGCAGGCAACCGTGACGTGAACTGGCTCCATTGGCGGAGGAAGAGTACCGATCCGGAATTTCGCGCAGAGGTAGTAGACGACGAAAAACAGCGTCATAGTTCCTGTTTCCACAACGCTGCGCCGTTCTTTTCGCACGAGATGTGGGTTCGATTCCGCGAAGTTCCAAATTACGGCGATGAGGATCGTGGCGACGCAGAGGACAACAATCACAGATGTGAGGATGTCGAAGATCCCGAGGGGGGTCGTGACAAGCTGCCGGAGGAGATCGAACTGCATCATACGGCCTTCCGATGAATCATATTGTACGCGGAGAAGGGGATCTTTCGGCCATCGGGCGTGATGACGTGGACGCACTCCTTCTGCATTGCCTTCAGGTCGAAGTTGTAGGCGTCAAGGAAGGACGTAATGCTGATGCGGAAGAGATTCTCGTTCAGGTACTTTGCTCTCTGTTGGAGTGTGCGCAGCAAGGCAGTGTCAGCGAGCAAATTCATGAGCCTGAGCGGTCCCTTGAAGCAGTCGCATCCCCGCGCGGCTTTGATATCGATTGCATCATCGAGAGCAAAGGCGAATGTGTTCTTGATCGCCGGAACGAACTGCCGAAGGTCGATTTCCCGAGGAAGGGGAATCCATTTTCCCATTTTTTCTTTGCGCAGATAGGTGAGCGCAACGCGGTCCACATCGCAAGGAAGAGGAACGAAGTCACTTTTCTGGAGGAGGCCTTCCGTTTGCTCTTCAATGCGTTGGATGATGCCTGTCAGCGTTATGCGCTCCTGTGTGCTCACCTTGTCGGGCATTCTGCCGAAGAATGCCATGGGCTGAAAATTCACGCCACGGATGCCTGGAATGTCGAGACCAAGCTTCACAATGGCTCCGATGTCGCCATCGTTTACGCCGTGTGCAATCGTTGCGACGAGCGTCGTCGGTATTCGGTGATGCGTCAGGCGCTCGATGGCTCGTTTCTTTTCGGCGCCCACATCCTTCCCACGGAGCCTGCGGAGCGCTTTTGGGTTCAGACCGTCAAACTGGAGATACACTTCGAATCCTCTGTCGAATGCAGCAAGCTTCCGAACAAATTCCTCATCCTTCGCCAGACGCAAACCGTTCGTGTTGAGCATGACGTACTTGAAACCTTTCTTTCTGCCCAGATCAATGATTTCGAGGATGTTCGGATGCAGCGTCGGTTCGCCCCCACTGATTTGGAGGATTTCGGGTGGTTCAAATTCAGAATCAATGTACACATTCATCATCCTTTCGATTACTTCAAGGGAGAGAAATTCGCCGACTCCCGATGCTGCGTAGCACATGGGACATCTAAGATCGCAGGTGTTCGTCACTTCGATGAGTCCGATGCAGGTGTGCTGGGCATGCTGTGGACAGAGACCGCAATCGAACGGGCATCCTTTCTTGGTCTTTGTCTGCCTTCTGCAGTCGGTCCCCGGCTTGTCGAAGCCTCGGCGTTTAATGAAATAGTCAGCATCTTCTTCCAGGAGTTCCGTTTGCGAACCGTGTATAGTGCAGTATTTCTCCAGATAAATGGCGTTTTTTCTTTGCACCATCTTCGCCGACACGCACTTCATACAACGTGGGCATAGGCTTGTTGTTGCTTCTATGAAGTAATCCAAGGGGGTAACTGCCATGTGAGAGGGATCTTTGTCCATGATACAGCCTGTATCAACCTTCCTGTATTCTATTCTCACATGCCTCTTTCTGTTTTGATCGGAGCGGCGGCTCTGCCGTTCATCGCGAAAATCCTTGTCATGATTGTAGGTTTGCAGGGATACATTCTTCAGTCTCTCTATAAGATCATCCAATTACTTGTTCCCTGCGCGTGGCGATATAAGAGAGGCGAAAGGGGGGCACGTATTTTCTGGCCAACGGATGAACCGCTGCCAACGTGGAAAGTTTGGATGATGGGCACCCTGATCGCTGTTGTCCTATCTCTAACGGGGATCGCGGCTGCCAATTTCCTCCTTCCTCTCTGGCTACTCGATCCGCAGATCATTCGGAATGGATTCGATGAGCGGTTTGCCGTTTGTCCGCTTGCAGCTGTATTGGTCGTTGTTTTTCTTTCCTTCATCAACGCTGCGCTGGAGGAATTGCATTTCAGGGCATGGCTTGATCGGGAGTTATCCCTGCGCATGGGCAATGTGATGGGAGTCGGCATCTCCGCGGCCGCATTCGGGAGCATGCACGCGCTCATCTTCCTCGGTTTGCCAGGATTTCCTCTCTCACTGGTCGCTTTTGCCGTGCTCGGTCTCATGATTTGCGGGATCTGCTGGAGCTTGCTCATGAGAAAGCCAGGCGGTATCCATGCAGCGTGGTGGAGTCATGGACTAGCAGACGCTCTCTTGCTTGGTTGGGGTCTTCATTGGCTGGGGTACGTGTAAAGCCTGCCGGATCAAAACAGGAAGTAAAACAAATCCATGACTTGCCCTGTTCCCCACAGAAGCAGAATGCCTACACCGGCAGAGAGACCTCCCCACAACGCAAGGAACCAGTCGTTTTTCAAAAAGTGCATCGTGCGTGTGAGCTTGAAGAAAATGAGGGAGACGGGAATGAGAAGGAGGAGTAGTGCAGGAGCTAAATACACCATGCCCAAGGCCATTCCTTCGATAGCTTCTCCGTAATTGCGGGAGAAACTGTCCGTGGCATAGCCTGAAATGAAGAGAATGAGGAAAAATGATGCAAAGTAAAAGAATGGGAAAATGCTCACTTTCGCAAGGCCGTTGATGAATGTAAACAATTTACTTTCCATCAGAATGCTGGGGAGGAATCCAGTTCTTTTCCATAATACAGTCCGCTGCCACATCCGTTTTCACGAACAAAGAATCCAAAGCTGATCTTGTCGGCATTTCCTGTACCTGGTGCGAAACGCCAAGATGGTTCTGTTACTTCAGAGTAGTGATTTGCGATTGCATATGCAGCACTGTTGCTGTTGATGCCGAAGACGCCGGAAAACATTGCGTAGTCTTGGTCTTCCATTACCGACAATGCAAGTGCTCTTACCTTGCCGCTCTCCACTGGAATGAGTGTGTAATCGATTCGTCTCGCTTCGTCTGATTCAGGATGAACAAGCGCAAGCCATGCTCTTACGTCCTCTGAGTGTGTCTTGGCGGAGGATTCATTCGTAGTACAGAAATCCACCATTCCGAGATTGCCGGAATCGTTGTGTCCAAATGAGAAAACTGTGGCATCCGGATCACCAAGATATTTTGCGTTTGTCACAATGAACGTATGCGACGCGACAATGTTTATTACCGGGTAGTCCAACGGTCTGCTTACATAATATGAGGATTTCAGTCCTTGTTCGTATTCTCCTGTCCATTCGAATGCTGAGAGTGCCTGTGTCTCAGTTTGCACAGCAGATGGATGATAAATGGCGTTCACCAAGGCGTTCCCGATTCTTTGGGAAAGTGCATCTCCATTTATGGTGATGAAGGCTTCCAGTTTTTGTCCAAACTCCAGCCTCTCCTCTACCACGGCAGTGGTACCCGTCTCCAGCTCCCCCGCCATCGCCACCAGCACCCTCTCCCCCGCCTCTTCCGCATCCCCTCCGCTCTCTTCGATCGCCTCCTCCACTTTCTCGGCCAGCTTCTCGGCCTCATCCACGGTGATCGTGATCTGCACGGTTCCGTTCGCCAGTGTGCGTTCGCGCTGGATGTTGGTCTGGCCCTGTGCGGCCACGACGACCTGGATGCGCGCATCGTTGCCGTAACGCGCCTGCGCATAGAGCCGCGCCGCGCGATCCAACCTCCGCTGCTCGCTCTCGCTCACTTCCTGCTGCGTTGCGCCCGTGGCTGCCCGCGCATTCAACACGCTCACGTTATACATCCCGTCATGCTCCGCCGCCCACGCGACGTTGTACGCCTGCCGGAGGTCGTAGTTTTGGATGAGGCGCTGATCCTCCGACTGGGTGCGGTAGAGCTCGTCGATCTGTTGCTCGATGATGATCCGGCACTCCGCCAGCACCTGGCTTGCGGAAGGGAGCTTGGCGCCGATTCCCGCCAGGCGGCCCACGGCGTCCCAGCCGCTGCGGATGGCAATGACGTATTCGAGCTCGCTGCAGAGCGGTCCTTCGGGTTGCCCCTGCCGGATGGCCAGGCAGACCTCCACTCCCTTCTGCATGATGTCGGCCATGCCCGCAGCGTACACGTTCAAATCACGGTCGTAGCGCCCCATTTGGTCCTTGATGACGCCGTTGAGCCAGTCGCGGGTATCGCCGCTGGGGCCGTTGCGCCCGCCCTCCTGCCACATGCGCATCACCGTCGCCTGAAAATTTTCGGGCCGCCAGTCGGGGTGCACCGTGAAGAAGTACTCGTGCATCCGCTCCATCGAGAGAAAGAGGCCGGAGCGTTCATAGAAGTTCTTCGCCTGCACCTTCCCGAGCTCCAGATTCATGCTGCTGACGGTGATGCCGGTGAGATCGATTTGCTTTTCGAGTAGCAGTGCGAGCCGCTCCGCTTCCAGCGTTTCGGCGGCCTCGTCGCTCAATGTCTGCGCGATGCGCTCGGCAGCCGATGCTTCCGGCGCGTTCGCCGCCAGCGCCGCGATGCGGGTGGTGGCGGCGTCCGCTGTCGTCCACCCGTACGCAGGGTCGATGGGCGTGAGCGTACTGCCGTTCCAATCCACCCAGACGGAACTCCGGATCATGCCGTTGCGGTCTTTCAGCGAGAAGGAGTAGCGGCCGGGTTTGGCGGGGTTGAGCGTGAGCATCGCGACGCCCGTGGAGGTGCCGCCCGGGTGGACGCGCAGCTCCTGCCCGTACATCCCGCCCGTACTCGATACGATCAGGCTCTCGTCATCCGGCGAGGTGAAGTGGAGCACGGCGCTGGTTCCTTTGGCGCTCATGAGCTTGAGATCGTAGGGGAGAGGGGCATCCACCAGCCGTCCGGTGTCGCAGGACGTGAGGGCGGGGAACGCGGAGTCCACGCGGGCCACGTTCTGCAGGGACTCGCGGGTATTGTAGCTCGCGGTGACGCGGTCCACACCCCGGAGTTGCCCGTCATTGCCGCTCGAGAACCGGAACTCCAGATCGCCGTGCCAATGATCATCGCCCGGGTTGAACCAGAAGACGCCGTCCGGTTCCCCCGCGGGATGGCTGAGATTCGTGACGTTCACGCGCGCGCCGTTCAGGTACACCTCCATGCACGATGCGGTATCCGGCGAGCGGTAGCGCACGGCGAAGGCAATGCGCATGTCCCCGCCCGACAGTCCCGCATGCGGCTCGACGGCGGTGATGGCGGGGTATGCGATGGTCTCGCGGCGCGCAATCTGCCACTCCGTGAGCGCCTGTGCTTCGGCGGTCTGCCCTTCTGATGCACCTGCACTCGCTGCGGCCATCAGTTGTGGTGACGGTACGTTCTGCTGCACGGACTTGAGCGCCGCGTCCGCGGCGGCGAAGCGCTCGCTGGCCGCGGCCATGCGCTTCTCATACTGTTGCAGCTGGCGCTCCGTGAGGGAGAGGGGTGTTTCTTGCTCTGCGGCTGTTTCGGTCGGGGTGGGGTTTGCCGTTGGCGATTCCGCTTCCGCCTCCGCCGGTTCCTGCGCGGGGACGGGCTCTTCCGGCTCCTTCGCTGCCGCCTCCTCCGCTTCTTCAGGAATCCCGTAGAAAGCAACCGGGTAGAGGGTCACGTCACGCATCGCCCCATGAAGGAAATTACCGAACCCGCCCCCCGTCTTCTCCACCCCCAGGCGCATCGGCGTTTCTCCGTCGTGGATGGCCGTAATCGGCTGCCCCTGTTCCAGCGTTCCGGCAACCTCCTGCCCGTCCACCAGCATGATCATCTTCTGCTTCTGGATGTCGAAGCTGACCGTCAGCTTCTGCCAGATTCCCGTCTGCAGCGGAACCGAAGAGGTGATCATCGTCATCTCTTCCTTGTTAGCGCGGTTGCCGCAGACGCAGAAATCCAGCCTTCCGTCCTTGAGCATGCTGAGGCCGTAGCTCACGTCGCCCGTCCCCGAATCATACTTCGAGAAGAATGTCTGGGATTTGATGACGTTGGGCCGCACCATCATCGAAACCGTAAACGACCCGTCCGTGAATATGGGGCTATCCGCGATGCATTCCACGGTTGATCCGTTGAATTCCTTGGTTCCTTCAAGCAGTTTCACCGGCTCCGCACGCAATACCGCATCAATAGATTCCGCGGTGAGTTGTTTCTCCCCGGTGATCGTTTCCTCCTGTGTCGGCGTTTCCGTGACCTGTTCAATAACCGCATCGGTTGCTTGCGCCTTCTCTTCGAAGGATGCGATCGGCCAGAATTTTTCATTCCGTACTTTTCCTTTCAAGTAGTTGTTCTCGCCACCCCCTGTTTCCCTCCCTCCCGTCCGGAACGGCGCATCGCCGTCATGAATGGCCGTGATGTCCGCCCCCGTCTGGATGGTCTCACCGGCAACATCCTGCCCGTCCACCATGATGGCGAGCTGGCGGTGTTCCAGATCGAAGCTGATCCGCACGGACTGCCACTGCCCCACGGCGAGCGGCGTGCCGGTCGTGCGGAAGGTGAGGTAGCTTGAGCTTGGGGGATTGCCGTACACGTCGAACTGCAGCCGCCCGTCTTTGAGCATGCAGAAGTGGAAGCTCTGGTCTCCCGCCCCCGAGTTGTACTTGGTGAAGAGGGATTGCTGCTGGATGATATTCACCTGTATTTCGGCCTCGATCGTGAACGATCCGTCCGTGAACACGGGGCTGTCCGCAATTCGCTCCGCCGTGGATCCGTTGAAGTCCTTCTCTGCACTCAGGATCTCCACGGGATCAGAGCGCAGTACCGCATTGGCCAGATACGCCGTATCCTGCTGCACCGCGGCGAGCGCCGTGCCCGAGAGCATCTGCCTCGATTCGAGGCTTTCGAGTGAAAGATGTCGTTCTCCGCGTGAAGGGGTTTTGAGGGACATGGAAGGGGGGAAAGATTCATCCCCATTGCAGACGAGAAACCCCGCATCCGGAATCCCTGCCGGAGGAGATTGTTCCGGTGAAGGGGGTTTGGGGGCTTGCACTGGCGATCAAAGGCGTTCTACCGGGTGGTGGAACGGTCAAGAACATACTGCATTCCATTCATTCTTTGATTGCGACTATGACCATGTACCGTGGGTGCAGCGATTCCACTGGCAGCACGTTGGGCGAAGCATGTACCGCAGGGTTGACCAATTGTTTGTAGAGGAATCGAAGCAATCGTGTAGGCAAAATTCTCTTCTGCTGCCGCTGCCCATACAGGCGGATGTGTTCCGGCAGAAAGCCGACCTGCCGGAGGAACGTGGACATTTCCTCGGGCAGGAATTCCCGCACATGAAATGGGTTGTTGGGTTTTCCGTGTAATGACCGGAGGTGAGGGGAGGTGATACGGCGATTGGGCGTAGAGAGAATCAGTGTTCCATGGGGGCGCAGTGCCTCGAAGAGTGCGTGGAGGGCTTGCATGTATTCCTGCACATGTTCAATGGTTTCAAATGTGACGATGACATCAAATGTAGTGGGGAGATGCGGTGTTTGGAGATCTCCCTGACGAAACGAGATCTGCCCGGATGCATGCTCCTTTTTCGCGTACTCAATGGCTGCGGAGGAGAGATCCATCCCCACAACACTTCTCGCGCCTCCTTCAGCAAGCAGCGCAGTCCCGTACCCCGAACCACAGGCGATATCCAATACATCTTTTCCTTGGACGAATTGTTGCGCAAAACGATAACGCTCCAAGTGATCCGCCATGGTGCGTGCAGACGACTGGCCTTCAATGGCGCGTTCGCCAGTACATTCCATCGTGGGGATGGTACACAACCGGCAGCAACGCTGCCACGGAGAGACAGGACTCGTTCTTCGTTGCTGTACAATGAGACTTCCCATGCCACACTCCGATCTCTCGTGGGCGATCCGTCACGCACGCGCAGTGCTGCCAGAGGCAATGAAAGCCGATGCCGTGCGTGAGTTGAAAGAATACTTTGCACATACACGCCGTTCATTCCACCCGAACGTATCACTGCGTGGTACTAAGTTTGAACGCGCTGTTTGGGCAGGCGTACAAAAAGTGCCCTTCGGTTCCACCATCACCTACGGTGAACTGGCGCGGCGCATCGGGCATCCGCGTGCGGCGCGAGCAGTAGGGTCTGCGCTCCGCAAGAATCCACTCCCGATTTTTGTTCCGTGTCACCGGGTGCTTCCTGTGGCCGGCGGGATGGGGGAGTTTGCGGGGGGACGGCAGCGCAAGCGTCGGCTGTTGCGGTGGGAGTGCGAGTCATTCCGAGCAACACCATCATTGCAGGGGTAGCTTTTGCCTCGTAGGGATTCCCCAATGATCCCTTGCTGGTTGGGAGGAAGATCTCTTCGTCAAAGTGTTCATCGAATGGAGAGGGCGGAACGGCGGGTTGTTTCTGTGTGATGTGCATGATTTTGTGATCAGAGAGCAGGAGCTCATAGGTGATGCCCTGTTGTCGAAGTTGCCGTCCGATCCGTTCCCGGATGGCGCACTGCAAAACGCCTTCTGCCTCACTGATGCGTTCGATGACATCTTCCACCAACCGGCCTCGCTGACTCGTGGGATCGCGAAGATCGGCTGCCGTGAGATGCTCAACGAAAATTGCCATGGCGCGCACTCTGCGCACGGGAGGGCAGACAGTCAAGACAGGAGGCGGACAAAATCACCGTTCGTTCCTGCCGCGGCTGTTTTGACCGGCGGAGTCGCTGTTGCGATCCTGTCCGGGCGGGGCGTCGATCGGACGCGGCTGGTCGGCGCCCGGAGGCGGGGATGCATCCGGACACGTTGCCCACGGAAGCCACGGTTCCCACCAGTGATTCCAGTTGCACTGGCGGTTGCGGTTCTCGTTTTGTTCCGAGGATTGGGAGCTGTGTTCCCTCTCGCGCTCCTGCTCGGCCCGGCTGCTCACGGAGGAGGAAGAACGTCTGTCGTCATACTCGTCGTGCTCCGATTGCGAGGAGGAGGAGCGGGAGGAGGAGCGCACCGACGAAGCTGCCGAAGAGGAGCTGGACGAGGACGGGAACGCAGCAGAGGAAGCAGAAGCAACGGAGGAGGCGGACGAAACGGAAGAGAACAGCGAGACGGAGGAAGAGGAAGAAGAAGGTGACGGCGGGGAGCACCCTTCGTCGGCCGTTCCGTCGCAATCGTCGTCCACACCATTGCCGCAGACTTCACTCTGCAGCGGTGATACGGCACTGTTACGATCGTTGCAATCCAGTGGAAGGGGGGACCCGTCGCTGTCGAAATCTTTGGCGCGCGCAACGGCCGCCGCCGCATCGACGCGTCCGAACCCGTACGAGTCATCCCGTCCCGCACTGCCCAGATCGTAGGCGGTCTGGAAGAGGACGTCGCGTGCCTCGTCGGCGGTGAGTGAAGGATTCACGCCGCGGACCAGCGCGGCGATGCCGGCCACGTGCGGCGACGCCATGCTCGTCCCGCTCCACCAGCCGTAGCCCGCTTCGGGGCAGGTGCCCGAGACGACGCAGGGGAGGGACGACAGAATACCCAGCCCCGGCGCCATCAGATCCAGCGCCGGGCCGTTGCCCGACCAGATTTGCCGCACGTTGCTCCGGTCCAGCGCGCCCACCGCGACGGCCTTCGAGGCGCACCCGGGGGTCGAAACCCCCGACGTGGCTTCCGCGCCGTTGCCGGCGGCGGCGATGACCAGCGTGCCCTGATTGACGGCCCAGTTGGCTTTCGCTGCCAGAGGATCGCTGTCACAGGCATCCATGAAGGCGCCGCCCCCCAGACTCAAGTTGATCACTTTGGCTCCTCTGCCCACCGCCCATTCGATGCCGGCGAGAATATCCCCCTCCGCGCACCAGCCGTCGTCGTTGCAGACTTTGCCGATGAGCAGATCGGCCTGCGGGCTTGTGCCGAGAATGCGGTTGGCGCCGTTCTCATCCTGATGGATGACGCTGCCCGCCCCCGCGACGATGCCCGCCACGTGCGTCCCGTGCCCGTGACCGTCGGCTGCGGTGCTGCCGGTGACGAACGACGACTGCTCCACGATGCGCCCCGCCACTTCGGGATGCGTCATATCGATGCCCGTATCGAGCACGGCCACCTTCACGCCGGCTCCGTTGATGCCCTGCTGCTGCACGGTCGCGGCCTGCACCTGTTCCACCGAGAAGAAATCCTGCGTCTTGAACACGCGCTCCGTACTCGCACCGGGAATCGACACATCGCTCGGGCACTTGAGGACGACATCATTGTTGAGCCAGCGCTTGGCGCGGCATCCCTTGAGCAGGGCCGAGAAGACATCGCGCGGGGCTTTCGATCCGAGGAGCAGTCTCTTCTCGTCCTTGGCGCACAATCCCACTTCATCGCACGTGCGGACCCGACTGTCCTTCTGACGGTTTTTCTCGCCTTCGATCCTGCTGTTCACCTGCGCGGGGGGAGTCGGCGCAGGGGCCGCCCGCACGACCGGGAGGAGGACGCCGGCATGCAGTGCCAGCGCACCGGAAAGCAAGATCGGGAAAAGAAGAGAGATACGGCTGTTCATGCCGGAAAGTGTACTCCCGTGCCGTTTTGCGGTGGATATTCCGGCCGGAGTTGTCGTGCATATACTCCAAAGTATTGTAGAATACTTTTTCTCCCATGCTCGAAGATGTGCACCATGAATGCGGCGTTGCGGGGGCGATGCACCCTGAAGAGGGGCACAATGTTGTCGATCTGGTGGCAGCCATGACGCGTAATCTTGAGCATCGCGGTGGTTTGGCTGCCGGCATTGCGGTTCCGGAAGACGGAGGGTTTCGCGTCGTGAAACAGAACGGACACGTGCGGCAGGTGCTCACACCGCGTCGTCTCCGCGGACTTTCTGACCGGGCGGCTCTCGGGCACACGCGCTACGCCACGGCCGGATCGGAGGAACGCGCCCTTGCCCAGCCGGAACAGCATCGTTCCAGTAACCCGGACGAACGCTTTGTCTTCGGCTGGAACGGTACGCTGGCGAATGCCGATGAACTCCGTGTCAGTGAACGTGATCGCGGAACGGTTCTCAGGACCACCGGCGACACCGAGCTGCTCAAGCTGCAGATTCTGCGCGGGATTCAGCGTCACACGTCCGCCAATCTCGCCGCGGTGTTTGCGGATGTGGAGCAGAACGTTGATGGATCGTTCAACATCGCCATGCTGTTGCCGGATCGCACCCTCGTTGCGTATCGCGACCGGCAGGGCAGGCATCCACTGAATTACGCAGTGAACGATGATGGGTGTGTGCTTGTAGTCTCCGAAGACAAGGCGATGCGCGAAGTACAACCCGGTGTGGACCCTGTTCCGATCCATCCCGGAGAGCTTCTGATCGCGCGTCACGACGGATTGCAGTTTCAACAGGTGGCGGATCCCGATCCGCAGAGATGCTTCTTTGAGTGGGTGTACTTCTCGAATGTGGAATCGAGTTTCGACGGCTCGCATGTGGGTGCGGCACGCTACGCCAGCGGAAGGATTCTCGCGCTGCTCGATACCCTCGCCCCCAAAGGGAGCTCTGTTGTTGCGGTGCCTGACTCGGCGCGCATTGCCGCCGATGCCTATGCACAGCAGAAACAGTGGCCGCTGCTGCAAGACGGTATTATCAATCTGTTGCCGGGCGTGCGTACCTTCACGAAGGGCGATCCGGCGCGCACGCTGAAAGCACAGCAGAAGTACGGCATCAACCGATCCGTTCTCGAAGGCAAAAGCATCGTCCTCGTCGATGACAGTCTGGTGCGCGGCACCACCATGCGCGAGCTCATCCGCCGGCTGCGGCAGGAGGGGGGGGTCGCACAGATTCATCTGCGGCTCGCGTGCCCGCCCATTCTCTCGCCGTGTTTCTACGGCATCGACTTTCCCGAGATCAAAGAACTCATCGCGCGGCAGAACTTTAACTCAACGCTGAAGTCCGGCACCCTGCCTGACGAAGTTCTGCGGGTCATTGCGGCGCGGTTGGGTGTGGATTCCATTCAGTTTTTGCCGGTCGAGGTGATTCCTCTCGCAATCGGCTGCGAGATCCGTTCGCTCTGCATGGCCTGCGTGACGGGGCAGTATCCCACGCCCTGCGGACAGCGTCGCGCTGAAGCGGCGGAAGCGAACTGGAGCGCCGGGAACAGATACGTCATTGAGTCATCTCGATGATTGGAGGCGCTGTCGTATCACTCAGATCTTCTGTCTCGGCATCGCAGGCCCCCACCGTCACGGCATGGTTTGCATCCTGATTGATGAAGTAGCGCGTGTCACTCTCGCTGCCCGATTTGGGATCCGCGGGCATGTTCCCGAGGTACGGTTGCAGGCTTGCGTCCAAATCCGGTATGGCACAGTGCTCTGCGGGAAGCGCGTGTCCCGGGCAGCGGATGGTCGCGCAATCACCGGGATTCCTGCCGATGAGCTGCACACTGCCGACATCCGTATCGATGTCGGGCGGAAGGGTAGCGTTTTCGGACACGTAGGCCTGCGTTGCCTGCAGGATCGCCGTCACGTCCGCCGTCCGCCGCGCATTGCGGTTCGCGCGGATGCGTCGTGCGGGATTGAGGGCAATGAAGATCATGACTGCCGCAATGGCAATACATGCGATGAGCACAATGAGCCGGATCAGAGAGAAACCGTACCGGTTGATCATAAGACGAGGCAAAGTGCGGCTAGCGTACGAGAGCGTCGTCCTTCTGTCACGCATTTCTGCCCGGGGAGGTATTTCATCAGAAAGGTCAGGTCATGACTCGACGCATGAATGAGAGTTGGTTACTATCCGCCCCTATGCCGAATATGGATTGTAGCAATGCATCGATGGAGGACCTGAAAGTCCCGCACTTTGCGTCCGATGCCGAGAAGAGCTCGTTTCTCGAAGCCATGTACGCGGGCGAAGTGCCGATCCCGATTTTCTTTCAGGCGATGGGAGTGGATTTCACGGATCATGAATATGCCGCGGAGGCGATAAGGATCGGCGGTATTCCCTTTCTTTCTTCCGCCGCTCCCGGATTCGCCATCACGGCAAATGATCTCAGCCATCTCAGTCATGCGGAGCGGGGAGCGCTTTTTTTGGATGAGAATGACCGCAAAGCGACGGAGCAGGTGCAGGAGGTTCATGCGCAACATTCTCATGCCATTCTCGGCGGTAATGCCATGAAAAAACTCACAGGGTTCAACCGTGCCATCGATGCATATGGAAGCGCCGGTAACGTCGATACCCTCGCCGCGGGAGCGGGCATTCTGGAGTCGGCGGATATGCAACAGATGCAGCAGTATTCCGGCATGGAGCTGATGCCGATCGTATCTTCTTCCACTGCCGCACGCTGGACGGTGCGTGTGGCGAAGCAGATCAATGCGCGCATCCGGCTTCTTCTGGTGGAGCTGCCGCAATTCGCCGGCGGTCATCTGGGGGCGGGAAGCGCAGAGGATGCCGTGAAAGCCGAAAAATTCGATCCGGTCGCCATACGCGAAGGCATACGAAAATTCGCACCCACGATTCCTGTGGTGCTGGCAGGAGGCATCGCGTACCGCAACCAGATTAAGCAGGCTCTTGCTATGGGCTATCAGGGTGTCGGCATCGGCATCCGGGGACTTCTGACACAAGAGTCGAAGCTGGACGACGCGATCATCCGGGATGTCTACTTAAACCCGCGTTATCGGGTCGTGACGAATGACAGAAGCCCCACCGGCTATCCCGGACGGTACATCGAAGTGCCGGAGGAAAAACGCTCGCCCGAGGCACGTATTGCGTATGCACAGCACGCGGTCCGCAATTGCATTTCGTGCATCGAACCGGGCAGTTGTCTGTTCCTTCAGCACGCGAAAGATCCGACGGATGAGCACTTCTGCATCGGCAAAGATCTGCCAGATACGCGTTTCGGAAAGCGGGGCGGGGTCTACTTTGCCAGCACCGAACGCGACCGTATCATGCACGATCCGATCTATCGCGATGCCGAGGGCAATCCGCGCGTACCCAGCATGGAAGAAATGTTCGACTACATGCTGACGCACGACGCTCCGCCGATGCCCGTGCAAGAGGCGTGATACCATATGTCCATGGAGCTCCTCAGCATCGCCATCGTCATCATCCTGATCGGCGCGCTGTTCTCGATCGGCTGGCGGATGGGCCCCCTTATCGTGGTCGGGGCCATCATCTATGCGGTGATCCGTTACCGTCGGCAGATTCCGGGAGTGATACGCAAGTTTGTCAACGGCCTGCGCTCAGGCAAGAAGAAATAAGATGTTCTGCATCTACGGCAGACCGCCGGGTCCGGTTGGTCGATTGCTTCTGGATGTCAGCAGAGGGGAAAATGAGGCATGGAATTGTTTCCGCTTTCGCCCGAAGAAGCGCACGTCATCGTCGGCAAAGGCACCGAGCCGCCGTTCTCGGGTGAGTACGATGATTTTTGGGGGCAGGGAACGTACGTCTGTCGCCGGTGCGGGGCGCATCTGTACCGGTCGCGGGATAAATTCCATTCCGGCTGCGGGTGGCCGAGTTTCGACGATGAGATTCCCGGTGCCGTGAAACGTCTTGCCGACCCCGACGGTTTGCGAATCGAAATCCAGTGCGCGCGGTGCGGTGCGCATTTTGGGCACGTATTTCACGGCGAGCACCTCACCGAAAAAGACACGCGTCACTGCGTCAATTCACTCTCCATGCGCTTCATCCCTGATAGAAGTGAAACGTAGAGCTGCATCACATCAGCGTGCCCCGATATCTCAAGGACATCTGCCCCCTTCCCTCCCGGTCATTCCCGAGCGCATCGTCCTCGGCGGCGGATGCTTCTGGTGCACCGAGGCGGTGTTCCAGCGTGTGCCGGGTGTGCTCTCGGTGATGCCGGGCTACGCAGGTGGCGAAACGGAGCATCCAACCTACGCACAGGTGTGCACCGGACGCACAGGTCATGCTGAAGTGCTCGAAGTGACATTCGATCCAGGCAGGCTTTCACTCGAAGATGTATTGGCTGTCTTCTTTGCTGCGCATGATCCCACGTCACCCGATCGTCAGGGAGCGGATGCCGGCACACAGTACCGGTCTGTCATTTTGTGGACGGATCCTCTGCAGGAGTCAAAGATCACGGCAGCCCTGCAGAAAGCCCAGACCCAGTTTTCTTCCCCTATTGTCACGGAGGTGAAACTTCTCAAAAAATTCTTTCCGGCGGAAGCAGAGCATCGTCAGTACTACGACCGCAATCCCGAAGCGCCCTACTGCTCGATGGTCATTGCCCCGAAGCTTGCGAAGCTCAGAGATGTCCTGCGTCCATAGATTGCTGATATGTCTGCCCAAGACGGCCCGTTTCTGCGTTTCCCCTTCCGTCGGGAGGGGAGAAAGGGGAGGGGGTTGATACGGTGCTACATTGCTTCGCTATGCTTCGGAATTTTCTCCATTGTACGCACGCGCCGAAAATTCGTTTTGCTCGTCGTTTGCGCAGAAAACAGACATCGGGCGAACAGAAGCTCTGGCGATATCTGCGTTCAAAGCGGTTTCATCATCTCAAGTTCAGGCGGCAGGTTCCTGTAGGTCCATACATCGTGGATTTTTTGTGCGTAGAGAAGAAACTTGTCATTGAGATCGATGGCGAAGCACACTTCCAGCCGGATGCAGAGCGAAAAGATCGGAAGCGGGAAAATTTTCTGCGTGCACAGGGTCTTGAAGTGTTGCGATTCAACAATGGATCGGTAATGGAAGATTGCGACGCAGTGTTGACCTGCATGGCAGAGAAGATGGGGTGTTATCGAGAAATTAAATCCCCTCTCCCTGGCCCTCTCCCATTGGGAGAGGGAAGACCCCGCGTCTCCAGCTGACCGTATTTCGATTGAACATTCCTCCGAAACTTCAGAAGCTCAACGATGTCCTGCGTCCATGAATTTCTGATAATCCGCGATGCGCTTCTTGCGCTCGTCGGGTGGCAGGGTCGAGATGATGCCCGGGCCTGCGATGCAGCCGCCCTCGCAGAAGAGCACGTCCACGAAGCGGATTTTGGGATTCCTCTGGAATTCCTCCAGCACCGCAGGGATCTGCTTGTAGCCCGAGATGATGCGGATTTCTTCCGGCTTGAGCACGTCTTTGAGGCCGCTGGTGATCGTGAGTCCGCCATCCATGGGGTAGCTGCGCGTTGCGGCTGCGGCGACATCGAATGTTGCAGGAGATGAGTCGGCGTCTTCGCCGATCTGGAAGTGCTCCAAGACTGCATCGAGTTCCCTGTACGTGAGCACGAGGATATTCAGGTCAGGATAGTCCTCCGACGCTTCCAGTTTCTTGGCGAAGCAGGGGCCGATGAACACGGGCTGGCAATCGGGATACTTTTCTTTCGCGATGCGCGCCGTTTGGATCATGGGCGAATCTGCAGCGAAAGCGAGCATGGGAATGAGTTGCGGGTAATCTTTGCGCACCATGCGCACGAACCCGGCGCAGGGGCTCGAAATGAATCGTCTGGCCGGATCTTTCTTGAGGAGCGCCACCACCTGCTCATTGGTTTTCACCGCTCCCGCCGAGACTTCGAGTACCGCTGTGAACCCCAGTTTTTTCAGGCGCGCGACGATCTGCGGATAGCTGTAGACGACCGGGAAGGACGGCGCGAGCATGGCGACGAGCGGCGCCTTCTTCTCGAAGAGCGCGATGCAGCGTTCAATGTCGTTCATGTGCTGTTTCGAGAAAACGCAGGATCATCAGCGCAAGGATTCCTCCGGCAACGGCGGTGACGAACTGCATCAGGCTCATCGAGGTGATGAAGGCCTGCGGTACGAGCCCGAAGCGGAAAAAGACGAGCGCGAAGAGCGCGAGGAATGTGGCTTTGATCAGGGCTCCGGCACACAAGGCCAGCAGTGGTGAGGCGGATCGCAGGCGCAGAAACGCTGCAAGAAAGATCCAGTTTCCTGCCCAGATAAACGGGATGAAGATGAGAAGAAAGCGTGTGAAGGGTCCGAAAAGCGCCCCGTGTGCAACGGCGCCGATGCTCGGCAGCACAATAACCGGCCAAACGTACCGCCGGGGTAACCGGGCGGCCGCGAGAATCAGCAGACAGTTCACGGCGGTTCCCGTGAGCCACTGGGGGCCCGAGACGAAGAAGGGGATCGCAAAGGCGACGACCGGAAGCACGATGGCGCCCTGCGTTCCTGTGGGCGAGTCCAGCACCGTGGAGGAAGAGGTTTTTCCCATGGGTGCTTTCATGGTAGCAGACTCATTCACCTGCGTCTGCGCGGACCGCGGAACGACCGGAAATTTCTGTTCGGGCGGAAGGGGCGGGGTGCCGGGTGTTGCCACGGGCGATCGGGGGTCGTCTGCTCCAAGGGAGGGGGCAGCGGGTCGCGCTTCGGGAGCGGCGGAGTGGGGGGACGACGCAGCGTCGAGCGGACCAGTCTTTCGATGTCGCGGATGGAGTCCTTCTGGTCAAAGGTCGCGAAGGAGATGGCGCGTCCCTCTCTGCCGGCGCGCGCGGTGCGGCCGATGCGGTGCACGTAGTCGTTCGGGTCATCCGGCAGATCGTAGTTGATCACGACTTCGATGCCCGTCACGTCGATGCCGCGCGCCGCGATATCCGTGGCGACGAGGATGCGGTACCGGCCCGTCTTGAAGCCCTGCAGCGCCTCGCGCCGCTAGTTGAGCGAGCGGTTGGCGTGGATCTCGGCGGCGGCATGGCCCAGGGCTCTCAATGATCTCGTGATCTTCTTCGCCCCGTGCTTGGTGCGCGAGAAGACCAGAATCGATCCGCGGTGTTCCTTGAGCAGTGCTTCGAGCAGGGCGGGCTTCTCCATCTTCTGTACGATGAAGAGCTCCTGCTGAATGCCCTGTGCGGTCGTGCCCGAGGGCGCCACCTCGATGCGGATGGGCAGCTTCATGT
>JAQTQU010000055.1 GCA_028712095.1 Candidatus Peribacteraceae bacterium
ACGAATACCGTCGCAAGCAATGCAACAGACACTCCAAACGGGCGCTTCAGAAGGAGGAACGTTGCCGAGAGCACACCAAGTCCCGCCAGAAGTGTGCTGACTTTCATGCCGACCTGCGCACCCAGAAGCCACACGAGGGGATACGAGGCGAACGCATGGAAGGGCAGGTGTTTGGCGTAGGGCGCGCCGTTGAACATGTACGTCCCGTGCCGCCACAGGCTCTCCCCGAGGAGCGCATAGACGGTTGTATCGCTGATGATGGGCAGACGCAGACCCGGGAGCCAGAGCAGCACCAGCGCGAAAGAGAGGAGAACCCCGATGCCCCACCGCCGACGAAGAAGTTTGCGGATCAACTTCATGATTCATGAAGGCAATGCATTGCGGTCGGCAATCGAACCGCCGCAGAGACGGCACACCTTCAATCTCCATAGCCGCAGGATCATTGCGAGGTACCGGATACCGCGCCGGAAGAGCACGCGCAGATTCGGCGCCGTCTTGGATTCGCCGACGCGGCGCACCGCGTTGACGTACGGAACCTCCACGAAGGAGTACCCGAGCATCATCGCGCGGGCCATGAGATCCATGAAGTACTCGCCGTAATCCCCCGTGAGACGGATCTGCCGGAACACATCCCGCCGCACCGCGATAAAGCCGCTGGTGTAATCACGGAACTTCGGCGAGATGGCGAGCCGGAGCACAAGATTGAGGCCGCGGCTGAGCACAGTGGCGATAAAAGATTCATTGGCTGCACCGAGCGTGCCCTGTTTCGCACTGCCGCCCGCAACGAAACGCGAACCCACCGCAATGTCGTAGCCCTCGCGGACCTTCTGGAGGAGCTCGGGAATTTTTTCGGGTGGCATGGAGAAATCGCAGTCCATCCACACAACAGTATCTCCGCGTGCCAGTTCGATACCCCGCCAAATGCTTTTCGTCAGGCCCCGATCCGTCATGCGTGTTTCAAGGCGCAGACCGGGAATACGCCCTGCATCGATCTCCTCCTGCATGAGCCGCGATGTGCCGTCCGGAGAGTTGTCATCCACCACGATGATCTCGTGCGGAAGCGTGATGGCACGGTCAATGGCCTCCACGAGCGGGATGATATTGCCCGCTTCGTTGTACGTGGGCAGGATGACGGAAACGAGTGCAATATCAGGCATGGGCAATTTCACGAATAGCCGAGATGACTGCGCTGATCTGCTCTTCGGTCAGCGCAAGTCCGGAGGGAAGGTACAACCCCCGTTCTGCAATATCCTCTGTCACGGGGAAGGGACCCTGCCGAAGGCCCCGAGCAAGGCCGAGGGGCGGGGGGTCGGCGTCGTGGAGGGCGGGTTGAGCCGCACAGGAAGTGAAGAAATCACGCGTGTCGATGCCACGTTCTTTGAGCGCGGCCCGGAATGCATCGCGCGTCATACCGAACGCGTCTTCGACGAGCACGGCGTACATCCAGTACACGTTCTTCGCCCAGGGACGGGTGACGGGCAAACGCAGCCCCCGCACGCCGGCAAGGCCCTGCGCGTACCGCTCCGCCATCCATTGCTTCTTCTTCAGAAATTCCGCGATATGCTGCAACTGACCGAGACCCAATCCCGCCTGCAGGTTCGTCATGCGGTAGTTGAACCCCACCGTTTCGTGCGTGAACCGCTTGGAGGGAGAGTGGGCGAGATCGCGGAGCGAACGGGCACGAATTGCGATGGCGTCGTCATCCGTGACTACCATGCCACCCTCTCCCGTCGTGATGATCTTGTTGCCGTAGAAACTGAAGGCGTTCACGGTGCCCATCGAACCGCAGAGCCGCCCTTTGTACTCCGCCCCATGCGCCTCCGCGGCATCTTCGACGACGGCGATCTTCCACTCGCGCGCGAGTGTGAGAATGGGATCCATATCGGCGGGATGCCCGTAGATGTGCACGGGCATAATGGCCTTGGTACGCGGCGTGATCTTGGCTGCGATCTGCGATGGGTCGATGGTATAAATCGCAGGATCGACATCCACGAAGACGGGACGGGCCCCGGCATGGAGTACCGCGAACGCCGAGGCAATCATGGTGAAATCCGGCACGATCACCTCGTCACCGGGACCGATGCCCAATGCCGCGAGCGCCAAGTGGAGCGCTGTCGTCCCGCTGGTCGTGGTGATCGCGTGCTTCACGCCCAGGTACCGCGCATACGCCGCTTCAAACTCCTGGATGTATCGTCCTGCGGACGAGACCCAGCCGCTCTCGAGCGCCTCATGCACATTCTGCTTGGCCTCGGCCGTGATCACCGGCTCATTCACGGGCACAGTCATGATGGGTCGCGGAAAATTTTCGCTTGCGCATCGCCGGGGTACGGCCCCTGCTTCACCTCCAGAAACCGCGTAGGCGTGAGCATCTCGACCTGATGACCTCCGGCGAGAAAGAGCAGCACGTCGCCTGACCGCACCGTCTCTTCGGCAATGACGTTCCACGTTTCATCGTACACCGTCACTTTGGCTTCGCCGGACTCGATGTACAGAAACTCCGCTCCCATCCGCTTCTCCGCGGGGAGCTCCCTGTGCCGATGGGCGCGCACGCGGTACCCGGCGGGCCGTTCGAAGACGCCCAGCTGCAGAGCATCCTGCTGTGACGTGACAAAGCGTGTGCCGTCCACAGGCAATCCTTTGCGGACAAAAATCGCAAGGGTTCGTTCTTTGCTCTGCACAACAGAAATCGATTCCATAACAGTATGGTACTACACGAAAGCCACAAATCCGCAGAAAATCGCTTGGGCATGATCTTGACGATGCTGGAAGCAGGCGTAGCCTTTCGCCCCTATGGATACAACAGATCTCGAAAGGGGCTACCGTGAAGGTGACTTACAGATAGCGAGACAGGCTGCAGAGCGAACAATCAATGAACTGCGCCAAAAGGAAAAGGCGGAAATTTCTGTCATCCAGAGCCTCACGCAAATGCAATGCGACAAAGTGACAGCATATTCCACCACTGAGGAATTTGAATTTCAGTTAGCTCTCCGTCTCCTCCAGGAAAACAATCCAATTGCACTGGCGCACTTCGAGAGGTGTACCGAGCTTGCGCAGAGCACGGGCACGGGACTCGACCGTCACCAGGTTTTTTCTAGACTGGTCGGACTCATCGCATTGCTCCATAGTAATATGAAAAATCTGCAGAACCCATCCCCCGATGATATAGGCCCATTCGCATTCGGTAGGCCGGGCTGCATGCAATCCCTCGTGGAACTCGGCTGGGTGAGGCAAGTCTACATCACAAAGTATGCAATGGGTGTACGGAAGGTAGATTCCCCACCCCGAGGCCACGAGAATGATTACACGACATGGTTCGACACTACCGAGGAAGGGGAGAAATTGTGTTCAGAACTCCGAAGGCACGACCTCGTTCACGCCCCTCGTGTACCAAGATATTGATAGCTGCAAGCAACGCTTGGTTGCCAATTTGGCAGAATTGCATCAAGCACGTCAACATGACAAGCTAGGACGTACTTCATGCGCATGACCTGCTTTAGACGACTGGCCCAGTGGTTACCCGAATGTCTGTTGCTCGCGCTGTTCCTGTTTTTCGCGCTGCGCGATCTTGGAACATTCCCTGCCGCGTGGGCGGATGACAGCCTCTTCATGATCGTGGCGAAATCCGTCGCCGAGGGAGACGGCTACGGACTGCCGATTCTGGGATACTTCTGGCCGCATCCGTACATTCTCGCCGTCGGCCCGACGCTCCTGTATCCGGTGGCGCTCGCCATTCGCCTCTTCGGCTTCTCCGTGGGAATCGCACGGATACCGATGGTGCTCTTTCTGCTCGGTACAACGATTGCCTCGTACCTGTTCGTGCGGCGTACGGTGGACCGGACGGCGGCACGGTGGACCGCAGCCCTGATGATTTCCTTCTCCGCCTTCATCAACACCGGCAAGCCCGTTCTTGGCGAAGTGCCGGGGTTCTTCTTCATCATCGTGGGCTTGCTCCTGATGCAACGGGAAATGAGCCCCAGCATTGCGCTGATGAGCGGAGCCGCATTCGGCCTCGCCGTGATGACCAAGCTCCCCTTTGGCCTCGTGCTGCCCGCCTTGATACTCGCATGGATCGTCGCCGCGATCAGGCTCCGCGGGACAGAAACACGATTCCTCCTTGTCGCAGCGGCGAGCACAGCAGGTATCGCTCTCATCGGATCGTACTGGATGGGCATCCTCGAACCGGGATTCTTCGACGAGATCCGCATCTTCCTCTTCGAGAAGAAGAGTGTTGTCCCCGAAGACGCGTTCGTCTCCATCATCGCACGCCCTCGGGAGCTGCTCCGCGCGGCCTACGGCCACTATGTGTTGGTTGCCGTCCTCGCCGGGATCGGCTGGTGGACCGTTCGCTCTTCGCTCAGGGGCTCGCTGTCCGTTATCCTCTTCTCGATCATCGCACTCTTCGCCCTCTACTTCCTGAATGGACCGGGATGGTACCGGGCGCTGCTCCCCTCCACACTGCTGCTCTTCCTCTTTGTGCCCGCCGGCGCGCGGAAACTCCTGGGGAGAACCGGGGCAACCCTCCTGCTCAGCGGCATCGTGATCGCACAGGGATATTGGCAGTACACCGGAGGCGGATCGTCCGACTCGCCCGAAGCGGCAGATGCGGCGCAAGCGCTCATCGCAGAGTGGCAGGAGCGCGACCTCGTCATCCTTTCGCCGGAGGTCTTCGTGCGCCTGCCGCGGAATGACCGATGGCTCTTCCTCTCCGAGGAGCTGCGTCACGCAGAACGCCAGCCGCCGGAGGTGAGGACAAGACTGGATCAGTCAAAGTGCCTCCCCGTATTCCGAAAGGAGAGTTACGAAAATCTGGAGACAAAACGGGATGCTTACCGCACCGTCAGCGGTCGGTACATCATCCTCGATCCCCCGTCCGACTGCCCGCAACCATGAAGCGTATCCTCCGCCACCTTCCGCAATTCTCCCTCTATGTTCTGAGCGGCGGAACGGCGGCCGTCGTGGATTTCGGCAGCTTCGCTTTGTTGATCCGCCTCGATATCTGGTACGTGGCGGCGACGGTGGTGAGCGGCATTCTCGGATTCTTTACGACCTTCC
Organism: Candidatus Peribacteraceae bacterium; assembly: GCA_028712095.1. Classification (GTDB taxonomy): domain Bacteria; phylum Patescibacteriota; class Gracilibacteria; order Peribacterales; family Peribacteraceae; genus Peribacter. The sequence goes on from JAQTQU010000055.1 coordinate 5,053, forward strand.
TCATGAATAAGTACGTCGCGTTTAAGAAAAAGAACGACTTCATGCGGCACCTGCTGCGCTTCTTCGTTGTGGACATGGCCAACATCCTCGTAGGCGCCATCGTGCTCTACGGGCTCGTGGATGGACTCGGGATGGAAAAACAGGTGGCGAAGCTCCTCACCATGGGCATGGTGGTGCTGTGGAACTTCTTCATCTACAAATTCTTCGTCTACGTGTGATGAAGACCATCTGTGCCTTCGGCTACTTTGACCTTGAGGGACAGCGCTCGTGGGTGATCCGCAGGGGTCTGGAAGAATCGGGATGTTCCGTGCGGCTCTGCAGAACTGACGCGCGCGGATTACTGCCGAAAATCCAGGAACTGCGCAGGCAGTGGCACAACGCGAAGGATCCGATCGACGCTCTCTATGTCGCATTCCCCGGTCATCATCTGATGCCGCTCGCCTGGCGGCTGGCACGGCAGAAAAATATTCCCGTCGTCCTCGATATTTTCATCTCACTCTACGAGACGGAGGTGGAAGATCGCGCACGCATCAGTCCGTGGCATCCCAAGGCGTGGATGCTGTGGCTCATCGATTGGATGGCCTGTGTGCTCGCCGACGTGATCCTCATCGATACGGAAGAGCACCGCGATTTCTTCGTGAAACGATACCGCATCGCGCGTGAGAAGTTCCTCGTCATCCCCGTCGGATGCCGGACGGACCTCTTCCGTCTAACCTGTAACCTGCAACCTGTAACCTGTAACAAATCATTCCGCGTCCGCTTCCACGGATCGTTCATCCCTCTCCATGGCATCGAGACGATCATCGACGCGGCGCGGGAACTCCAGGATGATGACATCGTATTCGAACTCGCGGGCAAAGGACAGACGCTGCGAGACATGCAGGAACGCGCGAACGACCTCCCGAACGTCAGATTTGTGGGTATGAAAACACTCGGAGACATCCCGGACTTCATCGCGGGCGCGGACGTGAGCCTCGGCATCTTCGGCACGGGAGCCAAAGCCCGGCGCGTCATCCCCACCAAGGCATTCGAAATCATGGCCATGAAAAAACCTCTCATCACCGCGCGCACGCCTGCGTCCTCGCGGACATTCCGGGATCGGGAACAGGCCTTGCTCGTGACGCCGGGAGACCCGCACGACCTCGCCGAGAAAATCCGCGAGCTCAAATCCAGCCCACAACTGAGCCAGCACATTGCGGAAAGCGGACATGCGCTCTTCGTCGAAAAATTCCAGCCGCGCACTGTAGTAGAACCACTCGTGGCATGGCTTCAGTCAAACTAAACAACACACAGAAACCGAACAGAAACAAACAAAATCCCGGAAACGCGCCTATGTGGCGGCGATAGCGGAGGGATGTCTCTGGCGCAGCGCTTT
>JAQTQU010000014.1 GCA_028712095.1 Candidatus Peribacteraceae bacterium
CTGGACACACAAGGTGGACTGTTGGTCCGGCATCCATGGTGAAGAGCACGGGCAGATGCTGCTTCGTGCGCAATTCTTTGATGGAATCGACGATCCGATGCGTTTCCGCATTGAGGTAGTGCAGGGGTGGGGACGATGTCTCCATCACATGATGCATGTCGAGACAGTCTTCTTCCGTCACGCGCTGGAGCGCTTCAAAATCTTTTGTCCGGATCGCATCGATGCATTCCTGCTGGCGTCGCGAGCGGATGGCCTCGACGCGTGCAGCGTAGAAAGGGCTTTTAGAAGCCAATGCGTGGCCTTCGGTCGATCCCACTTTCTTTTCCTCCATTGCGGGGATAACCACGATATCGTGAAGCAACCAGTGTGATTCGTCGGCGATCTGCTCGCTCCAGGAATTTCCTATCTCCATCCCGTTCCCTTCTTCGAGCGTCGAAAATCCGCCGAAGATACTTCGCGCAGCGGAACCGGATCCGAGCCTAGCGAGGATGCTGATTTGTTTGTCCGTAAGCCCCTTTTTATCCTGAATGAAGCCGGCAATTGCTTTCGCGAGGCAGCTGAAGACCGCTGCGGAGGAGGCGAGGCCGATGGCAGGAGGGATGTGGGAACGGACAGTGATCAACAGTCTCTCGGAAAGGGCACTCTCCGCTCCCAATGTGGCGATGTACCTTCGCATCAAAGCTATGACCTTCCGAAAGCGTTCGATATCTTTCTCTTTGAGTGTTTTCTCCGATCCATCCGCGAGGAAGGAACGGACGGCAAAGGTTTCCGCGTCCTCCACCGCGATCTCCACGGTTGGCTGGTCTAAGGTCATCGAAAGGGAAGGGGCCATGGGTAGCCTGAGTTCGTCACTTCGGTTACCCCAGTACTTGATGAAGGCGATATTGGGCGTAGAGCGGGCGGTGGTCATTTTGTTGGGAGAAGAGGCATAAAACTTTGCGCATTCTTCCGGATCACCGGCCGGATGAGATCGGGGTTCTTGTGGAGCGCCAGCACCGTGCCTCCACCTCCGGTCTTTCCCCCCGCTCCCAGCACCTTGGCAGCTCCCCCCAGCCGTTCGATTTCCCTGATGAGCACCTGCACGGGCTTGGGAACGACGCCCAAAGCAACCTGTGCGCGGTGATGATCGCGGAAGACCGTGCGGATATCCTCGCCATTCCGGAGTCGCTCCGTGCATTTGCCGATATCACCCAGCGCGCGAAGCATCACGCGCTGGGTGCGCGGGTCTTCTGATCGCTCTCTCACCCATGCAACCAGTTCTGGTGTGGATTCGTTCGGTGTGCCGGTATCGACCAGGAGCGCGCCGCGCAGAAGATCTTTCGGGAGAGTGATGACTTGCGGCTCCTGTCCTTTGCGGAAGTAGAGCGGGCGTTCCTCCCAGATGACGGCGAAATCGATGCCGCTGTGGCCGGGGTTCATGGCATCTTCGATGGCGAGCGCTTCGGCGCGTTTCTGGGGTCCCAGGAGCACGCGGGTAAGGGCGATCACGAGGGCGGTACTGGAACCCATACCCTTCTTGAGGGGCAGCTGGTTCCGGATGGTGACTATACCGCGGAAAGATGCAGAGTTTTCCTGCTCTACGTGCAGGATGATCTTGCGCGCATAATCCTCCCATGCCTCTCCTCCGCTGATACCGAGCCACTTGAGCGTGAGAGCACTCGCTCCGGAATTTTTCTCGAACGTCGCCTGCATGGCGAGCGGGGCGGGCACCGCGATGCCGGGATGCCCAAACACCACCGCGTACTCTCCGGTGAGAATGATTTTGCCGTGTGCGACGGCTGTGTGCTTCATGACATTATTCCAGATAAAACAAGTAGTCCGATACAGCCATTAAGCCCTGTTGCCACTTGCTTGATGTCAATTGAAATCCGGTTATGTTTAGCTAACATGGAGAAGCTCGGAGCCTCGGCGCTCATGCCGGGAGTCTCTGCGCCCCGAGGGAGAGTGGGTGCCGAAAGGTGCAAACTCTTCTTCATCGCGGAAAAGGAACAGGGATATGGCCAGGCTCTTTGGGAATTCTATTCCGCGTCACATGACACATTCTTTCATTTCCCAGGTTCTCCAATCGTGATGCCCGATAGAGAGAACCTATATCCGCATTGGGAAGTGCTTGATCGTAGTAGTGCAAAATCACATACGAAATGTGATCGATTGCCTGCAAGAAATATGAATTATTCGCCCGCTTGAACAGCGGGTCCTCAATGAGTTTCTCAAGTGTGAATTTCTGCCCTTGAACAAAATTAAACACGCGTTTCTTCCGCAGAATTCGTACGACAGCTCCATCTTCTTGTCCGTCATGAATAATTATGTAATCGTCTTTCAAGTCCTTTTCAAGCCTGTCGAGTAAATTCTTGTATGCGAGTTCTCGGCAGTTCGAAGGGTTGCCAAATCCACTGCACTTATCAACATAAACACTTCCGTAATAACAATGTTTCGATTGCTGGGCATATTCATGGAGAAGATTTTTCAAGAGATTGACACGTTTTGTTCTTGTGAATTGTTTTCTTGAATCATGTCTCCAGATGCCGCTTCCGGTAACGAGTTCAGTCGCGTGAATATATTCATGAAGAGGCACCCCATGGGTTTGTTTAATGTTTTCTCGAATGTTTTTCAGTTTCTTGAATAAAGTACGCCAACTATCCTGATGAACAACGAGACCTGTCAGAATGAAGAAACGTGTTTCACGCGGGTCACTTGGCATCCAGTTTTTATTGTTTTGCACAAAGCTTCCATCATCGTGACTGCCTGATTCATCGATGTAGACCAGATACATATGCGGGAAGGGAATTCATCCTCCGAACCGACGGGAACGCTTGGCGAAGCCATCAACGACTTCTTTCAGATCATTCGTCGTGAAATCGGGGAAGAGCTTGTCCACAAATACCCATTCCGCGTACGTTGATTGCCAGAGGAAGAAGTTCGAGGTGCGCCGTTCGCCGGAGGTCCGGATGATGAGATCGATGTCGGGAAGCTCCGGATGATCCAAGAGGGGATGGATGAGATCGGATTCCGTTGCTCGTTGCTCGTTGCTCGTTGGCTCGTTCTCCCGTGGAGCGATTGCTGTGGATTTGCGCAGTGCACGGAGAATTTCATCTTTGCCGCCGTAATCCACGGCGAGGTGCAGGGTGAACCCGGTGAAGTGCGATGTTTCTGCGCAGACTTCGCCGATGAGTGTTGCGAGGGATGGGGGAATGCGGTCCGTGCGGCCGGAGTGAACGAGGCGCGTCTTCTTCTTCTGCAGATTCGGCCGTTCCTTTTCAATGTACTGTTCGAGAAGCGTCATGAGCTTGTTCACCTCCTGCGGGTCGCGCTTCCAGTTTTCGGTCGAGAAGCACCACACGGTCAGCACGCCGATGCGCGGATCGGCCTGACACCAGTCGGTGATCGTCCGAAAGTTCTCAACGGCTTTTTCGTGCCCCTGCCACGGATGCCACGCGCGCGCCTTCGCCCAGCGGCGGTTGCCGTCGGGGATCATTGCAATGTGAAGAGCGTTGGGGTCTTTGGTTGGCATTGATAGCAAAGGGGAGGGGAAGGACTTCGGACTTAGGACTTCGGACTTTGGGAAGCATAGTCATTGGTGTTCGTGCAACGCATGACCATCGGGAGAGCGAGGTGGAACCACGGCGCGTAGAGGAGGGGATGACTGTGCATGTCCTTCGTGAGTTCTTCTGTGGTGATCCACTTTACCGCATTCACTTCGGCCGGATCGGGCCTGAGGGGAGGATCGCCCTGAATGGATCCAATGAGAATTGTGTCGTATTCGTACTCGGTACCGCGGCCCTCAGGGTCATCCGCGCGGTAGACGAATGAGGGTCCCTCCTTGAGGGGGCAGGTGAAGCCGAGCTCCTCGTGGAGACGCAGTTGCGCCGCATCCGGGAGCATTTCGCCTTCCCTCAAGTGACTGCAGCAGGTATTGGCCCAGAGGAGCGGAAAGAGCGATTTGTCTTTGCTTCTCTGCTGAATCAGCAGCTCTTGTCTTCCTTTCCGAAACACGAATGCCGAAAATGCGCGGTGCAGCATGCCAGGCGTCGCGTGCGCGGCTTGCCGTTCCGCCGTGCCCATGGGGGTGCCATCTTCGGTAGTGAGGAGGACAAAGGACATCGGTTCCAGCATGGCTGTGGGATGGGCAATGGGCAAGCAGTTTGAGCGGGTGGTTCGTTCAGCGTCTTTCGCGTATACTGTAGTCGTGCTTCCTCGGATCAGTGCCGCGCGCCTCCTCCGTGGTCTCCCAATACCAACACGCACACACGTCCGATCCGTCTGGGCCTTCGCACGCACATCTCTCTCTCGTATCGCGCGCCGCAGCGGGGATTCCTACGCGCAGCATGGTCTGGAGTTGGCATTGGTACTGCGGGAATCCACGACCGATCCCGCACTCCTTTCGGCGGCCCTTCTCCACGATGTCCTCCTGCATCCTTCCGGCTTGGGACTCCTGCAGCGATCACCGCTTACGGCGGAGGAACGCAATCTCGCCGGGCAATTGCACGCGCTTCGGCGGTTGCATCTGGATGAGAACACGCGCGATCTCGATGCGTTCCTGCGCGCGTTTGCGGAGGACGAGCGCCTGCTCATCCTGCGAATGGCCCATCGTCTCAATGATGTCCGGCACCTTCGGCGTTTCACTTTAGCCCTCCAAAGGCGCATCGCTCACGAAACACTGCACATCTACACGGCCATCGCGGGGCGGATCGGCATGCACACGTGGCGAACCGAGATGGAAGATATCTGTTTCAAATTCCTGCATCCGCGCATCGCGAAGAGCCTCGAGCGGAAGTATGCGGTCTACCGTGCGATCGATGATGCCTGCCTGCACCATGCGAGTCTGTTCCTGAAGCGGGCCCTGCACGGAAGCCGGATCACATGTGCAGTCTCTTTCCGGAAGAAAGGCATCTATTCCACCTATCGCAAAATGGTCCTCAAGCGCCGGGCATTTGAGGAGCTCACGGACCGGCTGGCCATTCGCCTCGTTGTCCCGGATCGCGACGATTGCTATCGGGCGTTGGGCGTCGTGCATCGTTCCATGCACCCCATCCCGGGCAAACTCAAGGATTATATCGGCGCCCCCAAAGAGAACGGTTATCGCTCCATCCATACGGTGGTGTATCCGCTTCCGGGCGTGACCGAGCAGCCCATGGAGATTCAGATTCGTGCGCAGGAGATGCACGCGTTCTGCGAGTTCGGTCCGGCGTCCCATGGCGATTACAAGCATTCCGTCTACTCTCTGGATTCCGGTCGGTCCCGCGTTCATTTGCTTTCGAATCTCGAGGCCCTGCGTTCCGAAGCGCGGTCTCCCCACCAATTTGAGGAGGTGTTGCGCCGTTACTTCCGCGATGACCATCTCGCTGTGTTCGACGGGGAGAACAATCTCTATCACCTCAAGAATCCTGCGACTTCGCTGGATCTGATTTGTCTGGCGTTCCCCAAAAAATTCCCCCACCTTGCCCGGCTGAGAATCAATGGGAGGCACCGCCCGTTCGGGACACCTCTTCGCGATGGCGATACGATTGAACCATCCTTCGCGCACAGTCGGACAATCACGCCCGCGTGGATTCCCTCCTGCCGACATCAGCTGACAAAGCGGAAGATTCGTGAAGCACTGGACGAGAGCGGTAAGTGAGTTATCACAAATAGGGGCGGCGAAGCCGCCCCCTCATTGCTCTCATGTGTTTCCAAGAGCGAGAGTGCGCATACGGTGCGGATGCAACGCCTCTTCAATTTTTCTTCTGATCGCAAGGATCTTTGGAATCTGCTGTTCGGGGATATCGAACATTGTCATGGCGAGTCGTGGTTCTGTGGGGATTTTTCCATCTTTCGTGTCGAGTCCGGTGATGTTTTCACCTGCTTCCGCCACGATGCCAGTGACTGTCCGAAGCACACCGGGAACGCTTGGGTGAGTCAATACAAAGCGCGTTCTCGGTGCATCCTCACTGCTACCGTTTCCACCTCCATTTCCATTGTCGTCTTCTAAAGGAGTGTCCCGCAGGCTTACGCGCGGCAGCGTGTGCCCGGGCAGGTTCCCTGGGTTCACCGTCCCTTCCTCTGCAAATTCAATCACACGTTCTGCGGCCTCGATACCGAGTTTCTTCTGTGTTACGGGGTCCGCGGCAGCAGTATGCGGAGTGCCGAGAAAGTTCGGGTGTTGCGCCAATGTTCGCACTGCGGGGATTTCGAACATTGTGGCGCCTTCTTTCGGATACACATCCAGAGCGGCGGCTCCCCCCTGATCCAGATGTTGCAGGAGTGCTGCCGTGTTCACCACTGTCCCACGGGCGGTATTCACGATCAGCGCCGTGGGTTTCATGGTCACGATGCGCTCTGGCGTGAGAACTTCCTCCTTTCCGGAAACATTGATCGAGACAACGTCTGCCTCCCGGAGCAGTGTCTCCAGATCTGTTGCCCCTTCAACGGGGCGCACATCGGTATAGAGGATGCGTCCGAAGTGCGGCGCAGCAAATTCCCTTGTCTTTCTGCCGATACGGCCGTACCCGATGATGCCGAGCGTCTTTTCCGAAAGATCGATTGGCTCCACTTCCGGCTGATTCTTGGGCCACTGGGTTTTTCTCAACGCATCGGTTCCCTGTACCACGCGTGAAGCCCAGCTCAGGATGTGTGCAAGTGAGCGGCGGGCAACGGCATCGGTACTGGCCCCCGGCGTATTCACGGTTGCAATGCCCCGCTCCGCGGCGAGGGGCATGGCGATGTTATCCACGCCCACGCCTGCGCGTGCCACGTACATCAGGTGCTGGTACGCCTCCAGGTCGCCCTCTGTGAGGTACTTCGTGGCGCTTCGGATGATGGCGGCCTGAGTCACGGTCGGGTCATCGGTCACTTCGATATGTGGGCGCTCCGTGAGAAGACGGACGGCTTCGGGGCTCACTTTGTCACGTGCGGCAACGCGAAAGGGAACGATATCACCGTTGGGCGCGATGTCGCCGCGGTACTGTGGGGCTTTGGTCACCATGGGAGAAAGAGGGGAATACAGATAAAAAATCACCCCCGGTTTTTTGGCGGGGGTGACGCGTGCATGGAACCTACGGACGTTCAATCATGCGCTTGCACCCCCTGCTAAGGAGCAGCAGGAGGAGACAGGGGAGCAGGAAAGGACGTATGCAGAATTCACGGGTAAATCCTGCCATGTCTTTTTGCCTGTGTCAAAACCTGCCCTAGCGAAAAACATGGAACTCTTACGAAATCATGTCATCATTTCTTTTCTCGTGTGACCTGCGTTTGAGGCGATTTGCAAGAACGCGTTCCCCCAGCAGGGGAGTGGCGATGAGCAAGGGAAGCACGTAGTAGATGCCGCGATAGGCCAGCAGGATGCCCAGCATTCTGGATGGCGAAGCCGCAGATGGCAGAAGACTTAAGACCGTTGCCTCAAAGACGCCCAGCCCTCCCGGCGTGTTGCTCAGGATGCCGAGATTATGGGCCAGCATGAAGATGCTCATGAAGACGAGGAAAGATGCACGACCCTGCGGCGGCAGGAGTACGTAGAGAATGCCGGCCTCCACCACCCAATCCACGATGGCCAGCAGAGTCTGCAGCAGACTTGCACGCAGGTGCGGAAGCGCGAAGTGCCATCGCAGGAGGCGGAGGGAAGTGCCGCGGGCGCACAGCCAGAAGTACAGCAAACACCCGGCGAGCAGGAGGGAGCCGGCCACTTCCGGCAACCAGGATGCCCGCCCGTAAATTTCGAGAGGATCGAAGACGAGCGTGAGCCCCGTGAGCAGGAAGAAGCCGATGCTGAATGCGAGCGAAAACAGGAGCAGCATCTTGCCGGTCTGCCTGGGGTCCAAACCCAGCGACGAGAACAGGCGGAAGCGCATGGCTCCTCCGCCGAAGAAACCGGCGTTGTACTGGAACGTGATTCCGATGAAGGAGGGTAGGATCATGCGAAAATACGACACCTGCTTTCCCGCAAAACGGGCTGCAATCGTATCCATCACTGCGACGAGCAGGTAGTTCACGACAATCAGCAGTAACGCCCACAGAATATGCGAGGATGGAACATCCATGATACTCCGGAAGATTTCACCGGGATGGTGTCCTCCGAGTGCCTTGCGGATCGCCCACACGGCGATGAGGAAGAGGAGGAGGCTTACGAAGGCCGAGAGCAGGCGGCGTTCCCGAGTACGCATGGCGCTATGCGTCAGGATAGCGGATGATAGGGGGTTCTGTCTGCGGATTACGCCGAGACGAGACTGCGCTGTTTCACTCCTTGTTCATCGCATGAAAGCTCCACTCACTTCGTTCGTGGAGCGGGCGAGCGGAATCGAACCGCCCTTCCCAGCTTGGAAGGCTGGTGTAATAGCCACTATACGACGCCCGCGTTTCAGAAGAACGAAAGGAACAAAAAGAAAGGAACCAAAGGATTACTGCTAAAGAAAGCATAATGAGGTCATTGGTTCTTGTCACGCAACGCGGGAACGAATTCACGCGCTTGTGTGACCCTGAGCGGAGCGGAGTCGAAGGGTGAAGGCGCTCAGTCGCTCTTTCCGTGCGAGGCGCTCATGATTCTCTCCGGTGAAGGTTTGCGCCACGGATGGCAGGTGAGCAGGCGTCTTGCTGTTAGGAGGCTCCCCACGATCGCGCCACGTTCGCCGATGATGCGTTTGCCGTATTCCGAGCATGTCGGCTCATGGCGGCAGTAGCCGTAGCGCCACAGGTGCCGCAGCGGTCCATGATCGGGGGAGAGCGTCTGCTGGTACAGCGTGATCGCAGCGATCAGAACGGAGCGCGGCAACTGCCACAGAGTGAAGAGGGGATTGCGCACGGGGGTCGGGACCGATAGGCTACGCCCTACGTTCTCCTCTGCCCATGATTTCTGCAAGTGATCTGCTGCTCGGGATGGAATTCGCCATTGCCGTTCTCGTTCTCATCGTGCTCTACCACGTGATCTTCATCGTGGTGGACCTGCGCAAGGTGATGCGCAGAGTCGAGGGGATCACGCAGGAGCTCGAAGATGTGCTCATGAAGCCGATCTCGATGATTGATGCCATTCTGCAGTGGGTGTTGGATACCATTGAGCACGGCAAGAAGAAGCACGACAAGAAGGATTAGGGCGTAGGGTGTTGGGCGTAGGAACGGCGAAAGAGCCCTCTTTGAGAAACCTACGCCCTACACCCTATCCCTACGCCCTATAAAATCGGCTGTTCGTCGATGAAGACTCTGATGAAGAGACGCTTGATGACGTCGAATGAGGATTCGAGAAGGGTAGCCAGCAGGCGGTTCAACAGCCGGATGCGCGCGTAGAGCCTGTTCAGCCTGTAGGCAGCTCCCGGATGACTGCTTGCGGGGATGGAACGGATTTGCGCCCGGAGCACACCGACCTCCGAACGGATTTTCTCGCGCAGCTTCTTCTGCATGACCTGTTCATCGGGCAGGTGCGCGATGGCCTGATCGCGCGGCGAAACCGTACGGGTGCCGGCCGTGCCGGTTTGCATCTGCCCGCCACTGCCTCCCAGGTCGCCCGACTTGTTTTCGCCGATGCGTTCGCTCATCTGATCGATCAGATTCAGGGTATCCAGGAGACTTCCGATCTTCTCGGGTTGCGTGACCGTGAGCACGGGTTTGGGTGCCAGCGGCGCGGACTCAATGTGTCTGTCGGGAGTGTTCCCAGCCATCGGTACTATTTTCTCTCAAAATGGCATAAAAGTCAAAGATTCCTCCTTTCCCGATTGCAGGAATTGTCTCTGGTGACCGCCTGCAGATATGCTGGTGCCATTCCCCATTGCCCATGGCCGAACGCACCCTTTTCCACCGCATCAGAGACAGAGAGATCCCTGCAGCCATCGTCTTCGAGGATGACGAGGTCCTCGCATTCAAAGACATCCATCCCAAGGCTCCGACGCACCTGCTCTTCATCGCGAAGAAGGATGCAGACTTTGTGCCGTCGATCGATGATCTCACCGAGGCCACGGCGCAAGTCCCTGGGCTGCTCATCCGCAAGGCGCAGCAGTTCGCGCGGGCGCACGGCATTGACGGCTACCAGCTGAAGTTTCACGTAGGGAAGGGCGGCGGGCAGGAGGTGTTCTACCTCCACCTGCACTTTCTGAGCGAACAAGCACTGAAAGAATAATGACCGATGCGCAAGATGTAACGATCTGCGACGCACGGAGCAGTGCACGTTCTTACGCGTCTCTCTGTGTGCATTGTGTGAGATGCAAAGTATGTAAAAAGAATGAACACGGAGAGGGTGCATGCCGGACGAATATTGACGCTGTCCGTTTCGCTCTCTAGAAAGAGGCATCTCTACCCTTTCCCCATTCGCCCATGCATGCACCTGAAGTCTCAACCCCATCCTTGCGTTCCGAACGCATCACGACATTGCCGCAGACCGGCCAAGAAGTGGATGCGTGGATGTGGCAGGTAGTGAACGGAGGGACGGTGCCATCGGATCGACGTGCGGATGATGTGCAAACGCTCCATTCGCATGCGGTAGCTCTGCGTGCGGTCGGCGGCAACGGTCAGGCCGATGCTCCGCTCGACGCGCGGATGCAGGCGGCTGCGACGGCGTACGCGCGTTTGTTGGGCTGGGAGGTCGCAGTACACGAGTGAGTCGGCCGATCTTTACGCGCTGAACCCCGCCTTCCCCGCCTCCTTTTCGGTTTTGAAGTACACGCGATTCTCCTCCTTGATCTTCTGCCCGGCGGCGGAATCGAGAGCGTAGTACTTCTTGCCGGTCTTGGAGGCAACGAACTTCGCGCCTGCGGCACGGTCTTCCGTGGGGAAGAGCGCTTCCTGTTTCGCCTCTTTTGCCTTCTTCTCCTTTTTCGCGGGCGAAGCGCTCGCTTCTACGGCGGACCCTTCGGGTCCGGCAGCAGGTGTTCCCACCTGCTGCTGATTTTCTACCGGCGTTTTCTTGGAAGCAGCCTTTTCTTTCTCCTTCGCCGCCTCTTCCTCGTGCTCGCGCTTGATGCGCTCCATGGTCTCTTTGTCGATGGGCAGCAGGGCCTTGATCGACAGACCGATGCGACGTTCGTCAATGTCGATGTTGATCACCTGCGCATCCACTTTCTGGCCGATCGTCAGGACCTCAGAGGGATCTGTCACCTTGTGGTGGGCGATCTCGGAGAGATGGACGAGGCCGTTGATGTCGCGCTCCAGCTTGAGGAATGCGCCGTACTCGGTGAAGCGCACGATCGTCCCCTGCACGCGCTTGCCCACGGGGTAGCGCTCGGCCACCTCCTCCCAAGGATCCTTCGTGAGTTGCTTGATGGAGAGTGAGATCTTGTCGCCGTCCATGCCGATGATCTTCACGGTCACCTTGTCGCCCAGCTCGGCGTGTTCCGCGGGATTGCGCACGTGTCCCCATGCGATTTCTGAGATGTGCACGAGGCCCTCCACTCCGTCGAAAGAAACGAAGACACCGTACTTCACGATGCCGCTCACCATGCCCTCCTTAACGTCGCCGACCTTCAGGCTTTCCAGGGCCTTGGCGCGTTCCTCGGCCATGGCTTCGCGTTCGCTCACGACGATCTTGCCGGCCTCTTCATCCATGGTGATGATCTTCACGGTGAACGTGTGACCGATGAATTTCTTCAGCTTCGAGATGATTTCAGAGGCATCGGCATTGTTCACGCGGGGATAGTTGCTGGGGGCGAGCTGGCTCACCGGCAGGAACGTGCGGATGCCGTCGATGTTTGCCAGAAGTCCGCCTTTGTTCGCCTCCTGCGCCGCGAATTCCATGGTACCGTCAGCCTCCACGAGCTTGTGGAAGCGGTCCCAGGCCTTCTGCTGGCTTGCCATTCGCAGGCTCAGGACGATCATCCCTTCATCGTTCTCCTCTTCCAGAACGAGGGCAGTCACCTCAGCACCGATTTGCAGGCTGCGGAAGGTGTTGAAGGAGTCGCGGAGCTCCCGACCCGATACGATGCCGGTCTGCGAACCGCCGATATCGAGCAGGAGTTTGTTTTTGGCCTTGAAGACCACGGTGCCCTCGACCAGCTCGCCGGGACGCACACGCACGATGGGCGGAGCAGACTCGAGCAGCTGTTCCATAATGGGATTCGCGATGGGGGTGGGGCGTGCCATAGAAAAGAGGGAGTGCGGGGGAAGGAGTAAGAGATCAGTCCTGCGACAAGCTCAGGACCTTCGGTCATGCCCGCACGAGCCATGACGTCGAGAACGAGCTTCGCATCTTGTACTGAAGGAGTCAAGAAAACAGGATATTTTGAGGAAATACAGGAAACAAAAGAATGAAAGGCGTCAGAAGAATAATCCCTTTCATTCCTTTATCTCCTTTCCTTCTTTCGTCCATTCTTTCAATCACAGGACCAATTCCGCCGTATTCAGATCCGAGATGTTGCTCAGTTTCTGTTCCTGACTGGTACCCGGGTTGTAGACCTGATAGTAGAGTTCCAGCAGTTCACGCGTCGACAGCCGGCGTGTCGTGAGCCCGATGTTGTTGAGGCCGGCTTCCACCAGATTGACACGGTCGCGCAGGGGGGCGACACGCTTCTCGAACATCTGATGACGTGCGAGTGCCTTACCCGTTGAATCATCAATGCCGATCCACTCGAGGAACGTGGCGATGATCGATTTCCGCTTGGGATGGTCGTCCAAGGGGATCACGACGAAGAAGCGTTTCTGCATGATGTCTGCAGCCTCCACGATGCGTTCGATGAAGTTGGCATACTCCACGGTCTGATCACGCAGGAGTTCGTTCGGCTGCCCCTTCGCCCGTTCGCGCAGCTGTTCGATGTACGGGTCGATGTTGATCTTCGTCGAGCGGATGGAAATCTGCAGCGGAAAATCGATCGTATTCACGAATGACTGGTAGCCGGCAATAATCCCTTTCTGCTCCGTTTCGCTCTTCAGGTTGAAGTTGAGCGCTTCCACGGCCAGCACGGCGCGCAGGCCGCCGTTCTTCAGGACCACGGTATCGTTGCGGATTTCGGCAATGGGGAGGAACCGCTGGGTTGCGGCCTTGGAGAGTCCCTTACGGTTACGCACGGTATCCTTCGGTTTCTTGCCCCGGGGGGTGTCGGGAGCGTGCACCGTGGAGGTGGCCATGTGCTCGGAAACATCGGGTGTCATGCGTGGGCGCCGGAAGGGGGGAGGAGATCGCGCATGGTCGCGTTGCCGTTCTGGAGCAGGTCCTCCGCGGCAACGGTGTGCCGGGGAGTCGTAATGTCATCGAAGGGAAAACCGTCGTCAGATTGCTCCGCACGAATTCGTCCCTGATCCACCGGCCGCGCCGCGGCCGCTTCATCCGGCATACCCGATGCAGCTTCGTCTCTTCCGTTCTTTGTTGCGATGAGCGGACCCTGATCCAGCATGGCACTGAGTTCCTCCAGCTTCTCGCGGTGCGGTTGTGTGACTGTCTGCTTCTTCTTTTCCTCCGTGCCGGAGAAGTACTGGAAGTTGATCGAAATGCCGCGGCGGGGGGCCCACTGCCTTATTGCGGGCTTATCCATTTTTTCCACCATCAGCAGGATGAAGCGCATGAGGCCGATGCCCTGAATCTTCACGAACGCAAAGATCACGCCGATGACGAACGGAATCCAGCAGAGAATTGTCAGCGGTATGCTCGACGTGCCCAGCTGATTTTTCATTCCTGTCCACAGGACATAGCTGAATCCCCCCGTTGTCAGCAGAATGATCAGCTGCCTGAGGGTGACCGGGCCGACGATGCGGTCCTCCACGTAGACGTTCTGCGGGATCTTGACGGGTTCGATCGGCATAAATCCCATTATTATAGCATGTTTTGAGGTCTTTCTGAATGGGCGGGGGTCTTGCGGAATTGTTGCATTGTTACATAGTTAAATTGTTACCTCGTTTTCATTGAAGTGGGACAGGCGCCCAAAGCAATGTATCAATGTAACAATTTAACAATTCGTCATTATGCTACTTCCGCCTTCTGTTCTTCCAAGGTCGGTTCCTTCAGCTTTGCAGTGCTCGCAGGAAGAATCGTGACATGATCATCGTCTTTGCGCGCGATGACGATCGTATCGCCGTCCCGGAAGATGCCTTTCAGCATTGATTCGGCGATTTCATCTTCCACTTTCTCCTGAATCATGCGGCGGACGGGCCGGGCGCCGTAGGCCGGGTCGAAGCCGAGTTTGGCCAGCACGGCGATGGCTTTCTGATCGGCCCTGATCATCAGTCCCTGCGCCTTCAGACGTTCCGCGAGCATCTCTAAGTGCATCTTCACGATCTTCTGGATGTGCTCCTGATTGAGTGCGTTGAAGACGATGATGTGGTCGAGGCGGTTCAAAAACTCCGGGCGCAGCCTGTCCTTCAGTTCCGCCATGACCTCCTCCCGTTTTGCCTCGTAGTTCCTCTCTTCGGAAAGCGCTTCGTTTTCAAGCTGAAAGCCGATCTTGGCAGCCTGCCTGGTGAGCTTTTCGGCACCGATGTTACTCGTCATGACGATGATGGTGTTGCGGAAGTCCACCTGCTTGCCCTGTCCGTCCGTCAGCGTGCCGTCCTCCAGAATCTGCAGCAGCAGGTTGAAGAATTCGGGGTGCGCCTTCTCCACCTCGTCGAAGAGCACCACGGAGTATGGTTTGCGGCGCACTGCTTCAGTCAGCTGTCCGCCCTCTTCGTAGCCCACGTAGCCGGCGGTCGTGCCGATGAGGCGCGAGACGTTGTGCCGCTCCATGAATTCGGACATGTCGATCTTGATGAGCGCGTCCTCGCGGTTGAAGATCTCACTCGCAATGGTGCGCACGAGCTCCGTTTTTCCCACACCCGTGGGTCCGAGGAAGAGGAAAGAACCGATGGGGCGGCGCGCATCCGAGATGCCCACGCGGCTGCGGCGGATGGCGCGGGAAACCTTCTGAATGGCTTCGTCCTGTCCGATGACGTGTTTCTTCAGGACGAGTTCGAGGTTGGCGAGGCGCTTGCTTTCGGACTTGAGCATCTTCGTGACGGGCACACCCGTGATGCGGGCCAGTGTGTGCGCGATGTCATCGCCCGTAATCTGCACGGGCGTGCGCCGGTCTCCGTCCGCCTGCCCCTGCAGTTCCTTCAGCTTTTCCGCAAGCTGCTGCTGCTCCTGTTTCAGCTTGAGGGCCTGATGGTACTTCTGTTCCTTCACGGCGAGTTGCTGCTTTGCAACGATCTTCTCGAGCTTCTCTTCGATCTTCTTTAAGTCGGGCGAGATATTCTGCTGAATGCTCTTTCCCGCCGCGGTTTCATCCAGAAGATCAATGGCCTTATCGGGCAGAAATCGGTCGGCAAGATAGCGCTTGCTCAGCACGACAGCCTTTTCGAGCGCATCATCGGTGATGGAGAGGTGATGGAATTCCTCGTACGTCGGACGGATGCCCTGCAGAATCCTGATCGTGTCTTCCACGCCCGTTTCCTCCACGAGGATTGATTGAAATCGGCGTTCCAGCGCCCCGTCCTTCTCGATGGTGCGGTACTCCTCCGTGGTCGTGGCACCCACCACCTGAATCGCGCCGCGGCTTAAGGCGGGCTTCAGGATGTTCGCGGCGTCCAGCGATCCTTCGGCACTGCCGGCACCGACGACGGTGTGCAGTTCGTCGATGAAGAGGATCACCTCTTTCTCGCTTTCCAGCGCCTCTTTAATGATATCGTCGAAGCGCTGTTCGAATTCGCCGCGGTATTTTGTTCCGGCAATGATCGAACCCATATTGAGCTGCAGGACTTTCTTGTTTTTCAGGCTGACCGGCACTTTTCCGGCGGCGATGCGCTGAGCGAAGCCCTCGACAATGGCGGTCTTGCCCACGCCCGGCTCGCCGATGATGACGGGATTATTCTTCGTCTTGCGGTTCAGGATATGAATGAGGCGCTCGATCTCAAGGTCGCGTCCGATGATGGGGTCCATCTTTCCCTGCTTGGCCTTCTCGACGAGATCATCGGTGAAGTAATCGAGCACGGGCGTTTTGCTCTTGGCCTCGCCGTTGCGTTTTCGTTTGAGCCCCTCCGGCTCCATCATCATGCCGGCACCCTGCATGCCCACGATCGCACCCTGCAATCCCTGAAAGAACGCTTCGAGTGACTGCTCCATGTTGCGGGTCTGCTGCTTGAACTGGCTGATCTGGCCGAACATCTCTTCCACTTTGGCTCTGAGGTCATCCGGATCCACCTGCATCTCGGCGAGGAGCACAGTGGCGGCGTTCTTGCCCGTCGAGACGAGCGAGTGCAGCAGGTGCTCCGTTCCGACGTTGGCGTGGCGGAACTTGTGGGCGGTGATCACGCTCTGCTCGATGACGTTGTGCAGAAAGACCGAGAGTCCGTGACGCACCTGGGTTCCCTCGATGTTCTGCGTCTTCGAGGCTTTGAGGAGAATGCGCACGTTTTCGAGTGTCACGCCGGCCCCCGTGAAGATCGAAAATCCGAGTGATTTGGGGATCGAGAGTAACCCCAGGAGCAGGTGTTCCGTACCGATGTAGGCGCTCTTCATGTTCTTCGCCTCCTGCTCGGCGATCTGCAGAGCGAGCTTGGCATTGGGAGTAAATCGATCGAATGGGTGCATGAGGGAGAGAGGGAGAGGGGTAGGGCGTAGGGCGTAGGGCGTAGGGCGTAGGGCGTAGGGCGTAGGGCGTAGGGATGGTGGTTGGCACTGTAGCATAGAGAGTGCCAATTCGGGGGGAGGTTCCGGTCATTTTAGCAGAAATTGTTCTCCCGATCAGTGGTGAGCGAATCAAGAGAGTGTTCTCGTGATGAGATGTCTAGAAAACTTATCATTCCTTGCGTTCCTGTGCGGATCGCAGATCCTCCAGGAATATTGCGAGAATGGTGGTCATGGGGATCGCGAGGAGCACGCCGAGCACGGGATGGATCGTATTGGGGAAGCTGATGCCGGCAAGGAGCGCGAAGAGGATCGCGATGGGCGAGAGGCCGACCGCACGCTTCATGATGAGGGGCACGAGCAGATTATTCTCGCACCACTGAATCACGTAGTAGACCGCGATCAGCACAACGCCCCACATGAAGCCCCCCTGTGTGATGCCGATGAGTACCGAGGGGACCGCGGCGATGAAGGGGCCGACGGCCGGCACGAATTCGCAGAACCCCGCGAGCACGGCGAGCGTGAGTGCGTAGGGCATACGCAGAATCACGAGGGCAACGAGCGTCAATGCGAAGATGCTGAACATGAGCAGCAGCTCGCCGCGCGCCCACTGGCTGATCTTGGTGTGAATCGCTTCGAGTTTCAGGTTCGTGTAACTGCGGTAGCGTGCGGGGATGAAGCCGCGGATCCACTGCAGAATCTTCTCCTTTTCCATCTGCATGAAGAAGGCGAGCACCAGTACGATGATGAAGCTCGTGACGAAGGAGGCTACCGATCCCGTCACGGTCTTCACCACTTCCCAGGATCCTCCGGCGAATTCGGACAGATTGGAGCCTGCCTGCTCGATGGCGCCGGTGAAATCATGAATGGCCAGCTGTTCCAGCGAGGTCTTGAGCAGGGCGGTGAGACGGAGATTCACATCGGCGGAGAGCAGCGGCAAATGGATCTGGGGATCCGCGAGGAATACGTTCACCTCCGTGCTCAGAAAGAGTGAGAGTTGCTGGAGTTGGATGGCGATGATCGGAATGAAGGAGATGATGAGAAAGAGCAGGGCAAAGATCGCCACAAGATAGTGCAGGAGCACGGCGACTCCGCGCGGAATGTGCAGACGGCGCATGGCCTGTACGCTCGGATCGATCACGACGGCGATGAATGCGGCAATGAGCAGGAGAATCAATGTATCGCGCAGCTGAAAGACCAGCCACACGCCCAGCAGCACGCCCAGCAGCGCGAACAGGCTGCGCACGACGCTCGCAACGGACACGTGTACCGTCATCTCCGCATGCTTTAGCGCGGACGGGAACTTTCCCGCGTGCGGTTTGCCCTCTTTTTTGGTCTGCGCCATGCCTTTCCGCGCCCGGTCGAAGAGACGTTGCGCCTTCTTGCCAATGATGCGGAACGACGAGAATGCGTCGGAAGGGGAGGAGGGGGTCACGGAGGGAGGGGTTAGGGATTAGGGATTCGGAATGAGGACGAGACCTTTTTTGTTTGTTGTTTTGTTTTTGGGAGATTGAAGTCTGATGCACAATGGGCGAATCATACCCCGGCGATGGTGGAAATGATGAAGTCGATGATGAAGAAGGTGAGGGCTGAGGTGATGAAGCCGATGATGGCCCAACGCAGCATTTCAAAGCCCGCTGTTTTTTCACCGCCCGTGACCACGGCCAGCAGAATGCGGTAGCCGGAAATCAGAATGAGAATCAGGCACACGCCGCCGACGAATCCAAACACGACCTGAATGACATGGGCGATGAAGCGGTACACACAGCTCGCAACGAGGTCGCCCGAAGCGAAATCGCAACCGGGGACGCCCCCGTCCGGAATGAGGCTCAACGTCTGTGCGGCAGCTTTCTCAATCCACATATCGGTTCCATTCTGCTGCAAAAGCAGTCTTCCGTGCGATAGAGTACCCGCAACTTAGTCTCGTCAGGTTCCCCAATCTGTGGTCTTCTATCGTCCATAATGCCAATTCCATCCCACTTCCGGTGGCAGAACGCTTCGCGTCCCATCGTTTCGCTCGCCCCCATGGCCGGCGTGACGGATGCTTCGTACCGGCAGCTCATCAAGAAGCTTGCCCCGGCAGTGATTGTCTACTCCGAGTTCCTCTCGACGGATGCGTTGGCGTACAGCGGCAAAAAGACCATGGCAATGATGCATTTCGATCCCGTGCTGGAGCGTCCGTTCATCGTGCAGATCTTCGGCAGGAAACCCGGGCATTTTCTCGAAGCGGCAAAGAGAGTCGAACAGATGGGTGCGGATGGCATCGACATCAACATGGGATGCCCCGCGGCCAAGGTCGTCTCGTCCGCCCATGGTTCGGCACTGATCAAGTCGCCCGAGCTCGCCGCGGAGCTGGTGCACGCGACGGTGAAGGAGGTCTCCATCCCTGTCAGTGTGAAGACGCGCCTCGGCTGGAACACGGCAGAGACGCTCATTCCGTTCTGCACGCGCCTGGTCGCGGCGGGTGCGCAGGCACTGGCAATCCACGGGAGGCGGTTCACCGACAAGTTCACGGGGAGCGCGGACTGGGCTCCGATCTACGCGCTCAAGCGATCTTTTCCGAACGTGATGATCATTGGCAACGGCGATATCTGCTGCGCACAGGACGCGCTCGATCGCATCGGCAACCTGGATGGCGTGATGGTGGGGCGCGGGACGATCGGGAATCCGTGGCTGCTGAAGGATATTGCGGATGCGTTTGAAGATCGTTTCAGGTTACAGGTTACGAGTTCCACGTTGTCTGGTCATGCTCAATCTGCAACCTGTAACGTGCCGCCGTGCAACGAACGCATTCCGACCGTCCAGCGCCTCACCTTTGCAGAAAAGATTCCCTTCATTCTCGATCACTGCGCGCTCGCGGTGAAGACGAAGGGCGAGCGCAAAGGGATGCTCGAGATGCGCACGCATCTGGCGCACTACGTGAAGGGGATCGAAGGGGCGAAGGAGTTGCGTTCACGACTGGTCAGGGTGGAGACGCTGCAGGATGTTGAGCGCATTCTGCGCTCCTTTGCCGCGGTGTCTTAGGAGCAGGTCCGTTCCTGCTCCAGAATGTTCTGTCCGTGGCCGTAGAGCACCGAGCCGACGAAGCTGGCCGCCAGGGAACCACGGTGTTCCTGATCCAATGCCGCCGTGGCGAAGCTGACGGGTAAGGCCTCGATAGCGAGCAGATCCCCAGAAAGATCCGGTGCATACTCATGGATTCTCCGGTTCACGCCTGCCGAGAATTGAGCCTCCTTTCGCACGTAACTGCCCTCGCCGAAGATGACTTCGGTCCCTTTCGCCCGGTGCACGGCCGAGAGCATCATGGCCAGCGAAGTCTCCGCTCGTTCGAGTGCCTTGCAGGCGATCGAGCGCAGAATGTGGAATTCCACCGGATCGAGTTCCACGTTGGCCTTGCGTCCGTATGCGAGGTTGAAGATGAGAATGTCACGGTCTTTATCGCTCAAGCCAGCCACTTTCTGCGTGAGTGCGTCAGCACCGCAATTGCGCACCGCAATGAGGAACACATCGTTCATGATCTTGCCGCAGCACAGGCATTCCACGTCATTGGCTCCTCCGCCGCGCATGGCGTTCGCGATCCGGTCCAGCGTGGAGTAGGGGAAACGCCCGATGTAGTGGCCCGCCTCGAAGTTGGTATCGCCGGAGCAGATGTTGAATCCTGTGCCGCACACGAGACCGCCGGCTTTCTTCCCCTCCGCACGCTGCGAGGTACAGAAGGCGATCTCGGCGGTATTGGTGTCGTTCGGGGCAAGCGTGATGCGACGAAAATGTTTTCCCGTGCGCCTGTGCAGGTATTCTCTCGCGGAGGCAATGAGCGCCGTGGGAGTGCCGCTCCGCTGTTTCCGCGTCATGGTTTCCTCTGCATTCTGCGGTCCCAGGGCGGGAGCGACATACTTATCGGCAAAGTGAATGACGTGCCCGTCCGTGCGGCCTGTTGCCGGATCCTCAAAGGTGCGGATAGGGAACGCGAGGCCGATGACAATGGAAGTCTAGTCAGGATCGGCTGCACGCAGGCGTGCCTCCGTCTCCCCTGGAAAATGCAGCGCCCAGAAATCATCTGCGTTTTGACAAGGTTTATTCTCCATCCGGTGCGTTTGCAGGTCCTCAATGTGCACGTGTTCGCTTGTGGCATTCGCGTAGCCGATCTGTTCCGATGTTCCTCCTGCATTGAGCGCGAGGACATGCGATTTGCTCTTCCGGTCGCGCTGCAGAGCCGCAATGACGGGAGGAACTGATGGCGTGGGGACCGTGGCGAACCCGCCGCGTTCCTGTCGCAGATCCTCGGCGATCTCATCGACGGTGACATCCCCGATGCCGAACTCCCGGGAGAAGACCTGATCCAGATGCCGATCCAGAAGCTCCGGAGCATAACCTTTCCGCAGGACGAGCTGCGTTTCCTCCTGCAATCCGGCCACATCCGGCTGCGTCATCTGCAGGATGCGGGAGCCGAATTCTGCCGTCCACGGTCCGATACGCCGAAGCTCCTCCTGCTCGTCGGGATCGGCGGCCTCGGTTAGTGCACGATGGTACCAGGTCATATACCCGGAGAGTGCCGTGAGCGCCCGTTCGGGATCACGGAAAAGTTCGCGCTTGTCACACTTCACGCGGGCATGATGCAATTCTCCTGCGATGGTGAGGCGTTCAAGAGGGGTGCACTTGGTCATAGAGAGAAAAGAATGGGGCTTATCCTAGCGTTCTTCGTTGTTCCTGCAACAGAAAACGAGCAGACGAAGTCCTCATACAGCCGGAAGCGCTGCTCCTGAAGAAGCATAAACCTGAACAACCGATGTTCCGGCTACAGCGACAGCCTGATCCCCGGTCCCATGGTCGGGGCCACCGTAACCGACGCTATGTACTCGCCCTTGATGCCGGAGGGCTGCGCCTCTTTCACGGCGTGGAGGAGTGCTTCGAGGTTCTCTTTGAGCTTCTCGGGTCCGAAGGAGAGCTTGCCGAAGGTCGCATGAATGATGCCCTGCTTATCCATCTTGCACTCAATGCGGCCCTTCTTGAGCTCCGCGATGGTCTTGGCTATGTTCGTCGTGACGGTGCCGGACTTGGGGGAAGGCATCAGGCCCTTCTGGCCGAGGGTCTTGGCGACCTTGCCGAGTTCCTTCATGACCTCGGGCGCGGCCACGGCGATGTCGAAGTCGATCACACCCTTTTCGATCTGTGCGATCAAATCTTCTTTGCCTGCCAGATCGGCACCGGCTTTCTTGGCCTCTGCAATGCGATCATCCGGCACGAAAGCAGCCACGCGCACCGTGCGGCCTGTTCCGTGAGGGAGAGCGACGGTCGTGCGCACCAGCTGGTCGGCCTGCGTGGTATCGGCGAGGATGCGGATATGCACCTCCGCCGTCGCATCGAATTTCGTCATGGAGAGTTTTGGCAGAAGTTCCATCGCCTCTGAGATTGCGTAGCGGTTCTTGGTACGGAGCGCCACACACTCGGCATATTTCTTGCCGTGCTTGCGGGCGAGGGGAGAGCGTTTGCTGGTCATGGAAATGGGGGAAGAGGTGCAGACCCCAGCACTCTTGCAAAGCAAAAGTGCTGGGTCCCTCTAAAAATGTGTGCACAGTGTGCCTGCGGCGTTCGTCAGCCGCAACGTATTTCCTCACAATTCCCTTTGACTACGCGCGCTTCGTAAAGAGCCGCAAACCGAACCAGCCGCGGGCCTTCTTGGCTTTCTTGTGGGCCTTGTGCGCGGTGTGCAGGGGGGCGGACTGGAAGGAGGGGTCGGCAATTTCACTCTCTCTGGCACTCCAGAAGAGCAGGATACCGTAGAGCAGCAAAATCACCGGCGAGACCCACCAGTGCGGGGTGTACTGACCAAGAGCGATCTGGATCAGCAGCACCAATCCGGAGAAAAGTGCCACCACGTAGCCGATCGTTTTTACAGTAGTGACGAACAGCACGTGCACCACGGTGAGGGAGGCATGGTCGATTTTCTGCGTGCACTGCTCGTTCCAGAGGAAGAGCGAGCCGCCGACGAGGAATACCCAGAGCAGACTCATGTAGACGCGGCCGGGGTAGGGCGGGCCGCCGAGCACGCTCGTCAGTGTCGGGATCGCCCCCACGGTCATGAGTACGATGCCGATGCCCTGCATGATGTAGTGGAACATGGCGCGGGCAACGTGTCCTGCCTTCGCGCCCGGCGTCGAGGCACTCACGAGCAGCACGACCGCGAGCAGCAGCAACAGCAGAAAGGGAACCGTGACGGAATAGAACACTCCGACGGAACTGAGGAAGAACGAGAGCGGGGAAGCGGCAGCCATAGACGAATAAGGGGAGGAATCTGGTAAAGCTTACGGTTCGTTTTTACGAATCGCACGAGAATTCCATTGCAGAACAAAGAAATGAATGATCTAACCATGGTAGGGCCGCCTGTGGTGTCCCTCCCGTGAGCTCACCCTTTTCTTCAATGGGGTGGCTCCAGAACGGGAACCCGCGCCCTTCGACTACGCTCAGGGCGCCCTGAGCGACGAACTGCAGTGAGAAGCCGAACGGGCGAGACCCGCGCTTCGCCACAGATCTTTCAAAAACACGCGTCGCGCGATAGGCGCATCACGCATTTTTTTGATCGGTGGAACGCCTTCGCTCCACGGCACAGTGATCAGTGAAGCCTCTTCACTGGACGAATAAGAAAAAGCATTGTTCGATGAAAGCACACAGACAAGTTTGTGCTCACTCGATCGTCACTCCCATGCTGCGCGCCGTCCCCTCGATCACCCGCATGGCGGCATCCAGATCTTTGGTATTGAGGTCCGGCATCTTCACCTGGGCGATTTCTTTCACCTGTGCTTTCGTGAGCGAGCCGACCTTGTTCTTGTTCGGTTCGCCGCTGCCTTTCTCGATCTTCGCGCGTTCGATGATGAGCGCGGACGCAGGGGATTGCTTGAGTTCGAACGAGAAGCTGCGGTCGGTGTAGACCTTGATGATCACCGGCACGACCTGCCCCATTCTACCCTTCGTCTTGTCGTTGAACTTCGTGCAGAATTCCTGAATATTGATGCCGGCCTGCCCGAGGACGGGTCCGAGCGGGGGTGCGGGATTCGCCTGTCCGCCGCGTGCCTGCGCTTTGATGACCTTTGCAACCTGTTTTGCCATAGCCGCGATACTCTAGGTGTTGAGGTTTTCGGCGTCAATGAAGAAGGGGACGAAAGAGGGATTGGGGATTAGAGTATTAGGGATTAGGACGAAGCGATAAATCAAAGTCACTTGTTCTGATCGGTCGTTTCTTTGTGCCTAATATTCCAATCCCTAATTCCCAATTCCTAGTTGGTCAGCGCTTCCACCAGCTTGTACATCGTTTCATCCTTTCCGGGTGCGATGTGGAACTCGTACAGCCGCTCGCGAACGCGCACGAACACGAACCGCTCCTCGCTTAAGTTTGGATCGAGGAACGTGAGAAAATTGCGGGGGGGCTTTCCGGCGGGGGACTGCATTTCGTCGAGCAGATCGCGCACTTCGGGCGAGAAGAGAGTGGAGAGGGATTCTTTGAGGACGAGGAACACGTCTTTGACGTTCGGCGTCTCGATCCAGGCGAGCAGGCCCGCCCTGTCGCCGTTGAGCAGCAGCACGCGCGTGGTCACGAGTGACGGCTCCTTCACCACGGCGGAGAGCAGACTCAACTGCGTCGTTTCTTCCGCAGTGAATTCGAGTTGTGCGGCGATGGCCAGCGGATCCGTTCCGGAGCGTTTCACGACCGCCCCCGCGGGAGGTGGTTCCTCAGAAGGAGGCGGCGGGGGCGCGACATCCACGGGAGCGGGCGGCGGGACCTCGGACGGCGGGGTGGCGGGTGCTTCGGAGGATGGGGGAAGAGGAACTTCTTCCGGTTGCGATGCCTGACTCGATGCGGATGAAGAAGCGGAAGAAGCTTGCTGTGCGGGGGCCGCCGGAAGGGGATCCACCAGCAGCGCGTCAGCCGCGCCGAAAGAGAAAAGGGCGAGGAGGAGAGAGCCTGTAAGAAGAAGGGAAGAAAGCTGCATCGACCGGGGGTAGTGTAGCGTAAGACTGATTGGCGATTGCATGCTTTATCGATTGGCGATTTGTCAGTGGAATTGGGACCTATGGAGAGGACAATAATCACTCCGGAATGTGTGCTATCCTCTGAACCAATGGCACTGGCCAATCAGATGAGGCATACCCCCGCTGCCGCGCCGACGAAGACCGTGCGTGAGAGTGAGGCGTTTGAGCAGACGCTGCGGCCCAAGACCATTGCCGAGTACGTCGGGCAGAGCGACATCAAGGGGCACCTGCTCGTCTACCTTGCGGCGGCCAAGACGCGTTCGGAGCCCCTTGGTCACACGCTGCTCCACGGGCCGCCGGGACTGGGCAAGACCACGCTCGCGCACATTCTTGCGCACGAGATGGGGGCGCAGATCCGCATCACGAGCGGCCCCGCCATCGAGAAGCCGGGGGATCTGGCATCCATGCTCACGAACCTGCAGCAGGGCGATGTGCTCTTCATTGACGAGATTCACCGCCTGCGTCCCGCCATCGAAGAGGTGCTCTACAGCGCCATGGAGGATTACGCGCTCGATCTTGTCATCGGCAAAGGCCCGTCAGCGCGTTCCATGCGTCTCACCTTAAAGCCCTTTACCCTCATCGGGGCCACCACCAAGGCCGGATCCGTCAGTGCGCCGCTCCGTGACCGGTTCATTCACAACTTCAAACTCTCCTTCTATACGCCCCCCGAAATGGAGCAGATCGTCCTTCGGTCAGCCCGGATACTGGCAGTGACGCTGGAAGATGGAGCGGCTGATCTGATCGGCTGCTCCAGCCGTGCCACCCCACGCATTGCCAACAGACTCGTGCGTGCCATCCGCGATTTTGCGCAGGTGAAAGGCGAGAAGACCGTCACGCTCGATCGGGTGCGCGCGACGATGGAGGCGCTGGGTATCGATGACCGGGGACTTGACCGCACCGACCGCGCGATCCTGCAGGCGATCATCGCGAAGTTCGGCGGAGGCCCCGTTGGTCTCAGTACGCTTGCTGCCGCAACTGCGGAAGAGGAAGAGACGCTGGAGGATGTGTACGAGCCGTATCTGCTGCAGCAGGGCTATCTGCAGCGCACGCCCAAAGGTCGCGTTGCGACGACGCATGCCTACAGTCTTCTGGGCATGCCGATGCCACAGTCACTCGCGAGTGACGTGGCGCGGCCGGAAGGGGCGCAGAAGAATCTCTTCAATGCGTAAGCCATGACTCCCGCGACAACCGGACTCATCATCGGCGGCCTGCTCCCCGCGCTGCTCTACGGCGCGAGTGCTATTTTTCAGCGGGGCAGTACGGGGCTCGGTATCGGCATCGGGCCGTTTCTCATTGCGGCCGGCATTGCGGTCCTGTTGACGGGGATGGCGTTGCTGTGGCTCGATCCGGGACGGGCATGGTCGGTACGATCCGCCGCTCTTGCCATGGGGAGCGGGACGGCGTGGGGCATCGGCACGAGTCTGGTTGCGGTGGCTCTCGTACGGTACGGAATCCCGCTGGGCAAGCTGGTGCCGCTGTACAACATGAATTCACTCGTTGCCGTGACGCTCGCGCTCGTCATTTTTGCCGAATGGAAACAGGTCAAAGTGCCGCAGCTGCTCATCGGCTCCATGCTGATCGTGATGGGCGGGACACTGGTGTCTAAGGCATGACGTTCTGAATAGCTTGCTGCATCTGCGTCTCGAATGTTCGCCGTGAGAATTCTTCCGCTCTGGAGCGGCAGGCAGCGTGATCGAAGGATTTTTTTCTGCATTGCTGCAAGGTGCCGGCCAGCGATTCGGGCGTGAGCGCGTCGAAGAACGCACCGGTCTTTCCTTCGAGAACCGTTTCGAGCGATCCGCCTTTTCGCAGGGCAACGACGGGCGTGCCGCAGGCCATCGATTCCACCGGCACCAGACCGAAGTCCTCCTCGCCCGGAAAGAGGGTAGCGGTGGCGCCGGTGTACAGCGTCTTCAGCTCCTCGTCCGAGACATAGCCGAGGAATTCCACGGTGGGCCCGGCGAGAGCTTTCAAGCGCCGCGCATCCGGTCCCGTTCCGGCGATCTTGAGCGGCAGCCGGAGGTTGTTGCATGCCTCGATCGCGACGTCGATGCGCTTGTAGGGAACGAGGGTAGAAACGACGAGGGCGTAGGGCGTAGGGCGTAGGGCGTAGGGCGTAGGGCGTAGGGCGTAGGGCGTAGGATTTTCTTCGAACCAGAAATCGTCGACGGGCGGATAGATCACCTCGGAGCTGCGTCGCCAGTAGAGTTCGATCCGTCGCTGCACCTCCTTCGATGCGGCAATGAGGGCATCCGGTCGGTCCGCTGCTTCGCTGTCCCAGACGCGGAGCCGGTGAAACGTGCGCTCGAGGAATTTCCGGCGCAGCGGTCCGAGCATTCCCTTTCCGGCGCGCGCGAGCACGTCGTGGGTCCGGTCCCAGAGGTACCGGGCAGGGGAGTGGATGTAACTTACGTGTTTCGGTTTCCCGTTCGTGATGATGCCGTGTGCAAACGCGGAGGAGCTACTGATCACCAGATCGAACTCTGAAAAATCCCAGGCTTCGACTGCGGCGGGAAAACGCTTGAGGTAGAGGTGGTGGTTGTAACGATAGGGCGTAGGGAGAAGGGCGTAGGGCGTAGGGAACCATGTATTTTGGAGGCCGCTTGTCCGCACGCGTTCCTTCGGGAACCAGTCGCCGAGCTTCTTTTCGTCATAGAGCAGCGTGTAGATCGGCGCATCGGGGAACATGCCTGCGAGAACGCGCAGCACCTTCTCGGCGCCGCCTCTCATGGTCAAAAGTTCGTGAACCAGCGCGACTTTCATTGTGGTGATTCTACAGGTCTGTTCATGGCTTGCCATCCGTAGCGCAGCGGGTTCGTGCGAGTAAAACATACACAGACTTCACGTGCTACGGTCGGCATCCTTCGCTGCGCGAAGGATGGTGGAAGTGAAGCGACTGGAACCACTCGGGTCTTCGGAATCTTGTGCCTATTGGTCTATAGACAAAATATCGGTTCTATTTGAGGGTTCTAGATATTACAACGGGGAGGCTCTCGTGAACTAAACTTGACTTATTCCAAACAGTAGGTGCATTATTTCCTGAACCAATGCCGAAGATTTTTTCGCCGCAGGAAGTCTTTCACGGGGAATTCCCTTCGGTCGCAC
>JAQTQU010000056.1 GCA_028712095.1 Candidatus Peribacteraceae bacterium
CGAGGCGTCTTCGACGGCGACTTCGAGCGCGCGCTGCACTTCCTGTCGTTCTGCCGATTGGGTGAAGGCGAATGTGAGGAGCGGCAGGACTCCGATGAAGAGGACGATGGCCGTGGTCGTCCGGTTGATCTTCCGGTCGATGCGGCGGTTGGGGGGTTTGTGCATGTTTGATGGATATTATACAACATTTATTTATTTATGTCACACACTGCTTCTGCAGCTCCAAAAGGGCCTTAAATCGTCGTTCTGTGATTCTCGCGCTCTTCACCCGACGGCCAGCCGCACGTAGGCGGTGACCTTGGCCGTTCCCAGGAACTGCTCCACGGTTTTTGCGGGGTCCTTCACGAAGGGTTGCTTGAGGAGGGCGTTCTCTTCGCGGAATTTCTTCTCTTTGCCGAGCATGATTTTATCGAACATGGCCTCCGGCTTGCCTTCCTTTTTCAGCTGCTCGCGCCAGATTTCCTTCTCTTTTTCCACCTTCTCATTCGCCACTTCCTCCGGGCGCGTCACGGTCGGGTTCATGGCGGCGGCATGCATGGCCGTATCGCGGGCGGCTTCCGCCGACCCGCCTTCGAGCGCGACGACGACGCCGATCTTGCTGTTCGTGTGCAGATAGGTGCCGAGGGTGGTCCCCGTGATGAGGTGGAATTCGCCGAGCGAAATATTCTCGCCGAGTTTCTGCACGAGCTCCGGCACGGCTTTCTCCGCCAGCGTCTTCAGGGCGGCATCGCCTTTCTCGAGCAGAGTCTCGACGAACGTCGTACCCGCCTTGCGGAAGTGGTCATCCCGCGCCACGAAATCCGTTTCGCATTTGAGCAGGACCAGCGCGGCTTTATCCGCCTTCTGCGCCAGAAAGACCAGGCCCTCGAACTGATCGCGCGCCGCTTTCTTGGCGACCTGCGCGATGCCGCGCTTGCGGAGGATTTCGATGGCTTTCTCTTCGTTGCCCTGCGCTTCATCGAGCGCTTTCTTGCACTGCATCATGGAAACGCCGGTGCGCTGGCGCAGAGAGGAGACGGAGGCGGCGGAGACGGGGGACATGAGACGAGGGGGTAGGGGGTAGGGCGTAGGAGTAGGGCGTAGGGCGTAGGAGTAGGGAGTAGGGCGGAGGTTCTGGATCAGGACTTGACGCCGATGACGCTGCTCTCTTCTTCTCTCTGCTCGGGGAGGCGTTCCTTCGAGGGGCCGCCGAGACCGTCGCGAATCGTGGCGAGGATCAGTCCGATGGATTTCACGGCGTCGTCATTGGCCGGAATGAATTCTTTGAAGAGCTGAGGATCCACGTTGCTGTCGCAGATGCCGAAGACCGGGATCTTGAGCACGTTCGCCTCGAGCACGGCCACGCGATCGCGCAGGGCGTCGATCACGAAGATCGCATCGGGGACGCGCGTCATGCCCGAAACGCCCCCGAGGGCCGTTTCGAGTTTGGCCATCTTCTTTCTGAGCATCGTCTGCTCCTTCTTGGTGTACTTGTCGATTTCCCCCGAGCGGAAAGATTCTTTGAGCTCGAGGAAGTACTTGATGCGGCGCTTGAGCGTGGACCAGTTCGTGAGAAGCCCCGGAATCCACTTCTTGGTGACCGTGGGCTGATGCAGCGTTTCGCCGATTTCTTCGATCAGGGGGATGCTCTGCTGTTTCGTCGAGGCGAAGAGGATGGTCTTGCCCTCCGCCTGCAGTTTCTTCATCTGCTCGACCACCCGCTCCAGATGCGCCTTGGTCTGCGTCAGGTCGAAGATGTGGATACCCTTCCGGACACCGTAGAGATACGGCGCCATCTTGGGATGCCACTTGTTCTTGGGGTGACCGATGTGGCAGGCGGCGGTCAGCAGTTCTTTTTCCGACGGGAGGGACATGCGATAGGGGGTAGGAGGTAGGACTTAGGGATGAGGACTTAGGACTTAGGGAGTCGGAAAGTCGAATGGCGTGAAGATCCGGTGGAAGAATCCTTGGCTTGCTTTCGACGTCTACTCGCGTTGGGCGGAGGAAACGGGGAGCTACCACCCCTCGATGTGTCCCTCGAATATTTGGGACTTACTCAGGGCGAACGCGCTCCGCACGTTCAGGACCGCGGCGATCAGTCAAAAGTGCACGCCATGTATACAGAAGTTCCGAGTATCCGGCAATCCTTTTCATGTCGATTTTGCCGTAGAACGCCGTCTTACACCTTTTCCTATGTGTACGGCAGATGCGCCGGTCAGTCGCGTAGTTTTTGGACGAGCTCTGCGATCGTGAGTCGTTCCTGCTTGAGGGTGTCCCGGTCGCGGATGGTCACCGTATCTTTCGTGCCTTGTTTGTCATCCTCTCCGAGCGTGCCGAAATCGACCGTGACGCACTGGGGTGTGCCGATTTCATCCTGGCGGCGGTAGCGCTTGCCGATACTGCCCGTCACGTCGAAGTCACAGACGAGGTCCGTTTCTTGAACAATCTTTTTATACAGTTCTTGTGCCTTGGCGATGAGGTGTTCCTTCTTTGAGAGAGGGAGGATCGCCACATCCACCGGCGCGAGTCGGGGATCGAACTTCATCACGGTGCGTGTCTCGCCGTTTTCGAGTTTTTCTTCCGTGTAGGCCTCGAGCAGGAAGGTCAAGACCGTGCGGTCGCAGCCGAAGCTTGGCTCGATCACGTGGGGCAGGAACTTCTTCGTCGCGTCGTCCGGATCGGTGTACGTGAGGTCCTCGCCGCTGAACTTCTGGTGCTGCGAGAGATCGAAGTCCCCGCGGTTGGCGAGGCCGAAGAGCTCGCCGAATCCCCACGGAAACCGGTATTCAATGTCGACCGTGCGGGAGCTGTAGTGACTGAGCTCCTCTTTGTCATGCTCGCGCACGCGCAGGCTCTTTTGTGTAATGCCGAGCCCCGTGTACCAATTCCAGACGGCTTCCTTCCACTCGTCGAAGATCTTCGCCTCTTTGCCCGGTTCCACGAAGTACTCGATTTCCATCTGCTCGAATTCGCGTGTGCGGAAGGTGAAGTTGCCGGGGGTGATCTCGTTGCGGAACGCCTTGCCGATCTGCGCGATGCCGAACGGCAGCCGCGGGCGCATGGTGTTCACCACATTCCTGAAGTTCACGAAGATGCCCTGCGCCGTCTCGGGCCGCAGGAAAATTGCTGTTCCCTCATCTTCAATCACTCCTTGGTTGGTTTTGAAGAGAAGGTTGAAAGGCTTTGGTGGAGTGAGCTCTCCGCCACAATAGGGGCAGGGCAAGACGAGGCCCGTTTTCTTGAGCTGCTCTGTGGCAAGGTATTTGATGATCTCCCTGAAATTACTCTGAATGAGCGTCCCTTCTTCGGCGACGCGAGAAGCGTTTTCCAGGTATTCCGACAACCAAGAGAGTGTGACGGATGGATTACGCACGACTGCAAGATTGGGTGCCAGCTTCTTCCCTTCCTTTTGGCCCCAATCCCCCAAATTCTCAAGGGTCACATCCTTCTGTGCAGCGTAGAGTTCCTTGAGGGAACGGAACCATGCACTTTCTTCCACGAGCCCGTCCCAGTGATCTGCGCGGATGAGTTTTTTGCAGAATCTGCATGTGCTCATGAGATCCGAGAAGTTTCCCACATGGCCGCTGGCCTCCCATGTTTTGGGATTCATGAGTATGGCGGCGTCCATGCCGAACATATCCTGACGCTTCCAGACGAATGTCTTCCACCACTCTTTCTTCACGCGGTTCTTCAGTTCCACGCCCAGCGGGCCGTAATCCCATGTGTTCGCCAGTCCTCCGTAGATCTCGGAACCCGGGAAGATGAACCCCCGGCGCTTGCAGAGGGAGACCAATTGATCGAGCGAGGTGGCGGGCATACGGCGACGAGCATAATGCAAAACCGGTCATTGCACAGTGGAAATTGATGCAGAGCAGACCCCCAAAGAGCGAAAAGGGGACATACCATTACTATCAAAAATATGTTATAATCAATTCAAACACATGCACATCTCTTTCCGTCGCGTGGCTCTGGCCATGACAACCGTCGGCGCAACGCTGTTGCCGGCAGTCGCGCTGGCGCAGGAAACAGCCGCTCAGGCAGGCAGGAGCGCGTTCATGGTAATGGGGATGCTCCTTGCCTTCCTCGTGCTCTCGGTGCTGCTCACGAAAGTGTGGGTCGGCATCGTGAACGTGTCGCTCCTCGACATGGAGCCGCTTTCCAGTATCGAGCGGCGCCACCCGTACCTGCCATCCTTCGGCATCATGCTGACATCGGTGATCGGGACGGTGCTGCTGCTCATGCTCACGATCAGGACCTTCGGCACGATCGCCCCGTTCGAGGGACCGGAGGGGCTGCGGCGCGGCATCCTCTTCGCCACGGTCGCATGCGGCATTGCCGGCATGGGGCTGGTGCGCTGGAAGCATGCCAAGGAGTACATCTTCGCCGTCGTGCTCGGTACGATCCTGAGCTTCGTGCTCATTGGGTTTGAGCGCACACTGCTCGATCCCTCCCAGAGTCCTGATGCATTCTTCTCCGCACTCGGCGTGGTGGGCATCGCGCTGGCGTGGCGGTTTCTCTTCGGTCCGTGGATTGCGCACATCAAGGCGACGGTGCTCGGCACGTTCATCTTCTGGGTGGTCTTTCACCTGCTGTGGCAGGAGGCTGGTGTTGAACGTACTGCGCATCTGCTGGCCATCGGGGTGGCGCTCATTCCGGCGGTGATCTGGTGCGCGCTCTTTCTCAAGTACCACTGGGAGCGCATGAGCCTCGTGTTGCTCATGTTCTTCTCGGGCATGCTCTCAACCGCGCCCATTCTCTTCTACGACGCCCTGGTGCGGCGCGGCATCGAGCTGCAGTTTCTGCTCTTCCGCATTGTCCCCGAGAATTTCACACGCGCCTCCAGCGCACTCGTGACCGGGGCGATCGTCGAGCAGGCGACGGTGAAGACGACCCTGCTCTCGACCCTGCTGGCGTTTCTGCTGGTCGGCGTGATTGAGGAGGCAAGCAAATTCTGGGTGCTGCGCCGGAGCGGTACGGAGTTCTTCCGCTCCATCAATGACGTCGTGGAGCTGGGGATCATCGTGGCGATCGGGTTCGCCTTTGCCGAGAATGTCATCAACCCCACGTATTTCGTTGGCTTTGCGCGCGAGTACCTGCTCGCGCCTTCCACGGCCGACTGGGGCGGATTCATCGGCAATGTCATCGGTCGTTCCATTCTGACGACCATGGTGCACATCGTCTCCACCGGAGTCTTGGGGTACTTCCTCGGTCTTGCCATCTTCGCCGGTCCCACGCTGGAGGATGCCCGTCGCAAAGGAAAAACCTCACTGCTCTCCGGCGTGGCGTGGGCGTTTCTGCACCTGCCCGAGAAAGCGGTGTTCCGCAGGCAGATGATGCTGACGGGTTTCTCGATCGCAGTCGTGCTCCACGGTCTCTTCAATTTCATGGTGTCGCTGCCGGATCTGTTGCCGGGCAATCCCCGCACGTTGGGCGAACTCTTTGGTCTGCCGGGCGGATCGTATCTGCACATGGTGTCCCTCATCCTCATTCCGTCGCTGTTCTACGTGCTGGGAGGGTTCTGGATTCTGTCGACGCTCCTGTTCCGCAATGAAAACAACAAGGAGCACGGCCATCTGGTGATTACGGATACGTTCGTGCGGGTGGGGTGAGGACGTTACAGGTTGGAACGGTACAGGTTACAGGTTTTTTCCACGGGATGCCCACGCGGCCCGTAACGTGTAACCTGTAACGTGGAATGGAACAGCGTGATTGTGACTGCGTGGAAAAATGGGTAGAATGCGGCTCTCAAATCCTCCTTCCTCTTTTCCCCATGCGCGTCCTTCGTTCCCCCGTGAAGTCTTTTCTGCTCTCTGTCGGATTCGTCCTGCTCCCCCTGACGGCGGTTGCCGGCATGCCTGTGGGAGATGTCCTGCGCATGTCCGACAGCGCACCGGTGTCGCGCGGGGAGTTCATCCGCGCGGCGGTGAAGGTGCTCGGGATTACGGGAGGTGAGAAAGCGGTGTTGCCGTACCGGCGCGTTCCCCGTGACTTAGAACCGCAGGTGAAAGCGGCGTTTGCGGCCGGTGCGCTGGAAACCTTCGGTCAGGAGCTCTACGCGGGGCAGCCCATCACCCGCGGTCAGGCACTGGAAGTGACTGTCGCGTTGAAGCATCTGACAGCCAAAGCCACAAGCCAGTACCGTGATGCCCGTTCCAGTGACCGGCTGGGCCAGGCTGTGCAGTTGGCTGTGGATAAAGGATGGATGGAGCCCCGCTCCGCGTCACTCTTCGGCGTGGGAGAGGTGCTGACAGGCAAGGAGGCGCGACT
>JAQTQU010000015.1:0-12922 GCA_028712095.1 Candidatus Peribacteraceae bacterium
ATTACTGAGTACCCGCGTCATCGGGGATCAGGATGTTTCCCCCGCCCTCTCCACATGCAGTCGGGATTCCTGTCCCCAGGATTGTCTGCAGATGCCGGATTCTGCAGAGCTCTGCCTGCTCAAGGCACAAGAACCTCTCCTGTTCCGGGATGCCCTTGCTGCCGTCGGTTACATCATCGATATCCACGCCTTCTATTCGCTGACGGAATACTACTACGACGGAATCAACGACCTTCTCGCCGCCATCCGGGAAAAGGAGGGAGGGATCGAGCCGCCGCTCCTGGTCCCCATATGGACACTCAAGTATTCGCGACCGGCAGAGGTGCCCCTCTCCGCTCTGCTCGCCCGGGACGGGGGGAATGTCTTCCCGGCCTCCAATAATATCGGCATCTCCCAGATCGCCAACGGTCTCTACCGCACCCACGCCAACGAGCTTGCTATCGGGCAGGCCGTGGGAAGCCTCCTGGCCGCCGCAATCCAGCAGAACGTTTCCCCGTTCTCCTTTCAGAATTCCCGGCTCCGCATCTTCCAGCACTCGCTCGTGGAGCAGGGATTTGTGCTCTACCCCGTCGAAGACATGATGGATGACGTGCTGCTCCGCACGGGAGTCCAACACCTGATTCTGGAGGGATTACTCACTCCCGCCGCCGTTCTTCCGGAGGACGGGCCCTCGGTCTGGGGAACGCTCGCGTACCGTACCTCCCCGAAATCCGCCGTGAATGAACGGGATCTGCCTGTCGTGCAGGCTCTTTTTCCCGCCGCTGTTCCGGAGCCGCTGACCTACCGCCATCTGCTCTCTCTCGTCAGCAACATTCCGGCGCAGGGTACGGACGAGCGCCTGAAGCAATCCGGCCTGCAGCTGGGAGTGATTGATGCCTCCCATCGTTCGCTCGCGACAGACAAGCTCCTCACGAGCACACCGAGTAAAGGCGATCTCTATCGCATCGCATCACTGCTGCTCCGTGAGCGATGGGCAACGGAACAGAAATGATGCGGTTTTGCTCCGATTTCCCACACTTGAGCGCGCCGGAAAACGGCTGTGGCTTACTTATGAATAATATGTTATAATACAACAGAAATGACACACAAAACCCTCTCCATCATTCTCCCCTGCCACAATGAAGAGGCGACGATCGCCGGGATGATCCGTCATGCGTTCGTATGGATGCATGAAAGCGGCATCGAGGGGGAGGTGATCGCCGTCGACAACGGCTCGACGGACCGCTCGGGCGTCGTGATGGATGAGCTCAAGAAGGAATTCCCCTCCCTCACCGTCATTCACCATGCAGAGAACAGAGGATACGGTGGCTCCATCATCTCCGGTTGTGATGCCGCGTCCGGCGACATCATTGCGTATATGGACAGTGACGGACAATTCGACATACAAGATCTCAGCCGACTCCTTCCGCTCCTCGATCGCGCCGATTGCGCAGCGGGTCTCCGTACTCCGCGGAAAGACCCGTGGATGCGCCTCTTGCTCTCCTGGGGATGGAATGTGCTCATCAGCATGCTGCTGCATGCCCGCGTTCGGGACATCGACTGTGGCATGAAAGCTTTCCGACGCTCCATTTGGCCGCTCATCCGCCCCCGGGAGCAGAGCGGGAATATCTTCAGTGTTGAACTCTTCTTCCGATTGCGCTGGAACCAGCAATCCTGGGCACAGGCACCCGTTCGCCACTTCCCCCGTCTGCACGGCTCCTCGGCTTGCGCCATTCCCTTCGCCATGCTCGATTCCTTCGCGCAGCTCTGGCGACTCCTGCGCTCCTCCCCTCCCTCCCCATCATGAAAGCAGTCATCCTCTGTGGCGGCAAAGGCACACGACTCCGTGAGGAAACGGAGTATCGGCCCAAGCCGCTCGTCCCCATCGGAGGAAAGCCCATTCTCTGGCACATCATGAAGCTGTTCTCGCACTACGGTATTCATGATTTTGTCTGTTGCCTCGGCTACCGGGGCGACAAGATCAAAGAGTACTTCATCAACTACGAGGCTATGGGGCAGGACTTCACGATTGACATCGGCCCGTCGCCCGCTATCACCTATCACGGCAGGCGGAATGAAAGCAATTTCCGCGTCACGCTCGCCGATACGGGCGAGGAAAATTTGACGGGATCGCGCATCCGGCAGATCAAGAAATATGTGGATGACGATCTGTTCATCGTGACCTACGGCGACGGGGTCACTGACCTCGATATACGGAAACTCATCAAATTCCATCGCGCACACGGGCGTCTGGCAACCGTGACCACGGTGAACCCGATCTCGCGATTCGCCCACCTGAAACTTGATCAAAGCGGCAAAGTGGAACGATACAAAGAAAAACCCCACATGCACAGCTGGATCAGCGTGGGGTTCTTCGTCTTCGACCGACGCATCTTCGATTACCTTCGCACCGATCCAACGTGCATCCTCGAGAAAGAGCCGCTGGAACGACTTACCCGGGAGCGGCAGTTGATGGCATACCGACACAACGGATTCTTCTACGCAATGGATACCTACCGCGATTACACCCTCTTGAACCATCTCTGGGAGAAGAAGCGGGCCCCTTGGGCGGTGTGGGAACGTTCATGGAAAAAGACTAACTGGAACTTCCATGTCCCCCTCTGATCACGCCCGCTTCTGGCAGGAACGCCCCGTACTGGTCACCGGCGCCAGCGGGCTCGTCGGATCGTGGCTTGTGAAGGGGCTCGATGCGCTCGGGGCACGCATCGTCTGCCTCGTGCGCGATTGGACCCCACAGTCGGAATTCATTCGTTCCGGTCTGTCCCAGCGCGTCACCATCGTGCGCGGCGACCTTCTGGATGCGGCGCTCCTGGAACGGGTGTTGGGTGAGTATGAGATCGATACGGTCTTCCATTTGGCTGCCCAGGCAATCGTGAGCATCGCGAACGCGAATCCTCTCTCCACGTTCGAGACGAATATCCGCGGCACCTGGCTCCTCCTGGAGGCCTGTCGCCGCAGCCCGACAGTCAAGCACATCGTAACGGCTTCGTCCGACAAGGCATACGGCGACCAGGAGCACCTTCCCTATAACGAAGACACCCCTCTGCAGGGCCGGCATCCCTACGACGTCAGCAAATCCTGCGCCGATCTTCTGGCACAGACGTACGCCGCCACCTACGGCCTTCCCGTAGTGATCACGCGCTGCGGCAATTTCTTCGGCGGAGGCGATCTCAACTGGAATCGCATCGTCCCCGGAACGATCCGATCGCTCCTGCGTGGCGAACGCCCCGTGATCCGGTCAGACGGAACCTGCCTGCGCGACTACTTTTACATTGAGGACGGCGTGGAAGCTTACCTGCTCGCCGCCCGTCGGCTGGCGGAAAATCCTGAACTCCGCGGCGAGGCATTCAATTTTGCGTACGGAAAACCCCTCTCCGTCATCGCTCTGGTGAAGAAAATTACCGACAGCATGGGGTCCTCCCTCCAGCCGGTCATCACCAATGCCGCAACCCATGAGATAAAGGACCAATACCTCGATGCGACCAAAGCGCACCGCGTACTCGGCTGGACTCCCGTTTGGTCGCTCGAAAACGCTCTCAAGAAGACGATGGATTGGTACCGCGATTTCCTCCAAAGATCTCCATCTGTTTCACATGATGGCCGGTAATTCCATCACCCTGCGAGTGCTGTCTCCCCTGCGTATTTTGAACCGCACTTCGGCTCGAAAGATCCTGCCTGTCTTCGCTGTCATCATCTTCTGCAATGCCTTCGCCGCCTGGTACGTCCTCGGCGAGCGTATCATCTACCACTTCGATTCCATCGGGTACTGGGCCATGCTCGTCGAACTCAAGCATAATCTGGCCACCCAGCCTTGGAATGCGCTGCAGTGGTTCTGGAGCGGGATCCGCATGGATGACTATTCGAGTCTCACGATTGCCCCACTCCTTCCTTTCAGCCTCTTCGGCACTACGCGTCTCTGGTATGTCCTGAGCATTGTCAACACCTTTGCCCTGCCTGCTGTCTTCGCTTTCCTCCTCCTCTCGCGGCGCTTTTTCGCACTCGCCCATCCGTCCTTTCCCGGTGTCCCCCCTCCTCCGCAAACTCTCCAAACGGCTGCCATCCTTGTCACTATTCTCTGCGCACCTCCCTTCTGGGCAGCCATCGTCGGTGGGATGCCGGATGTAGCAGGGATCGCCCTGATCTCCACCATCCTCCTCCTCACGCTGCAGAGCTTGCCCGCATTACGATGGAGAGATGAGTCCATCGTCGGGATACTTGCCTTCATCCTCATCCGTTTCCGTCGGTGGTACATCATCTGGGTCGTTGGCTACCTGCTTGCGCGCGGCGTGATGCTCCTGCTCCTTTGCGCATGGAGGAGACAGTGGAAACCTTTAATGATCCAGTCTGCAAAGCTGGCGCTCTGCGGAGGTGTGTGCGCCGCACTCCTCTTCCTCGTGAGTGGACCTTTCATCCTGAGAGTAATCGGGAGTGATTACGCCTCGCTCTACGCGGGTTTCCAGATTCCGGACTTCACCTGGTGGAAAGCCATTCACACAGTGATCAGCAGATTTGGTTACATCCTGACAATTTTCGCCATCGGTGGGGTTATTCTTTCGTTCGCGCATCCCCGCCTCCGGATTCCGGGGGCGTTCCTCCTCATTCAATTCGTCACGACGTTTGCGCTCTTTGCACGCACGCAAACTTTCTTCAGCCATCACTGGTATCTGCTCCTGACCACGGTGCTCCTCTTCGCAGGATTCTTCCTCCTGGAGCATATCCATCACGCTGCACGCACACGTACCATCGCAGTGGGTTTCCTCGTATTGAACGTGTTCATCTTCTTCGCGGTCTTCTTCCCTCCTCTCTCAAAACTCACGTATCCGATCATTCCGCTCATCCCAAATTATCCGTTCCTCATTCGAACGCGGGGGGATCTGAATGAGATGAAGCACCTGCAGTGGTCGCTCTTCGATGAGATGCGCAATCCCACTGACCGTGTGTACGTGCTCTCCGCCTCTACCATCCTCAACCGAGCGATGGTGCACTATATGCACTTCACCTTCCCCGAACTGCCAAATCTCTCCGGTAAGGTACTGGATACGCAAGACCTAGATCGTTGGTACGGTTTCCCAAGCCAATTCTTTCAAGCGAGTCACATCGTCGTCGTTGAGCCCATCCAATACATGAATACCCCCGAAAACAGCAGGATCCTCATCCTCCCTGCGGAGCGCCTCCTCAATCGCCAGGGCCTCGGGCAGGCGTTCCGACGCCTGCCATACCAGTTCAGGCTCGACGGCGGTTCAACCGCCTCTATTTTCAGGCGCACGCAGAAAATTACAAAAGCAGAGGCCCTGGAATTCTCCGATGCCCTGCGTGCTTACTATCCGGAGGATCCAAAAATCTACGAAATCTCCATTCCTCCGGGGATACTCGCTGACGAGTAGTCCTCACGGATTGCAGGCAACGAAGAGAGACCTGTCGTCTACTACCATTTCTCCGTGCCCGGCATAACCCGCTTCAAGTGGCGATCGATGTACATGAGTGCATGCTGACAATATCCGTCCATTCCGCATCTCCGGATTTTGTGGTATAATCTGATGGAACATGCACATCACATCCGTCTTCCACTGTCCCAAATCGGCAGATGCGCGCGAATTGGGGTACAACCTCGCGCAGTACAACCTGAGCCTCATTGAGGCGATGCTGGAACGGGACCCCTCGCTCCGCGTACAGATCATCACTTCAGAGCAGGGCCAGCCGCTTCTGCTGTGTCCCTCGCTTTCCTCCGCCGTGCTCTCGGGTGCCCTGACCATCCGACCCATTCTCAAACGCACGACACTGAGCCTGCTCTCTCTGGCCTGGCGTGTGCGCTGGGCCTCCTGCGTAGTCGTGCACTTCCAGCATGAAACGTACCACTACGGCGGACCATTGAGCATCTTTGTGTTCCCCGTCCTCCTCGGATGGCTGCGGCTTTGGACACACTCCGTGGTCACTCTGCACCACGTCATGAATCCGTTGCGCATCAACGCCTCATTCGCCGCCTTCTTCGCCACCCGCCTCCCCCCCACTATCATCCGCTGGGGATTCACATTCTTTTACCGGCTTGTGGGATGGATGGCATCCGCCATCGTCGTCCATGAACCCTGTGACCTCACGATTCTCGCAGAAGGATACAAGCTCCGGGCAAAGAAGATCATCGTCATCCCCCATGGCGCTGCGGATTGCCCGCGGCCACCTCACTTCGACAGAGCGGCCGTACTGACACGATTCGGCGTGCCACAGGACGCCGCAATCATCTACGGATTCTTTTCGTACTTCGATCTCACCAAAGGCATCGACATCCTCATCCCTGCATTTCTGGAGCATATGCGAACACACCCAAAGGATGCCCTGATCGTCGCAGGAACCTACAATCCATACCATCTGCAGCACAAGGAGATGGAGGAAACATTGCGCACAGTGCGTGCACAAGCGGATCTCGAAGGGAACGGCAGAATCATTTGGGCAGGCTTCCTCTCTCCAAGCCGCGAGACCGAGTTCTACCGCAGCGTGGATTGCACGGTCGCACCCTATCGGATCTTCAACGGCGGCAGTGCGGCCATCGCCAAAAGTATCGGCTTCCGCATGCCCATTCTGCTCTCCGATGCCTTCGCGGACTGCGCCAATCCTTCCTTCACCTTCCCGCTCGCACCGCATGCCCTCGCGTCCGCGCTGGATGCATTCGCCGCTTCCGCAGAGCGCCGCGCCACACTGATGGAACAAATAGATGCGTGGCGGCGGGAGCGGCTCTGGCCGATGATCGGCCGGAAGACACTCGCCTGCTATGCGGCCCTGCAACGCAAACAGCCCGCCACCATTCTGCTTTTGGGCGCATACGGACAGAAGAACCTGGGCGACGAGCTCCTCTTAGACGCGTGTCTGCAGTATCTGCCGAGAGAGACCTGCGCGGTCGCCTCGACAGATCCGCAGGAAACCGCCGCATCCCACGGGGTGCGGGCTGTTCCCGGCAGCCTGAGCCTGTCACTGCTCCGTGCCTTCTTCCACGCCCGTACACTCGTTGTCGGCGGCGGAGATCAGTTCAAAATACTCAAGCCGACGATGGGCCATTCGCGGCACTCCCTGCTCCTTCGCGAAACCCTGCTCGTCGCCATGGCACGGCTGCTCGGGAAAAAGGTGTACTTCATCGGCGTGGGGATCGGCACGCTTCCCACGCGATGGGCCCGCATGCTTTCGGCCATCATACTGCGCCTGACGCATCTGGCGACCTTCCGTGACAGGGAGAGTGCAGAAACCGCGAACATGCTTGCCCCACACGCACGGATCATCGAGAGCGCTGATCTCGCATTCCTGCAACATTCCGGCGCAACGGCCCCGCCCGTCGCTGCACCCACTCCTCAGCGACTGGGCATCGCACCGGTATTTCACCTCGACCACGCCAAAGCCTTTTCGACCGTCGTTCACGCATTGGGGGCGGCGATGGACGGTTTTCTAAAAGCGGATCCGGCCAGAAGCGCACTGTTCCTGCCGTTCCAGACAGGCGGGCAGAATCATCACGATATCATCATGAGCGGGGAAATTCTGGAGCACATTTCCGAAGCTCGCCGTTGTTCCATTGCGGAGCACCTGAACATCGGCTCGGTGGAGCAAGCGTACCGCTCCCTCGATATACTCTGGGGAATGCGCCTGCACTCCCTGATCCTCGCCTGTCTCTATCGAATACCGTTCATCGCGCTCATCTACGATGTGAAAGTGCGAAAATTCCTCGAAGAAATTGACTGCGTTCAGTGGGGCATTCCATTGGACGAATCCTTCTCGGCTGAAAAACTCCTCTCCCTCCAACGAAAACTCGAGGCGCAGCTGCCCCAGGTACGATCGCATCTCCACGCGCAAGCGGAGAAACTGGCGATAAGGGCGCGCATCAACGCAGAACTCCTGAAGAAAATCGGGGAGGAAATCTCTGAAACCTGTCTCCCGGATCAACCGCCAGTCATCATCGGGAAACACAGCGGTTCCTACCCCCTCGCTCCGGCATCATGAGTGCGCCATTGCCAGAAATCGGCGTTCCCGAGCAACTGCCGGAGACAGTGATTGTCCCCCCGGACGATGCGGGTGGCCCCGACCGCGCAGCCGCACGGTACCGCTGGTCCGCTTTCGGCGTCTTCTTGGTCTTTCTGTGCGTACACCTCTTCATCTTTCGCGGTGTTCTGATTCATCTGCCGGATCTCCTCTCCGGACGCTCCGTCCTGAACACCAGCGAACTTGTCCCGTTCTTCGATCCTTCGGCACAGTTCTTTGAACAGGCCGGAGGGGCATTCAGCGATCTCACCAATGCATATGAATTCCGCGTCCGGTATTCGCTCCTCACGACATGGATGCGGTACTACCTGATCCTTCCGTTTTCGATTGTGCTCGTTCCTTTTTTGGGTGCGTTCTTCGTCTGCCTGTTGGTCAGCCAATTCCTTCATCGGCTGCTGCCGAGCATTGCGCCAAAACGGATTCTCTATGCAACTGCCCTCACCACGCTTTTCATCCACCTCATCCTTCTGTCGGCGAAAATCACCCACTTCTATACCCTGATTCTCGGTTTCGATATTTTTGTCATCTCATTCGTCCTCTTCCTGCAGGGCATCCTCCTCGAGACCAAACACCCAGTTCTACTCCTGCTGTCTTCCAGTATTGTCGCTCTCGTCAACCCCACTGTGCACTTTCTGGTGCTCTACCCACTGACAGTGGTCTTCTTCTGTTCCGGCACCGCAATACTCCTGCTCATCACAGGAGGAAAACGGGAGCATGCGACCGTCAGCAATGCTGCACAGGTGGTACGAAACGCCTCCCTGAAACTCTGGAAGCGCCTGATGCTCGCCGTCACGTTCATGGGATTGTTCACCATTGTTCCGTATGGCCTCTTCGTGCGTTATTACGTGCTGCGCGATGTGGGCAGTCTGACGGATGTGGTGCCGGACACTGTCGCATCCATCCGTGCCAACTCACTATCCCTGTTCCATCAGATTGCGTTCGATATTAGTTCCGTTACCGAAAATTTCCTCAGTGGCTTCTATATTTCCCCGACACCGCATTATGCAAAGATCTTCTATTTTCTCATTGCTCTCATCCCGTTTATTGTCCCCGCTTCACGCAACCCGCAGGAAATGCG
The DNA here is from genome assembly GCA_028712095.1 of Candidatus Peribacteraceae bacterium. GTDB lineage: Bacteria > Patescibacteriota > Gracilibacteria > Peribacterales > Peribacteraceae > Peribacter. The sequence goes on from JAQTQU010000015.1 coordinate 9,095, forward strand.
GCGGCTACGGCCGTTCTTGATCCTGATCGGTATTCTCATGGCATTCTCCATGTGGTGCAGCATCGGATACGCAAAGATTGTCCTTTTCCCGACATTCCACATGATGCTGGCGGCCCTGTACCGTCAGCTCTATCTCTCGCCGACTCCGGCAGCAGTAATGGGCATGAAACTCATCACGGAGGTGATTCATGTGCTGCGTTATCCTGACCGGTTTCAATTCATTTTTCTTGCAGCAGTGACATTGCTCATGCCTATTGGGGTGCTTATTTTGGAACGTGACTGCCCCATGCGCCTCTTCCCCCGCTGGCTTTTGAGCCGCACCACGGGAACAGTCGTCTGTACTGCGATATTCTTTCTCCCGCTCTTTGCTCATTGGGAATACCGCACCATGCTGCTCACAGGGGACTTTGGAGGATTCCTCCATCCTTACAATGTGCAACCCCTTCGGGAAATCAAAGACGCCTTACAGACTCTGCCACCCGGAAAAGTTGTCGTCCTCCCTCCAAGTGAGGGACCATGGATCGGAGAAACCAAAGAGAATGTACCATACAAGTTTATTGATAAATTTTTCATCTACTTCCTGAACAAACCGAGTTACTACTTCGGTCTGACAGGCAGTCCTGAGAGTAAATACTGGTTCTATCTCATGTTCGAGTCACTCAACCAGAATGAACATTGGTGGGTCAATATTTTCAGAAATCTGAACATTCACTATCTGGTATTGAACAAGGAACTGACGTTCACCAATGAAAGTGCATGGTATATGCAAAGAATTACGCAATCCATCTCACTCCAGCCAAGAATGATGCCTGATTACTTCAAAATGATAAAGGAAAATGACAGTTTCGCACTTTTTGAATTCATCAGTCCGGCACAGACGAATACACCGCCACTGCTCATGGATACGGGATGGAATTCCTTCCGATGTGTTCAGGAACGTTCACTCACTTTGTCGCAAAACCGACGACTGCTCGCACTGAATTCCGCAGCGCTTCTGTCTGCACACGCTCCGCTCGACGTGATGTCGGAAGACAGGGATAAAACACAACTGGATATCTATGCTAAAGAACATCCTGATGCATTTTTCCGTCCTGATCAGTCGAGTTTCGCTTTCATGGAAAATCACATTCCTAGTTCGCAATTCTTCAACACGGTGTTTTCGATGCTCAACCTGCCAACAGCAAGTCAATTTAACATTTTCAATATCATCATGCCGGGCCCCTACGACACACTCACAACGTCATTCGTCGGGATCATCAAACCAACCACCATCCGCTTCCCATTGACCAACCAAAAGAGTGGAACGTACGAAATTTTTCTGCGCAGCGTTCCAACACGGCATAATCTTGCCATGCGTATTGACCGTGGTCCGATGACCTCCATCACGACCGTACCCGAATCCTCCTCGACGAGCTACATCGTTTCTGAAAGCTCCCCGTTTGGCATGCGCGCTCCTGCAGACATCAGTAGAATTTCACCGGATGTTCTGGGCACGATGATTCCCAGAACAATCATGCCAATGAGTGATCAATTCGAGTACATTTCCCTGGGGACCACTGACCTTACAGAAGGCAGGCACGTGCTCTTTCTGCACAAGAATGATGCCAATCCGCTCATCATTGAGGGCGTGCTGCTGTTCCCCGTTCAGAAACAGACCAACGAGGTTCCTCTGCAAACCACTGTCCGCCTCCTCTCTCCTGATGCACTAAACAAATGACGCCTGAATCTGCCACGCCATCGGCCGTCAATAGCAATCTGTGGCAACGACTACGCACAAAGATCGTGATCGCTGCACTCCTTCTCTGCTTGCTCTATTCCGCATTTGTACTCGTGCAGGAGTGGAAATCGGATGGCAAAACACATGCGCTGACGCACGGAGCACCGATATTGCGCGCACTGTTGTTTCAACGGGGCACACAGATGGATCTCTATGATCCGCATGGACAATTTGTTCGTTCGGTACAGGAACCGAAGCGTACAGAGGAGCTCCCGATCGCGCGCCTTCTGTCCACACGGGCAATTCTCGTCGCTGCCGGAACGCAGGCGCGCGTACGGGATATGGGCTCATCCTATGCGTACGATGCGCTGCCGTCGGGGAGCCAAAGCTCGCTTGTGTCGCTCAGCCGCAATACCAACTTCACCTATTTCATTCCGGAGGGACCGGACCGCACTCATCTGCATATTGATTTCGCCGGATGCGGAGAGATTGCAGCGATGAAGCTGCCTGCAGCAGAGCTCTGGTACGACCCAGACCAACTCTTCAGCACTCTGGCACTGCCGATTCAACAGAAGATGATGCTCTCGCCCGCAGAGACATCGCTGGCTCTGGTCAATCAGACAATGTTTCCGCGCATCACACTGGTCCACCTGATCGAACGACAGGCCAGCGCACTCTCTGTCCCGTCCTTCGATCCCGATCAGCTGCACTTTTCACCGTTCTACATTGATGATCAGACGCTCCTCTTCAGCGTACTGGACCGCAAGCACTGGGGAACCGTACGGTACCATCTGTCCACTGGTACCTATGAAATGCTCTCTACGGACTTCACCGATCATGCCTATGTCTCACGTTCGGGTGATGTCATTCTCCAGCAGAGCTTCTTCGGCGAAACGATCAATATACCCTTCGGTTCTGTGGCACTGCTCGACCGGCAAAAAAGTATTCCTGCCCGGGAGATCGAGTCGATCATCGGGCTGAGAGAAAACCATGCCGGCCTCTTCTCTCTGCTCTTTTCAAACCCCGAAGCATCCGCTCTGCATTTCAGATCCGATCTGACTACGGCATCGTTCAATGGCATTGCGCAGAGTGAGCTGCGCGAATCTCTGCGGACATACTGGCGCGAGTACCAGCTGAAGCTTCTGCACGCCGTCGGAACGTTCCGCCTGCTGAAACTGGCACCGGACGGCACGCTCACGCACGTCGAAACGCTCCCTTTCGAAATCCATCCTCCCGCCACCTTCGCCCAGTACATGGACGATGCCGAACCACTGCTCCGGGCGCTGGAACTGCCACCCTCCCTCATCGAGGAATATCGCAAACGGCGGGCCGACGCGGTCGAGCAGAGAGACTACTACATCCTAGTGGATAGCTTGGGATATTGAGAGATCATCCCGCCCTTTCCGCCTCGAACCGTTCGACGGTGATTTGATTGCTCCATTCGCCCTGACCAATATATTTTGTCGGGCCGGTGCGGGGATTGGATGCCCACGGAATGAAGTGGCCGTAGGGAACGGCTGTGTCGTACCGCACGCAACAGACATTGTGGTAGCCCTGTTCGCGCGCGATGCGCGATGCGACGACGAGGGCTCCTGCGGGGTTACTGAATTCTCTATTTTGCCGCTTACATTGGTCTGTAGATATCCTTTCTCTGACCAATTGCAACCACTGTGATGGTAATGGTGTGTTTTTCGATGGTGTAGATGATGCGATAAGGCCATACGCGCAACGAATAGAGACCGAAAAGTTCACCCTGCAGCTTCTTGCCTGCAAAAGGGTCTTCACGCAGTGCTTCAAGAGCACTGAAGACCTTTGTCTTATCTTTTACGGTGAGAGCGTCGAACTGCTTTCTTGCCTTTGGCTTTAGCCACACGTTGAACATTGAGTTTAGAATGCCTCTTTGGCCTTAATTGTTCTAGAGGAATTGAGGTGTCTTCTTGCATTGCCTCATGAATGTCCTTCATCAAAGACCGATCTGACATGACTTCCAAAGTTTCCTGCCACCCCTCAAATTCATCAACAGACATGATGATAACCTTTGGATGGCCTTCATGGGAAATGGTTACAGCCATGCCAGGCTTTTCGGCTATGTTTAAATGCTGAAAGAAGTT
>JAQTQU010000015.1:12932-27063 GCA_028712095.1 Candidatus Peribacteraceae bacterium
AAGTTGCTGCGTGCCTCAGTGGCGGTCATGTTTTTAGGCATATGTACATTATAGCGTACATACGTTTATATACAAGGACTTTTTTTAAGAGTTTTTTAGTGCCCTAGGGTTACTGAATCCTTATTCAGAAACCCCTATATGGTGGCGCGGGGGTTACAAGTTATTACGTTTTGGGCTTTGATTGCTCTTCTTTTTGATTTGGACAACTCCTCCATGTCCCGGCACGACATAATCCGCCACTTCAAGAATCAACTTTCTGCTGTTTTCAAATGCCTCCAAGTTCCATACCTTCTCGGGTTTTACGTGAATATCAATTTGATTCGACTTCTGGATCGCATCGCCGCAAATGACATACGTACCATCACTGGTCACGGCAACGACGGAAATATGTGCTTCAACATGTCCCGGCGTGAGAATTGTTTTGACCCCGGGAACGATTTCAAGATTCTCGACATCAACCCGGGAGACAATATTATTGCTTCCATGAAACACCAAACCCGAAGACACAGGGCTATGTTTTGTAACGATATCGGCATTCCTGAATAAATCCAGGTTCGCTGTATGATCAAGATGCAAATGCGTCACAACGACCGTATGAATGTCATCTGGCGAAAGACCCTCTTTCCCAAGAGATTCGATGAGGTTTTCCTTGTCTCCAAAAGATCCTGCGTCCACAAGGATATTCTTCTCGCCAGCCCTGATGAGCGTGATCGTTGAATTGGCATATGTTCCTTCGGGAACTTTTTCATGCTTGCCTACGAGAAGAACCTTCACTTCAACCATAGTGTCATTATACAGAACTCACCTCCATTCACCTCGAATCAACTTCACCTTCTTTGTCCTCGTCCAGCCCTTGATTTGTATTTCACGCAAGCGTGCCGTGGATTTGTCCACAAAGGACGGTGAGACGTACACAAGACGTAATTGGCCTTGATCATGCGCAAACTTGGCCCCATTGCCTTCATTGTGATCATTGATTCTTCTCTTGGGATCGGTCGTGATTCCAGTGTAAAACCTTCCAGTTTTAGCCTGAGCGATGTAGACGAACCAAGACATGATTGTTATGGGGCAGTTCGACTGCGCGCTGCGGCGCTTCGCTCACTGTCATTCGCCTCGGCTGCTCATTGGCAATGCCAAGCCTATTCAAGAGAGGAAGCAGAATGGTTTACCATGAGCGAGGCGCCGAAGGCGCCGAGTCGAATGGTGCCGACGGAGAGACTCGAACTCTCATGTCCTAGAACGGACACTAGCCCCTCAAGCTAGCGCGTCTACCAATTCCGCCACGTCGGCACGCAGAAAGCATACCAAGACGGCCTTGCGGAGCAACCGCAAAAACGCCAATCCACCGACAAACAAAGCTAATCGATTCCAGCCGCCTGTTTCTCTCCATCCCCGTAATCTTGAACGAGCGCCTGCAGCGTCTCGTCATCCTCCGGGTCGGATTCGGGAACGACATCAACATCGGATAACTTGTCGCCTGCGCCTTTTTCTCCATCACCATCCAAGAGTGGCGATAACTCAGCCATCTCTGCACCTATGAGTCGTGCCGCCCGACTGAATTTGCCCAAGTAGCCTTGCATAGACGAATGGAGAAAGGGGTCAATCGTAGTATTGTCTGCTGCCCACGCAAGGAAAAGGAGGGAAGGTTTTCCAAAGTGTTATAAACCAGGAAAGAGCTCTTTCCTATACCAAAATCGGTGGTATGAGGAAGTCCTCGTCAGATAGCGGGCCACTGGCGCAGCCGCTCCTTCTCGGGCTTACTGAGCGGCAGGCCCTCGATGAACGCCAGCAGATCCGCGCGGGTGATGTGCGCGCCGCGCGTGAGTTTCTTCAGTTGCTCGTAGGCGCCTGATACCCCGTGCTTGCGAAGGAGGATCTGAATGGCCTCGGCGAGGACTTCTGGGTGACTGTCGAGTTCGCGCTTGAGCGCCGCACGGTCCACGGAGAGTTTGCCTAGTCCTTTGAGCAGAGATTTCACGGCGAGCACGTGGTGCCCGAAGGCGACTCCGATCGAGCGCTGGACGGTGGAGTCCGAAAGGTCGCGCTGGAGCCGACTCACCGGCAGCTTTTCGGCGAAGTGCGCGAAGAGCGCCGTCGAGAGGCCCAGATTGCCCTCAGCGTTCTCAAAATCGATGGGGTTCACCTTGTGCGGCATGGTAGAAGAGCCGACTTCTCCCGCGATCACCCGCTGCCTGAAAACGCCGCGGCTGATGTAGAACCAGACATCGCGGCTGCAATCGAGGAGGATCGTGTTGATGCGGATAGCGATGTGGCTGAGCTCCGCCAGATCGTCGTGCGGATTGATCTGCGTCGTGTGCGCGAGGGGCGTGAGTCCGAGGGAACGCAGAAACTTCCGGCCGAAAACCTCCCAACGGACATCGGGGTACGCAACGCGATGGGCGGCGTAGTTGCCCACGGCACCGCCGAACTTGCCCTGCATGCGGAAGGCTCGGAGCTGAATCAGCTGACGTTCGATCCGGTCCGCAAAGACAGCCATCTCCTTGCCGAGCGTCGTGGGGGTCGCCGGTTGCCCGTGCGTAAGACTGAGCAGAGGGACCTTTGCGAACCGTCGCGCCATCGCGGCGAGCGCGTGGTGGAGCACCTTGAGCTCCGGCAGGATCACCGCCTTGAGCCCGCGGTGGATGAGGAGGCCGTAGGCAAGATTATTCACATCCTCGCTCGTGAGAGCGAAATGGAGGAAGGATACGAAAGGCTTGAGCCCGCTGATGCGCTCCATTTTGCCGCGAAGGAAGTACTCCACCGCTTTCACGTCATGGTTGGTCGTGCGCTCGATCGTCTGAATGGCAGACGCGTCTTTCGCAGAAAACCGTTCGATGATCTGCTCCAGCGCCTTGATCTGACGCGCCTTGAGTCTGGGTAACTCGCGGATGCCAGGTTCGTGGCTGAGCGCGATGAAGTAGCGGATTTCCACCGCGGCACGGGCGCGCATGAGCGCTTCTTCACTGAAAAAAGGACGCAGTGCCTCGGTCGATCTGCGGTAGCGCCCATCCAGAGGGGAGAGCTCGTTCATGGATGAGTATTGTACCTATGATTTGCCTGTACTCCAACGAAAAACCCACCCAAGGTTGTTCCCACGGAAATACTCAGACAGATGCGGCCGGCCCATCGGAAGTCTCCTCCTCTGCGGCCGATACCTCTTCTGATTCAGGTTCCTCCTGCACCTGCTTCCTGCCCTCGAAAATATCGGTGAATTCATCCACGGTCATCGTCTCTTTCTTGAGCAACACTTTCACCAATAACTCCATTTTGTCCTGATGCTGCCTCAAAAAGCCAAGAGCCCGCTCGTACTGATCCTGAATAGTTTTTCGCACAAACTCGTCGATCTTGCGGGCCATCTCTTCGGAATAATTCCGGGCAACGGCAGGATCCACCCCGAGGAACATCGTTCCCTGCCGTTCACCATAGGTCACGGGACCGATGTCGTCATCCCCCATGCCGTAGCGCATGGCCATGGAACGGGCGATCTGGGATGCGTGTTCGATGTCGGAACTGGCGCCGGTGGTCATTTCGTTGAAGACGATCTGCTCCGAAGCGCGTCCGCCGAGCAGGCCGCAGATCTCATCGAGGAACTTGGTGCGGCTGGTGGTGTAGGTATCCTCCTGCGGCAGGAACCACGTCACGCCAAGCGCCGTACCGCGCGAGACGATGGAGATCTTGTGAAGAGGGTCGCTCTCTTTACACAGGTGCCCCACGATGGCGTGACCGAGCTCGTGGTAGGCCGTGATCTCTTTCTCGTGCGGCGTCAGCTTGCGTGAGCGCTTTTCGGGACCAACGGTCACCTTCTCGGTGGCATCGATGAGGTCGCGCTGCGTGAGGGCAACGTGCTGGCGCTTGGCTGCGAAGATCGCCGCCTCGTTCATGATGTTCTCCAGATCCGCACCCGTCAGCCCCACCGTCTGCTTAGCGACATCATGGAGCCGCACGCCCTTGGCCAGCTTCTTGTTGCGGCAGTGCACGCGCAGGATCTGCTCACGCGCCTCGAGATCGGGCTTGTCGATGAAGATACGCCGGTCGAAGCGCCCGGGCCGCAGCAGCGCCACATCCAACACATCCGGCCGATTGGTCGCCGCGATGACGATCACGTTCGTGCCCTGCTCGAATCCGTCCATCTCGGTGAGGATCTGATTCAGGGTCTGCTCGCGCTCGTCATGCCCCCCGCCGAATCCGGCCCCGCCGCGCTGCCTCCCTACGGCATCGATCTCGTCAATGAAGATGATTGCCGGCGCGTTGCGCTTGGCGCGGAGGAAGAGGTCACGCACGCGGCTGGCCCCCACGCCCACGAACATCTCGACGAATTCCGAACCCGCCATCGAGAAGAACGGCACCCCCGCCTCACCGGCCACGGCGCGGGCAAGGAGCGTCTTGCCCGTTCCGGGAGAGCCCACGAGCAGCACGCCCTTGGGAATTTTGGCCCCCAGATTGATGTACTTGCGGGGATTTTTGAGGAAATCGACCACCTCTACGAGATCTTCTTTCGGTTCTTTGCAGCCGGCCACGTCCGCAAAACGCGTCTTCACCTGCGTGGCATCGGACAGCTTCGCCCGGGATTTGCCGAAAGAGAGCGCAGTAGACTGGCTGCGCGCAATACCGCGGAAGAGCCAGATCACTCCGCCGATGATCAGCAGGAAAAAGAGGAGGTCCGGCAGAATCGCCAGCAGAATATTCGTCGCTTCGCGGTTCTCCACCTCCACGATCGTTGCATTCTTGGGATCGTTCCATCCGAGATCACTGACAGAATCCGAGGCTTCTTTGTACGAGCTCAACACCGACCCCGACGCCATGGTTGCGAAGACCTTGTTATCGCTGATGACGATCTTCGTAAATTGCATCTTGGCGTAGCCACGCGTGATTTCGCTCAGCGGCACCTCGCGCGCCTGCGCTTCCTTCGTCTGATCCGAGCGCGTCGGCGCCATGATGGAGTAAATCGACATACCCACCAGCACCACAAAAAGCAGGATTCCCAGAAACTGCTGACGGCTCCCCGATGGACGTCCACGCATGGCAGGCATAGGCATAGAATAGCGAAAGGAGGAAGGTTCGGCACCTATTTTGTTCCTCAATCGCCGGTTGGCGATTGGCGAACGGGAAAAGTGCTATTACACTGCTGCCCATGACTATTGCAAAACTGAAAGAGACGTTCTCCCGTCCCGCCGTCCTCTTCGGACTCCTCGTGCTGCTCCTGAGTTACCTCACGTACTTCCAGAACTACAGTTATCCGCCGCAACTCTTCTGGGACGAGAACTACCACATCGCCAGCGCCCAGAAGTACCTGAACGGCGTGTACTTCATGGAACCGCATCCTCCGCTCGCCAAGCTCCTCATCGCCCTGGGCGAGAAGATGTACCACCCGAACGTCGCCACCGACCAGTTCATCACGACGGACTACGCACGGGATCTGCCGGATGGTTTCTCCTTCGTGGGATACCGCTTCTTCCCCGCTCTCCTCGCCTGGCTCACGGCACCGGTCCTCTTCGGGATCTTCCTGCTCCTCACGCGAAATCCCCAGCAGTCGACTCTGCTCTCTTTTCTCTATATTTTCGACAATGCCCTCATTGTGCATGCGCGCGGCGCCATGCTGGAATCCACGCTGCTCTTTTTCATCGCACTCACCATTCTCGCCTTCCTGCTCCTCCTGGAAACCAAAAACAAACCCAATGCGTTCTTCACCTCTGCGGCACTGTTCGGAGCGTCCTTCGGCGCAGCCATGACCACCAAAGACACGGCGCTCATCCTGATTCTCCTCCTGCCGTTCCTTCTGTGGAGACTGTGGTCGGAAGACCGCAAAGATATGCGGGCGATCCAACAGAAAATCGGACGGATGCTGGGCGCGATGGGTGTGTCGTTTGCCGTGGTGTTCTGCGGTGTCTGGTACGCACACTTTGCCATCGGCACGCACGTCAACCCCAGTCTGCCGGATAACGGCTACTACCAGGCATCCGACGAGTACAAGGCCATTCTGGATCAGGGCCTCACGCGCGCCTTCAGCTCTTTTCCGGTCATGCTGCAGGATTCGCTCAAATTCACCTCGCACTACGCCCGCGGCGTGCCGCGCCTGGATCTCTGCAAGAAAGATGAAAACGGCAGTCCCTTCTACTTCTGGCCGCTCGGTGCGAGGTCCATCAATTTCCGCTGGGAAACCCCCGAAGGAACGGACTATCGCTATCTCTACCTGCAGGTGAATCCCATCGTGTGGTGGGCCAGCTTTGCCGCCGTACTGCTCGCTCTCGGCCTGCTCGCCTCACAGCTCTTCTTCCCGTTCAAAGAACACCTGAAGCACCGGTTCATGCTCACGGTGTTCGTCACGCTGTACATCTGCTACATGATCGCCATCAGCTCACTCGACCGCGTGATGTACCTCTACCACTACTTTCCGCCGCTCTTCTTCGGCTTCATCATCCTCGGCCTGGTCTTTCTGGAGCTGAAACGCTTCTGGGTCTGGGAATTCACCCCGCAGGGCAGGAAAATGGGTCTGCTGCTCTTCGGACTTCTGATCTTCGCCGCGTTCCAGTTCTACCGCCCGCTGACGTACTACCAGCCGCTGACCGATGAGCAATTCAGGCGACGCGCGTTCTTTCCGCTGTGGGAACTGACGTGTGTGAAGTGTGACAAAGTGAGCAGCCTCGTAGTCCCCTGCAAGAATTGAGGTTTATGACTGCCGGAATCTCTCGCGCCTGAGAGCGAGAAGATCGCGGAACATGCGCAGGATCACCCTGAGATGTGCACCCGTCTGTACGCCTTTGAGCCGCGGATAGTGATGTACCGGCACTTGTTTCCAGGGAATACCTAAACGGTGTAGCCGGTAGAACATCTCTGCATTGATGAGCGCCCCCGTCGCATGGACAGGACGGATGCGCGGCCACAGAGAGCGATGCCAGACTTTCATGGCGCAATTGATGTCGCGGATCCACACGCCGAGCACGAAGAACGTGAGGATGCCGAACAGCTTGGCATTGACCTTGCGGATGAAGGGATCGGCACGATGGAGGCGGCGCCCCGTCACGAACTTGTACTCCTGCAGGAACGGAAGCAGCCGGCTCCAGTCCTCCGCATGGAACTGCCCGTCGCTGTCCATGAAGCCGACGAAGTCCATCGTGGCTGCGTCGCACCCCGCCCGGACCGCGCTGCCGTAGCCGAAATTGTGCTCATGCCGCACAAGGCGGATTTCAGGAAACCGCTCAGCCAGACTCTGGAGCGTGTTCCATGTTCCATCGGTGGAACCGTCGTCCACCATGATGATTTCCATCGTGATGCCTTCCCGCGATCCCCAGGAACGCAGGTCTTCAATGGTGCCTTGGATGTTCTGCTCCTCGTTGTAGCACGGGAGGACGATGGAAAGGCGCATGGAACAGGGGCACTGTAACGATGTATTGGGGAACGACGCAATCACAAGTCCGTCTGCATGGATCCACCGCTCTTCACGGGGCTACACTCAACAGCGTGCCCTCAGCGCTCGTCACCGGCGGATCGGGGCGCAATGAGCACACAGTTGATTGCCGGAAAACCCGAGAGTATTCACATTACGATAAATCGACTATGATGCAGAAGATTTTGCTTTTGCATGCGATTGCATTCCTCTCCCCCCCTGCTCACACTGGGAACAGTTACGCTGCTCCTGACTGTCGCGCTCTATGCAACGCTCTCGCTTACCCTCACCCCGCGCATCACAGAAGAACGATACCGGACCGCCGAAGGACCGTGGAAGGCAATGATTGATGGGCTGCCTTATTCAGACAAACAACAATTCCTTGATCTCACTTTTTCGCTCACGCTCCGGCCTCTGCATGCACGTATCTTTCAGGTCATCGCCGATGACTGTGTGGAAAAACTGTCCGTGAATGCACAAGAAGTAGGACAGGGCATCGTTCCTTTTTGCGATTATTCACGCGGAAAGGTGCTGAATCTGGGTTCAATGCTCCATGCAGGAGTGAATCCGGTAGCGATGAGCATCCAGAATGTGGGCGGACCAGCCTCGTACACGTGGCGTATCGCCTGGTGGGATCCTCTGCTCATGAGCCTGCGCATCCTCCTGCTGCTCGGGCTCGTCGCCAGCGCCGTGCTGCTGACGAAAGGGTTCGCCCTTTCGCGATGGCAATCCACCTTCTTCGGCGTGTTCTCGTCCGGCGTGGTTCTACGGCTGCTGTACGTGTTTGCCACCCCGTATCAGGTGCGTGCCTACGACGCCGACGGACATCTGGAGTACATCCGGTACATCGCTGAGCATCTGGCCCTGCCTCCCATCAGGGACGGATGGGAGTTCTATCAGGCCCCCCTGTATTACGTGCTCACGGGTCTCTGGCTCCACATGGGTACTACGTTCGAACGAGCACTCCCTTTCCTCATCCGGGACATCCAGTGGATCGCCTTCTTCGCTTCGGTCCTCACACTGGCCGGTATGGGCTGGATCGCCACCCTGCTGTTCCCGCGCAAGGAAAAAGCGGAACGCGTGCTTTTCTTCGCCTCACTCGCCGTACTTCCATCGATCGTGTTCCTCTCGGCACGGATCAATAACGACACCTTCCTCCTCTTCTGGGAGATTTTCTGCTTCGGATTCCTGCTCAAGTGGTGGCAGAACGGACGATGGAAGAACTGGTGGATCGCCATGTTGTTGCTTGCCCTCTCCATTCTGACGAAAACCAATGGTCTGCTGCTGATTCCGGTCGCCTTTCTGCTCCTCACTCTGAAGCAGCGTCTGGCCTTTAAAAAGAAGGTGCTCGTTGGTGCGGTGAGTCTGCTCCTGCTCACACTCACCACCGGCTGGATCTTCACTCTGCGTAGCGGAGCCTCGCTCGATCAACCTCTCGTCGTGAATACGGGCAACCTGAGCTCCGCCCTCTACGTCAACAACACCGTCGAGACGTTCACCGAATTCAATCCGTTCCGCATGACAATGCATCCCTACAATAATCCGTGGGATGACGCTGACGGCCGCCAATACTTCTGGGAGTACCTCTTCAAGTCCGCGTTCTTTGGGGAATTCGATTTGGGCCCGCCCTTAAGACCCTTCGCCTCCGCCATCCTCGTCTGCGGTTTCCTCACGCTTCTCTTTGCCGTCTATGGGACGTGGATATCCGTCCGCAGAGAAGGTTGGCGCACCCTGCCACTCTGGAGTGTGGCCGGTTTCCTGCTCCTTGGCCATGCGCTCCATCGTCAGGAATCCGCATTCAGTTGCTCCCAGGACTTTCGCTACTCCCTGCTCTTCAGTGTACCGGTGTTCTACTTCGCCATCCGTGGATTGAAGCAGATCCGTTCGCCCTTCCCGCGATTGGGAGGAGTGATCATCGTCCTCACGGGGATCGTGCTGCAGGTCGCGCTATTGGTGGGAATCATCGTTCTGCCTTGAGTGTTGGAAAAGATCACCGCCGGTACCCCGCCCCCTCCGCCTCCTCCGCCGTGCGGAAGTAGACGCGATTCGCTGGAGCAAGATTGGATGCCGAGGCGGAATCCACCGGGTAGTACTTCTGGCCGCGCTTCGACGCGACAAAGCGCATGCCTGCCGGAACAGTGATCTCGATCTGATTCGTCAGCAGCGTACCGGCCGGCACGAGGAATGCGCCGCTCTGATCGGGGGTGATCTGGATGCCGCCGAGGAAGAGCCGTGCCTCACCAATCATGGAACCGCGGAGTGAACCGTTGTAGACGCCGTCCAGATGGACCGTCGGAATGAGCGGCCGGCTGAGATCACGCATCTGTATGGGTGCGGAAGAGAGTGCGCTTCGCTCCGTGATCAGACGCCCCAGCAGGTACCCGCAGACGAGTGCGAGGAGGAGTGCTCCGACAAACGGGGCCAGATCAAGCCACTTCGTGCGCATAGGACCGGTCATTCTACCCGCGACTGACACAAAGGAAAGTCCGCAAGGGACGGATTCCAAGGTATTCTGGTCCCGTGCTCTCCCTCATCATTCCCGTCTTCAACGAGGCACCGAACTTGCAGCCGCTCTACGGGGAATTGAAGGAGGCACTCTCCCGCCTGCATCAGGCAGCAGAAATCCTGTTTGTCGACGATGCCAGTACCGATCGCACGTCTGACGCGATCCGGGGGTTGCAAGCGACGGACCCGCGGATCCGCGGATTTCGCCTGCATCAGAATTCGGACAAGGGCGGTGCGCTCGCCGTGGGTTTCAGAGAGGCACGGGGGGATATTCTGGTCACCATGGACGGCGACCTGCAGAATGATCCCGCCGATATCCCGCTCCTCCTGCAGGCATTCGCGGAGGGAGCCGATCTCGCCACCGGCTGGAGGAGAGAACGCGCAGACCCTCCCGGAAAACGGCTCGCTTCGGCATGTTTCAATATCGGCATGAGCTGCGTCTTCCGCCACCGTCTGCACGACGCCAATACCGGCTTCAAGGCGCTGCGCAAAGAAACGGCGCTTACCGTGCCGCTGACGCAGGGACTCTTCCGCTTTCTGCCCTTCATCCTCGCGCGCCGGGGCATGACGATCAGAGAAGTTCCAGTCCACCATAGACCACGCAGGAACGGCAGGACCAAATTCCGGCTCTCCCGACGCGCATCCAGCCTCCGGAAGCTCCGAAACGCTCTTCGGGCTGCCTCCACTCCCCTGACAGGCTTGGAAGGTCTTCCGGCCTACGAAACGCTTTAATGGACATGGTATGATCCGGCCATGATCACTCCCACAGAGCTCAAACCGTTTCTACCCACCGCTCTCGAGAAGACGGATTTCAAGGGCCTCGGCGAAAAGTACGCCGGCAAGGTGCGCGATGTCTACACGCAGAAGGAGAAGAAGCGGGCCATCCTCATCGCCACGGACCGCCAGTCCGCCTTCGATATCCAATGGTGTTCCATCCCCCTCAAGGGTCAGGCCCTGAATCAGCTCAGTGCGTGGTGGTTTGAGCGCGTGAAGGACGTGATGCCCAACCACATCATCGCCGTACCGGATCCGAACGCCATGGTGGTCAAGGATCTCAAGATGCTCCGGGTCGAAATCGTGGTGCGCGGCTACCTCACGGGCTCAACGGGTACTTCCGCATGGGTCAACTATAACAAAGGTGTCCGCAACTTCTGCGGGAATGTGCTCCCCGAAGGCATGCGCAAGAACCAGCAATTCGCCGCACCCATTATCACGCCGACGACCAAGGGCGAGGAGGATGAATTGATCGATCCCAAGGGAATTGTGGACCGTGGATTCGCGACGAAGCAGCAGTGGGAGGAGATTTCCGACCGCGCCTTCGCGCTCTTCAAAAAGGGGCAGAAAATCGCCGCCACGCGCGGGCTCATCCTCGTCGATACAAAGTATGAAATGGGTTATGACGAGCAGGGAACACTCACGATCGCCGACGAGGTGCACACGCCGGATTCCTCTCGCTACTGGGTGGCCGCGACGTACGAGCAGCGCCACGGCAAGGGCGAAGAGCCGGAAAGCCTGGACAAGGAATTCTTCCGCCTGTGGCTCAGAAGCCAGGGATTCGAGTACGGCGGCAAACGCCCCGCGATCACCGACGAGGTAAAGCTGATGCTCGCAAGCAAGTATCTCGATCTCTTCGAACGCATGACCGGCGAACCATTCGCCATTCCTTCTGATGCGCATGTCGCGGAGCGCATCGAGCGGAACCTCCAGCCTTACCTCCTCTAGAGCCATGGTGCACATATTCGCCAGGAGTGCGGCTAATGCCTGTCGGGGAATCCGCTTCGTCTGGCAACGACAGCGCAATTTCCGCATCGAGGTTATCATCGGCATCTTCGTGATGACCGCCACAATGCTGCTTGGATTCACCTACATGGAGGTGGTTTCCATTCTGGTCGCGGTCTCGGTCGTCGTGGGCGCCGAGCTCTTCAATAGTATTGTCGAGGAGCTGCTGGATACCGTGGAGCCGCACTACTCGGTGCATGTGGGACGGCTCAAGGACGTCACGGCGGGTGTCGTGCTCCTGCTCTCGCTCTTCGCTCTCACCATTGGCATCCTCACGGTGATCCACCATTACACATTCGTGCTGGAGTAATTTCGTACACTTTTTCCAGATATGAAACAAGTACATGCTCTGGAGAGCTGGCTCAGGCGGGACAAAGCATACGAAGAGCAGTTCGCCGACGGCCCGCGCGGTTTTTTTCGGCACGCATTAGCCAAACTGCTGGGAAGCAACCCGGCACCAAATTTGAATGGATATCGGGATCATCTGCTCGCAGGCCACGCCATCAACGCACTTCCCGCGCAGGATGCCTTTGCATCGCCTGCATCTCTGGAAAGACTTGCGACGCAGGACTGGGATCAGTGTGCACGATCACACGGTCCCTCTGGATTGCAGACAACTTCGTGCAGAAGAGCAGTGTTGAAAAGCTTGATGGAGACCTCGATGCAGGAAAAATTCCTATCATCGGTCGCGGATGATGGTCGGTGCATTTATGAGAACACCCATGTCAGCAGAATGATGTTGCACGCAAACTGCAGGATCTCTATCCGCCATGAGTTTGGCTTGCGCAAGAGCAGAAAGAGCACGATCGGCACGAGGGCGTACCGCGTCTCGATGAGCCAGCTTCCTCCGAGGTACAGCAGAGCGAGCGGATAGATCCACAGAAAACTCCGCCGTGAGAGCGGGGTTGCGAGCATCGTCAGCACTGCGAGAGCACCGGCGAACCAGAACACAAATCCGGCAGTCCCTCCTGCGGCCGCCGCGAGCAGGATGACATCACGAAACCTCCCGACCTCACTATTGGCAGGATGATCCACGCGAAAACCTGCAGAGAACAGTACAAACAGCGCAACGAGAAGGAGCAGGATCCACGGACGACTGAGCAGGCGCACAAGAGAACGTGCCCGCACCAGAACCAACGGCAGGAAAAGTGCAGTAAAGAGGAACAGCGTGAAGTAGATGTTCCCGAGCGAGAATGAGGGAAACGGATGCGCAGCAGCAAGATCAGGACTGAAGGAAGCCCTGCCCATCATGGCCACAAACAGCGCAAACCCGCACACGGGGAGCAAAAAGGGCGCAGTCAGACGGATGACGGCCCGCAGTGCATGCGGATGATGGAGCCGGGCGACAGCGGCGCGTAACCATGCGAAGGACCCGCTTGCAACGATCCGCCACTCCGGCTCTGCCTCAAGCAGGATCGCAAACAACAGAGGTGCCCACAGGATATTGTTCTGCCGCACGCATGAGGCAAGCAGAAAAAAGAGGCCGACGAGGAGCAGACGCGCATGGAGCGCAGCGAGCAATGCAAAAAGCACAAGCGAGAGCGAAAGAGTATCGGTGTAGATCAACGGAAAGAACGGCAACAGAATCGGAAGCGTGGCGAACTGCAGCGTCCGAAGAAGGGCAGTGGGACGGTCGACCGCACGCGCCACACCGTACGCCACGCCGCAGGCCAAGAGACCGAAGAGAAGCGAAACCATGCGTGCGGCCGGAATGGATGTCTGGTCCACGATCGTCAGAAGCCCCGCCGTCAGCAGATGATAGCCCGGAAACATCACGCCCCATCCTGCGGGCGGCAAGACCCTCTGCAGCACTGCTGTGATCCTCTGATAGTGAAAGACTTCGTCATAGAGCAAAGGGGCGGCTTCCATCCGCACATACACGAGAACGATCAGAAACAGCGTGCACACGGCCAAGAGAATCTCTGTGGCTCTCTGAACGCCGGAAGAGGTGATGCTCCGTTTCATTGTTTTCACGAATCCTGACCCCATGGACCGGGCAGCAGTCTCCAATCACGTGCCACACCTGTGCTCTGCGTAAACCCGGCCGACACCTCCAATGCGAAACGCGCGGGACCTTCGGAGAGGGTCGACGGGCACATGCCGCTCTCTGCAGAACAGGGAACCATCGTTGCCTGAGAGACAAAAGCGCCTGCGTCGTCGAAGAAGATAATATCGAGAGGGATCAATGTGTTCTTCATCCAGAAGGACCGCGTCGCGCTATCGGGGAAAATGAACAGCATGCCCGCATCGTCAGCGAGAGATGTGCGACCCATGAGTCCGCGCTGCTGTTCCGCCGGCGTGCGCGCCAACTCCGCCAAAACGGCAACCATGCGCCCATCGGGGCCTGCCAACTGAATGGGGACGGCACCCTGCTGCAGTACAGCGACCGCGGCCAGCCGCCGAAGGCGAGCCTCGCTCATTGCGGGTCCGCACCCCGCAAGCAGAGCAAGACCGAGAAACCCG
>JAQTQU010000016.1:0-23436 GCA_028712095.1 Candidatus Peribacteraceae bacterium
GATCGCACTTCTTGAGGGATTGGCCCTCGCGGATGACGTCGACCAATGTGCCCTTGCGGCACTCGGGACAGAGCTTGCCGGTGAGGAAGGTCTGCACCGGCGAGAAGCCCACGCGCTTGGGGGCGCCCCCCTGCTCGCGGATGGTCATGGAGCGGGGGTGATCGCGCATCTTCTGGAGCACCTTGGCCTCGATCTGGCGGATGCGCTCGCGCGTGACGCCGAACTCCTTGCCCACCTCCTCGAGCGTGTGCCCGATGCCGTCCTTAAGCCCGAAGCGCATTTCGATGATCTTGCGTTCGCGCGGGGTGAGGAACTCGAGCATGGCGTGCACGTTCTCTTTCCTGAGCTGCCGGTTGGTGGCGTCGAACGGGTTCACGGCATCCTCGTCTTCGATGAAGTCCCCGAGCTTGCTGTCCTCCTCGGACCCCACCGGCGACTCGAGCGAGATGATGTCCTGGCTGATCTTCTGAATGTGGCGGACCTTCTTGATATCCATCTCCATCTCGACAGAGAGCTCCTCGACGGTGGGCTCGCGGCCCAGCTCCTGCACTAATCTTCGCTGCGTGTGGGTTAATTTGTTGATGGTCTCGACCATGTGCACCGGAATGCGGATGGTGCGGGCCTGATCGGCGATGGCGCGGGTGATGGCCTGACGGATCCACCACGTGGCGTACGTGCTGAACTTGAACCCGCGGTCCGGGTCGAATTTCTCCACGGCGCGGAAAAGGCCGATGTTGCCCTCCTGAATCAGGTCGAGGAAGGAAAGACCGCGCCCGATGTACTTCTTGGCGATACTCACCACAAGGCGCAGGTTGGCCTCGGCCAGCTGCTGCTTTGCGGAGGCGTCGCCTTTGCGGATGCGGCGGGCCAGCTCGATCTCTTTGCGCGCGTCAATCAGCGGCACGCGGCCGATCTCGGACAGGTACATGCGCACGGAGTCATTCGAAATCTCGAGCAGGTCCACCTCGCGTTCGCGGCGGCGCTTCTTCTTCTCGTCCTCTGATAAATCCTTATCATCAATTTCGATGCCGGCCGTGGCCACCACCTGCATGGCATCTTCCGTTTCCAGCTTCTCCACTTTCTCGTCCGCTTCGCTGTCGTCCCCCTCGTCATCATCGTCCACGTCGGAAGCCGCGATTTCGGTCAGATCCTCCGTGGGTTCCGGCACCGGCAGCGCCGCTTTGCCCGCGCCCTTCTTCTCCCAGATCAGCACATCCTTCACGTCGATGACCTGAATGCCCAGATCCGTGAGCAGCGTATAGATCTCATCCAAAAGATCCACGTTCTCTTCCGCATTGGGGACGACTGCCATAATTTCCTGATGCGTGACGTAGCGCTGTTCGCGCCCTTTCTTAATCAGGTGCTTCACTGCAGGAGGAAACTTGGCAAGATCCTCCTCAGTGGGTTGAGGGATAAACTTCCGCGGATGGGACGCCATGTGCGAGCAGTATAGGCGAAATGAAGGAAGTGCCAAGTGAAATGTCGAGGGATCACACGTTGCTCGTTGGCTCGTTTCTCGTTACTCGTTACTCGTTGCACACTCTCACTCTCTCATTGAACAACAAGCCAACGAGCAACAAGCGTTTATCCCGCCATCTTCATCTCCGCTTCCGGATCACTCCCCCCTCGATTTTGATCGCCTTCCCGTTCAGGAGCGCATCGGCAGTTTTTCTGTTCACCTGGACGAGAATGCGCTGGAACGTGCTTTGCGATACGCCCATTCTCTTCGCCGCTTTCGTCTGGTCCATCTCCTCCAGATACTTCAGCCGCAGCGCTTCCACTTCATCCAATGTCAGCACCACCTGTTCCAGGCCGCTCAACGGTATGCCGCGCGGTTTGTAGTACAGTGCTTCCGGTTCCGCGCCGATGCACCGTGGCTTGAGAGGGCGAATCATACAGAAATCATATCACTTCTGCAGTTCATTCAGACGCACCTGAAGTTCCTTGAGGTACTCCGAGACCGCCTGCACCTCTTCGGTAAGCCAAGTCTGCTCGTCTGCGGCACCAAGCCGCTGGCGGCAGAGCGCTCCGCGGAATCCGAGGCCACGGCGTGCGGCGCCACCGGCGCCTGCGCAGCGACCCCTGCCCCAGCCGGTCATGGGACCCATCCCCATCGGACCTGTTCCATCGAATGCTGGCATCATTGAAATGGGAAAGGAGTAGAACGTAATGAATATATATTCATAATAATCCCCAGTCAAGAAAATATCCGTTGACAATCCCCGCTGCTCGTCTATGAGCCACTATCCCGCCATCTTTGCCAATTTCAGGACCTGCTGATATTGCGTACTGAGCTGCGCCTCCTCGACGGCGTGTCCGTCGGCGTGTGCCTCTTTCAGACGCTGCGCGATCTCCAGCTGCTTGAGCCGGAGCGTGATGCGATTCGCCCGCTGGCAGTTCTTGCGGATCTCGCGGATCGCCAGCGAATCGGACCACTCCTGAAACCCGTGCATCTCGCAGAAGAGCTGCAGAATGGCTGCGCGTTCATGCTGCTCCGCCGAAAGAGCGAGTGTCTGCTGGTCGATCCTGCCATCGGGGGCGGATTTGAGCGCTTCGTACAGCACGACGGCGAATCCCTCTTCGGGGGGAATGAGCTCCGGCAGCAGCGCACGATGCTGGGAATAGATGAGAAAAAGCCCGAGAGCGACTTCGATCGGCGAGAACTGATCCGACGTTCCGCTTCCGTCAGCCGCTGCCACAGGCGCAGGCGCAGGCGGGCTCAGGCGCGGCAGGCGCTTCAGATCATCGCGAACCGCCGTCTCGGTGGAACCGAGGGCGGCGGCGATGCGCGCCATGTAGTGTCCCTGCTCCACAGATGACACCAGTGCATCGAGTAATGGCAACAGACGCTGCAGGACGGCGCGCTTGCCCTGTACCGAAGCGGTATCACCCTTGGCAACCTCCTGCAGAACGAAATCGATGTACGGAATCCCTCCATCCTGCAGAATCTGCCGCAGAGCACCGGGTTGGGCGAGCGCGGCTTCGTCGGGATCCTTGGCTTCGAGCGTGACAGCCTGCACCTGAAACCCCTCGTGCGCGAGAAGCTGGAACGCCCGCTCGGACGCGTCGCGCCCCGCCCGGTCCTGATCGAGACACAGGATCGCCGTGTCGGCCGAGCGTTTGAGCAGCTTCACATGCTGCTCCGTCAGGGCCGTTCCGCTGACAGCAACGACATGCGCGCACCCAACCTTGTGGCAGGCGAGAAGGTCGAAGTACCCCTCCACCAGCACGACGGCCTTGCGCTCGCGGATCGCATCACGCGCCCAGTTGAGTCCGTAGAGCACGGCGGATTTATTGTAGAGCGGTCCCTCCGCGGAATTGACGTACTTGGCGTCCTCCTCTCCCACCGCGCGTCCGCCGAACGCCACCAGATTGTTCTGATGATCGAAGATCGGAAACATCAGGCGGTTTCTGAACCGGTCGTAGATGCGCCCGTCATTCAGATCCTTCTGGACTCCTAATCCCGCTGCGACGATCTCGCTGCGGCTGAACCCCTGTTTGAGCAGATGTTCGTAGGTGAGCGAGAAGGAATCGGGCGCGTACCCGAGGCCGAAGAACTCGATCTGCTCGGATGGAACTTTGCGGCTCTGGATGTACTCCCGCGCTTTCGCGGTACTCTTGAGTTGCGCGACGAAGAACGCCTGCGCGGCCTCGAGACAGCTACGCAGACGCTGCTTCTCATCTTTGGGCAGACTCATCTTCTCCGACCGCTCCTCCAGTTTCACACCGGTCTTCTCGGCCAGATCCTTGAGCGCCTGCTTGAAATCAACCTTCTCGATTTCTTCATAGAACTTGAAGATATCGCCGCCCTTGCGGCACGCGAAACAGTAGGCGATGCCCTTGTCGGGCGACACCTGCAGGCTGGGGTGCGAATCATTGTGGAACGGGCAGAGAGCGACGAAGGACCGCCCTTTCTTCTTGAGCTGACAGTACTGGGCGACCAGTTGCTCGATCGGCAGACGCGCTTTGATTTCGGAAACCTCGTCCATGGGGGGTGGATTATACCCGGGACAGTGAGATCGGCTATGTTTAGGGTGGCGGGGAAGAGGTTTTTGGTTTACGGGTTTACTGGTTTGGTAGTTTTCCGACCCTCACTGCACCCTTCAACTCCCCCTTGCAATGCTCAGGTCCAACCGCACAACGGTCAATGGGTGATGAAAACCCGAAGATTCCCCTGTCATCTCCATTGCCCGGACGGGAGAAGGTCCTATCATCGACTCCTTTTGCTCTTTGACAACACATCTCCCCCATCCACCCATTCTTTTTTTGAGTGGCAGGGAGTGCCTGTCACAACCATCACTGTGTTTCCTGCGGCAGGTCTCTCGCCATAAGAGAATGGATGCCGTGGGGGAAAGGAGTCTGGTCATGCACCTCAGCTTGACGAGTCGCGTCGTGCAGGGTTCCAACCCTGGAATGCTGGAGCTCCTGAAGCACTGCCTCGAGGGGCCGCGCTTTGGGAACCGCGTATTCGCGGCGCTCCCGACGTCGGAATCTCTTCCGGATGAATGGAAGAGGACTGCCGCCTACTACCGGTGGCAACGGAGCGGGTCCCCGTTTCGCGCATCGCAGCATGAACGCGACCGGGACTACAACGCTGCGGTGAAGGAGCTGCAGGAACAGAATCCGCGGGGAATCGCCCTCGTGTACGTGGGCAACGGCATCACACGGATCCTCGCGGTCATCGTTCCTTCGTATGAAGGCTGCACGAGGAGCAGGCAGATCGGGCAAAGCCTGATCGAGGGAATTCTGGAAGAAGCCCGGCAGACGCGAAACAACCGTGTCATTTGCTACTGTGGCTTCCAGCCCGACCTGCGCGAGATCCTGCGTGAACTCAACTTCTCCGGTGGAGACACCATGGAGCGGACCGTCTGACGCAGAATCTCCACGGCACACGGCCGCTTCGCTCAAGGATGAGTGGAGCGGCCGGTTTTCAGGTGCTCCCTAACTTGACCACCCACCGTGGGAGCCTGTTCAAAAGAACTCCCTCCTTTGCCAACCCGAGCCCCAAGGAAATTCCGCGGTGCCGGAGGATCGTATCTCCACGAAGCGCCGGATCGACGGGAATATCTTTGCCGGAAAGCAGCGCATCCAGCTGATCCTGCGAAAGCTCCATGACGCCGGAGGAAGCCAGATGTCCGCGCAGAGATGCCATCTCGTTCGTGATACGAAAGCGTCCGTCGGGAAGAATCTTCGCGAAGGGAATGCCCATGGCATATTCCGTCACCGGGAGCGGAAAGTCCTGTGCCTCCTCTGTCGCGAGCAGAACGAAATTCCCCTTCTCGATCAGGCATTCCCCGGGCAGACGAAAATCCGTACCGAATTGCTCAGAAAACACATGAGACACCGCTTCGGTTTTCTTGCGGCCGAAGGGCAGCGCGACCCGCTGATACATCTCAAGCGGTTCCACCTCGCGTGTACGCTTCACCTTTCTCAGGACCGCGCAGAAGAATCCCTCGGTATCGTAGGTCTGGGGCCAGAGACGGAGGAAAGGGTGTAGGGCGTAGGGTGTAGGGTGTAGGGATTTTTGGACGGTTTCGGAGTCGGAAATTGCGGCACTCATATCCCAGTCGAGCCCTGAACCAAGCGCTTCATGCGGATGGATGACTTCCAGTTGATCACTAAATTTGTTCAATATTTCCAAGACGACTCCCTCATTCTCCTCCGGCGTTAAGGTGCAGGTGGAGTAGACGATGCGACCGCCGACCTTCGCCGCGTGCACGGCCGCCTCGAGTAACTGGTACTGCAGGCGCGCAGCCTTGTGAATGGAATCCATCGAAGAATACTGCAGGGCTGTGGGGTCTTTGCGTGCCGTTCCCTGCGCCGTGCAGGGCGCGTCGCAGACGACGCGGTCGAACCGCTCCGTGAGGTGCTTCGAGAACCACTGTCCGACTTTGCGCGTGATGACGACCGAGGTCGCCCCCGTGCGCTGCAGAGCATCATTGAGCACGCGAAGACGTTTCTCCTGCATATCATTCGCGATGACGACTCCCCTGCCCTGCAAGCGGGCGGCGATCTGTGTCGTCTTGCTCCCGGGCGCGGCGCAGAGATCGAGGACGGCTTCGCCCGGCTGGGGATCGAGCAAGCTCACCGGCAGCATGCTGGCCGCCTCCTGCATGTAGAAATGCCCGAGCAGATGTCGAAGGTCGCGGCCGAGCGCGGTCGAGAGATCCGTGCGATCGATGAAAAATCCCTCCCGCCACCACGGAACCGGTGTCAGGGACCACCCTTTCTCCTGCGCCCATGCACGAAAATCTTCGACAGAGCACTTGAGCGTGTTCACGCGCACGGATTTGCGCAGCGGTCTCTCACTCGCCTCTTTGAGCGCGGAGAGATCGGTAAACGGTGCGTAGCGGCCGAAGGCCCTGCTGTAAGCCCCGAGCGAAGTCGAGGGGAGCGTAGCCGAATGGTCAAACGGGTGAATGGTCATCGTGCACAGCATACGCAAAAAAATCCGGGTACGCGGTACTTTCCCGTCGTTGTAGACTGTAGCCGTCCCATGATCGCCTTTGACGCCTTCTCTTGCGAAACAGGCTCCGTCCTCGATCCCGCCCGGCAGGTGACCCTCCTGATCCAGGGTAAAACCCCCACCCAAGCAAAGCAGGTGCTCTCCGATGCACTCGACGAAATCGAAGAAAAAATCCGTGCCCTGCACGACTACCTCTTCGTTGCTGCGCAGGAACACACGGAAGAAACCGTCCGCTCCCTCGTCGCAGCGATCCGCGAGGATCTGCGGTTCATCGAATTGTTCTGCATTCATCGCTGCGATCACTGGGATCCGCAATCGAGCATCGACCATGATCGCGTGAATAACGACTACACATTGGACCTTCACGCACAGCTCGCCGCTGCCGCTGACTTCGGTATCGATCCCCGGCGGGTCATCGCTCTTCATCGGACACAACGGCTGATCTGTGAGAAGCTCAAGGAGCTCGGCATCAATGTGTCGCAGAACTGACAATCTCCTTATGCTCCAAAGGACCGTCATATTCCACAAATCGGAACGGCTGTGTTTTTGTATACCCCTTACTTCTACTGCATGACAAGGACGGCCTCATCCATTGCTGCATGTGGAAGTGCAGATGGGGCTCTGTACCGATCCATCCGCTGAGACCCGTTCTCGCCAGCGGTTGTCCCGCACGCACCGATTGTCCCCTCCTCACGCGCTCACTATCCTTGAGTAAATGACAGTAGAGCGTCTCTGTGCCGTCTACATGCTGCAGCAGAATCCAATTCGCAAAGGACGAAATACGTCTGATTTCCTCAATGCCCAGATCAATGCGTTTCTCAAAACGTTCGGACCACATATTGAATTCACGTACCATGCCCTCGCGTGCCGCCACCACAATGGTACCCACAGGCACGGAGAGGTCGACCGCATAAGAGAGATCGATCATGCTCGGATTACGCAGATGATGAGGACCGTGGAATCCCTGGAAGAATGCTACTTTTTCGTCGCCAAACCGAAGATAGGGTAAATGGCAGATCGGCAAGACTTCAGATGAGGAAGCCATGGCGGCACATGCTACCAGAGGAGTAAAATGAGCAACACATTTCCCCCTCTCAGATGTCCGACCACACCTATCCCCGTGACTTCTTCCTCTACCTGCTCGCCACGATGACGCTCTACGTGAGCGTGATCAGCGGACTCATGCTCCTCTTCCAGTTCATCAACTTAGGCTTCCCCGATCCGCTGGATTACGCGGAGGGTGTGCGCGGTTCCATCCGCTGGGGGGCAGCCATGCTGACGATCCTGTTTCCCGTGTTCGCCTTCACGACAAAGTTTCTGCACCGGGATCTGACGGTCCATGCCGAGAAAGCGGAGTACCGCATCCGCAAGTGGCTGCTGTACCTCACGGTCTTCGTGGCGGCGCTCGTGGTCATCGGCGACCTCATCACCCTGCTCTTCAATTTCCTGAACGGCGATCTTACGGTCCGCTTCCTCTTGAAGATCCTCGCTGTCGGACTCGTCACCGGCCTCGTGTTCGGCTATGAGCTCTGGGACGTGCGCCGGACGGATTTCCGGACGACATCCGGCAATCGCACGATGAGCTGGGGCCTCGCCGGAGTGGTCGTCGTCGTGATCGTCGCCGGATTCTACTTGAGCGGATCCCCGTTCGAGCAGCGCCGCATCCGTTTCGACCAGCAGAGACTCAGCGATTTGCAACAGATTCAGTACCAGGTGATCGACTACTGGATTGCCAAGCAGGCGCTTCCGGCGGCGCTCACCGATGTTCAGAGCCCGCTCATCGGTTTCATTCTTCCAACGGATCCGCATACGCATGAAGCCTATGGGTATGAGCGGCTGGATGCCCTCAAATTCTCGCTCTGCGCCACATTCGACGCAACATCGGAATCCGCAAGCAAGAACCGCGATACCTACCCGGTGAAACAGGGAAGCATGGATTTCTGGGATCATGGGACGGGGCGGGTGTGTTTCGAGCGCGCGATTGATCCCGATCTCTACCGTGAAAGGACGAGCAAATTCGTGCCCGGACCGGTTGCTGCGCCCGCGCAGTGAGAATGCCACTCATCTCTTCCTGCACATAACCTCCATCCCCCGACCCCTTCCTCCCGAGGAGGAAGGGGAGAGGCCTTGGAGCAGTCAAACAACCACAAACATACACATCCCCCCTCTCTTCGGGAGAGGGGGTTAGGGGGAGAGGTTTGTCTCTACACCACCAGGCTCACGAGCTTCCCTTGGACGTAAATTTCTTTCTTCACCCCTCCGGTGAGGAACTTCTGCACGTTCGGGTGCGCCTTGGCCTTCGTGAGGACTTCTTCCTTTGTAGCGCCGACATCCACTTCGATCTCGCCGCGCAATTTGCCGTTCACCTGAATGGCGACGACGAACGTCGAAGTCTGAATCAGCGCGGGATCGAACACCGGCCACTTCTGTCGGATCACAAAATCATTTCCACCGAGTGACTGCCAGAGCTCTTCGGAAAGATGCGGGGCGAGCGGGGCCAGAAGGAGCATGAACGTCTTCGCGGTTTCGCTGCTCACTCCCCCTTCCTGCTCCAGAAGATTTAATAATTCCATGAGCGCGGAGATGGCGGTATTGAAGCGCAGCGCCTCGATATCCTCCGTCACTTTCTTGATCGTGCGGTGGAGCGCGGCAAGCACGTCCGGTTGATCAACTTTTTTATTCACATTTGACGTAAACATGGCATGGATCCGCTTCACGAAGCGATCAATGCCTTTGATGCCCGTGTCGCTCCAATCCCCTCCTTCGGTGAAGGGCCCCATGAACATGAGATACATCCGGAAGACATCGGAACCGTGCCGTTCCACAAAA
This sequence comes from Candidatus Peribacteraceae bacterium, assembly GCA_028712095.1. Lineage (GTDB taxonomy): Bacteria > Patescibacteriota > Gracilibacteria > Peribacterales > Peribacteraceae > Peribacter. The sequence continues at coordinate 9,296 of JAQTQU010000016.1, forward strand.
CTATCCGGACTCACCACGTTGCCTTTGCTTTTGCTCATCTTCGCCCCCTTGTGCGTGATCGTGCCCTGATGCACAAGGCGCTGATACGGCTCCTCGTGGCTGACGATGCCGAAATCCTTGAGGGCCATGGTCACGAACCGTGCGTAGATCAGGTGCATCGTCGCATGCTCGGCACCGCCGATGTACATCTGCACGGGCATCCACTTGTGTTCAATCGCCGGATCCGCGGGGTGCCCTGTCTTCAGTTCACGCTGCCGGTATGTACCACCCCCCTGCGTCGCACCGAGGTACATGAAAGAGTAGTAACTGCTGCAGACGAAGGTATCCATCGTGTCGTACTCGGGCGTCCATCCCTTCCCAAAGATTTTCTCGACACGTTCTTTGAGTTCCCTGCTCTCCGTGAGGGGCGACTTGCCCGTCGGCTTGAACGCGACATCCGTCGGCAGGAGCCATGGAAGGTATTTCTCCGGGATCGGATGAATCTTCCCTTCTGGGTCGTATACGACGGGAATCGGCGCGCCCCAGTAACGCTGACGACTGATGAGCCAGTCACGGAGACGGTAGGTCGTGATGATCTGACCCATGCCCTTGTCCTCCATGTAACTCATGATGCGCTTGGTCGCCTCATGAATATTCAAACCATCGAGGAATTGCGAGTTGATCATCGTCCCCTCTTCTTCCTGCACCTGCTCAAGGCGCTCAATCGGGGACGTGTCGCCGTCACCCGCCACCACCACACGGATCACCGGAATCTTGAACTGCTGCGCGAATTCAAAGTCGCGCACGTCGTGCCCCGGCACTCCCACGACCGCACCGGTTCCGAATCCGCCAAGAACGAAGTCGGAAACCCAGACGGGCATGCGATACCCCGTGAGCTGATTCACCGCATAGAACCCCGTAAATTCCCCTGTCTTCTTGCGTCCCTCCGTCTGGCGCTCCATCTCCGTTTTCTTGAGGGATTGTTCGTAGTACCAACGCACATGCTTGGAACGATCTTCGCCATTGGTTGGAACGAGTTTCCGCTCCATCACCTTTCGCACGAACGGGTGCTCTGGAGCGAGCACGATGAATGTCGCACCGAAGTTCGTATCGGGACGCGTGGTGAAACATGTGACCGTCTGAGGAAGACCGGAAAGAACGCGGCCATTCGCATCAATGTTCGCTCGTCGCGGATTCTCGCGAATATAGGCCAACGTTCTTCGAAACTCTTCCGCGTTTGTCACATCCGTAAAATGCTTGCCGCGCTGCCAGACATGCCCTCCCTCTTCCCATGAAAATGATTGCGAAAAGAGGCGGGCGGTGGCTCCTTTGATTTTTTTTACCACGTCATCTTCTAAATGACGCGAAGAATCAAAACTCACCAGCAAGTGCAGGTGATCAGGCATTGCAACCGCTTCGTGGAGCTCTACATCGTGATATTTTGAAACATTCAGTATTGTCTGCAACATACGTATTGCCGTTGAAGTTTCTTCAAAAAGAGCACTGCGCTTATGCGGGCTGAACACGAGATGGACGCAACGCTTTCCCGTCGTTAACTGCGGAATTAATTCCGCAGTTAACGACGTCCCTTCAACTTCATACGTGATATTGATGCCATGCTTCTTGCCAATCCAATTCGTCTGCATGATCTTCGTCTTCTCAGGCCAGTTGAGATCCTCAAGCCCTTCGAGCAGTCGATCGGCGTACTGCGTAATCTTCCAGTACCACTGACTGAGCTCCTTCTGGATCACCTCCGTCTCGCACCGCTCGCATGCGCCGTCTTTCACCTGCTCATTGGCCAACACCGTCTGGCACTTGGGACAGAAATTTACTGAGCCCTCCTTCTTATACGCCAACCCGTGCTTGAACATCTGGAGGAAAAGCCATTGTGTCCATTGGTAGTACTCGGGTTTGCTGCTATCCGCCATTTTGCTCCAGTCGTACATGCATCCCATCCGCTTCAGTTGTTCGATCATTGTCTTCACATTCTTCCCTGTGGACACAGCCGGAGGCACACCGGTCTTGATTGCATAATTTTCAGCCGGCAGTCCGAAGGCATCGAACCCCATGGGAGAAAACACATCGTGTCCCTTCATCCGCATGAAACGCGCAAATGAATCCGCTGGGCCGAAGTTGAACCAGTGCCCCACGTGGAGTTTGTCGCCACTGGGATAGGGCCACATGACATGCGTGTAGTACGGTTTCTTGGCCTTCTTGAGATCCACTTCGTAGATCTTGGCTTCCTCCCACTTCTGCTGCCACTTGGCTTCGATGGCGGAGGGGTCGTATGAGCGTTCCATAGAGTATGCAGGGGACAGTATGCAGTATACAGGGAATGACGCACTGTTTTACTGAACAATCACTTCGTTCTGCATACTGCATACTGCATACTGCATACAGCGCATGCCTTTGCTCCCCACCGTCGCGATTATCGGCCGCCCCAACACGGGCAAATCCACCCTCTTCAACCGCCTTGTTGGAAAACGACTGGCGATCGAAAGTGAGGTGGCGGGCACCACGCGCGACCACGTTTCGCACCTGCTGGAAACGAAAACGGTGGATTTTCTGCTCCTCGATACCGGCGGCATGGGTGGCGGAACGGATGACAAGAGCTTTGAGCAGGACGTGCACCGGCAATCACTGCTGGCGCTCGAGAACGCCGACCTCATCCTCTTTACCATCAACAGCCGTGAGGAATTGACGAAGGGCGATCACACCATCTTTGATCTGCTGCGCAGAAACCGGCGCCGTCACGTTCCTGTGATCCTCGTGCCGACGAAGTGCGATAACCCAGAAACACTCGAAGACAAACTGGTGGAATACCTCGCGCTCGGCATTTCGGACGTCGTCATTCCCGTCAGCGCACCGCACGCCATCGGCACGGAGGAGCTCGTCGATGCGATCGTGAAAGAGCTGAAGAAGCTCCACTTCAAAAAACAAGAGAAGGCGAAGGCATCCGACCCGCCCAAGGTCGCCGTCATCGGCAAGCCGAACGTGGGCAAGAGCTCGCTCATCAACGCCTTCATGTCCGATCCGCAGCGAAAAATATCGCCCATGCTCGTCTCGGATATTCCCGGCACCACCCGCGATGCCGTGGATACGACCATTCGTTTTGAAGAGCGGGAGTACCTCTTCATCGATACAGCGGGTATCCGCCGCCGTACGAAAGTGGAGGAGGGCGTGGAGCACTACGCGGTGCTGCGGAGCATCCAGGCGTTGGAACAATGTGACGTCGCGCTCCTCGTGCTCGATGCCACTGCACCCGTGAGTCATCAGGACCAGCGTCTGGCCGCACTGGCCATGGAATCCGGCAAGGGCCTCATCCTGCTCCTCAACAAGATCGATACCCTCAAGAGCGAAGAGCGTGCAGCGAAGATCGCCGAACTGGAACTCTCCCTCTCGTTCTGCCGGTTCGCTCCTCTGCTCCCCTGCTCTGCCACTACCCGCGACGGGCTCCTCAAGGTCTTTCCTCTGATCGCGCAGGTGCAGCAAAACCGTCTGCGCCGCATTCCCACCAGTGAGCTCCACCGCTGGTTCACGGATGCCGTCTACGGACAACCGCTCAAGGTGCTCTCCAAAACAAAACACCTGACACAGGCTGACGAAGTGCCGCCGACGTTCGTGCTCTTCGTCAAGAATCCCCGGGATATCCGCCCCAGTGAACTGCGCTTTCTCGAAAACCGGCTCCGCTCGATGTTCGACTTCACGGGAACACCGGTGCGGTGGATCACGAAGTCGGGAGTCGGGAATCGGGATTAGGACTTCGGAAAAAGAAAATCGAGCCTCTGTCCGATTCTCTATTCCCAAATCTCTATGTCGATTACCCTGGGCGCCTCTCTTCGGGTGTCGTCGGCTTGTCACGACGCCCTTCGGGCTTGTCGATCACGCGCCCGTCTTCGTGGATCGGGAGCGGGAATGCGCGGATGACGACCTCCAATTTGTCGAGGAGCTTCACGGGATCAGAATCGAACACCATGTTCGGCGGGATCAAGCGCAGGCAGAGCTTTTCGATGATCGTCTCCACGTGATCGCTGATGCCGCCCGTTCCCGTGAGGATGCCCATGGGACGCCCTTCGTCGTAGGCAATGGTGAGCTCGTTCAGGGTCCCGATGCCACCAGAGACGAAGACCACCCCGTCAGAGGAGCGGATGTTCACGACGTCTCGCTCCATGAATCCCTGCCCCGTATAGATGAGCATTTCGCTGTCCAAGGGAGAGTGATACTCGTTCACGTGCTCGTACTCCGAGAACGCCGGCGAGATGCCGATCGTGAACGCTCCGGCCGCTTTGGCGGCGACGAGCGCATCGTGCGGCAGTCCCGGGCACGCGCCGTTGATGAAGATGTAACCGCGCTTGCCGATTTCCGTACCGAGCTTCTTCGCCATTTCGCGCGCATGAGGGTCCGAAATCTGCGGACCACTGGCCGAACCCATCACGCCGATCTTGAGCTTGTGTGCGGGGGTCATCGGAAACGAGTGTACTGAACTTTCGTGCATGTTTCTTCGTTCATTATAGCACACTTGAGCGAAACGGCCAACGGAGAGGATATGGGACATAGGACTTGGGACTTAGGACAGAGGAATCTGAAGAAAAAAACCGAAACAGACAAAAACAGCCATCGACCTAAGTCCTCTGTCCTAAGTCCTAATCCCGCAAATACCGCCTGCGGTTCTCATTATGCTCCTCATTCGTCGTGGCGTAGTGGATCAGTCCTTTGGAGTCGTGCAGGTAGAACCAGTACGGCGAATCCTGGGGCTCTAGAGCTGCGAGAATACTTGACAGGCCCGGGCTCTCGATGGGACCCGGCGGGAGCCCTTTCACTTTTCGGGAATTGTAGGGGCTCTGCGTTTCGAGATCCGACTGTGTGATGGGCTCGGTGGGTTTGTCGAGGATATAGCGGACACTGGCATCCACGCCGAGCGGCATGCCTGCATCCAGACGCTTCCAGAGGATGCCCGCGACGATCGGACGCTCATTGTCCGTACGCGTCTCCGCCTCGACGAGCGACGCCATGGTGATGATCTCATGCAGAGAATGGCCGGATCCTTTGATCTCCTCCTGAAGATCATTCACCACCCGTGCACGGAACGTACCGAGCAGGCGCTCGAGAAAGAACTTGGGGACGAACGCGGCTTCATTCACGAAGTAGGTTTCGGGGAAGAGGTATCCTTCGAGACGCCCGCCGCGTGCTGACAACCCTTTCGTGGAAGCGGGCGGCAGGAAATCGAACGAGCTGAAATCGCAGCGCTTGAGACAGTCCAGGACTGCCCCGGAATCCGAAAGCCCCTTGGAGGCAAGCAGCGCGTCAATATCTGTCACCGTCCATCCTTCGGGAACCGTCAGAGCGGCCTCCTCCGATTTGCCGGTCTTCAGAATCTGTGCAACCTCTTCGATGCTCATGGAAGGACGAAAGATAAATGTTCCCGCCTGCACTCCCGATTCCGCCCCGTGGAACTTCATGTACCACTTAAACGCAAGCTGCGAACGAATGATTCCCTTCTCTGAAAGCAACGCGCCAACCTGAGACACGCCCATGCCCTGTTCGATCTTCACGCGGACCGCACTCGCGCCGCCGAACGGAGAGAGCTCGTGCTGGTACCACATGTACGTGACAATGCAGAGGCCGATGATGAGCAAGAGGAGCTTCTTCACGTTCAGAGCGCAGTATGCAGTATTCGGTATGGAGTATACAGCGAACGATACGCGACCCTTTCCTGCATACTGCATACTCACCCCTGCATTCTCGTCTCACTGCCCCATTCACTTCGCTCCCTGATCCGTCGGGAACCCCATTTCGCCCATCACGCCCTGCATCTTCTCGGCACTCACGACCTGTGCCTTCTTGAGCGCACGATTCAGACAATCCGTAATTTCTCGGCCAAGCGTCTCTCGAGGAGCATCGGGGGCGATCTCGATACTCACGATCTCCATCTCGGCGGTCACCACGACTTTCACTCCCCTGCCCTCCGCCTCAACGTGAATCTTCTTGAGTTCTTTCTTCACCTTTTTCGCCTCGCGCTGCACGCGGAACATGTCTTTGATTTGGGAGAAGGATGGCATACGGATGCAGAATACAGGAAACGGAACCGAACCGAAAAGAATCCACAGGAAATCCTATTGGCCCATCGGTCGTCTCTTCTTCCAGTAGCGCACAACCAGAATGGCGGTGCCCCAGACCGGCACGAAGATGACGATCCAGATCGCGAGGTTCACGAGAAACTTCAACACATCGAGGAGCGCCGCAACGGCACCCCTGGCAACCACGAGAGGACGCCACTCGTTGCCGGACTCCACCACGGGGAGCGACGCTTCGTCCGTGGCGATGGAGACCGTGACGGAGGAGAGCTTGGCGGACTCCTCCAGATACCTCTTGCGTCCGGTGAGCGACTCGATCTCCGCACGCACGCGCTCGAGCTCCCGACGCACCGCGAGCACATCCTCCGTCTTACGGGCATCCTTCATGATCGCGAGGAGCTGCGTCTCGCTCGCAGTGAGATTCTTGAGCCGGGCAGTCACGTCCACGTACTCCTCGGTCACGTCCTCGCCGCTGACGGATTCACTCGCCACACGCAACGCCTGGGAGCGCGCGAACGCCACAGCGGCATCCAGCGTGTCTGCAGGAATGCGGAAGGACACTTGGGCCGTCGGCGGCTCGCCTTCTTCGCTTCGGACATTGGCGCTGACGACGAAGCCGCCGTTCGTCTGGACATACCCCTTGAGTGCCTCCGCCGCCGCGCGCACGTCCTCCGCCACGATGGCGACCCATGCCGAGCGGATGACGATGCGCTCCTGCACTTGTCCCGCGAAAGCGGAATCGCGAGTGGCACCCTCCGGAACGGAAGTGGGCAACAGAGCACGGGCAGGCGCACCGACCTTACTGTTCAACATGTCGACGCCATCGTAGGCGGATTCCTCCCACTGACGACCCTGCGACCCATCGTCGAAGAACGCGCTGGCGAGGACCGCGATGATCCCGATGACGACGACCGCCAGAACGATCCCGGCGATCCAGAGCAGAGTCTTTTTCATAGGAAAAAAGGAAAGGGATGGCAGGATTGTAGCATCGAGTTTTTCTGGTCCGATGAGACGGGCTTGACCCGCAAGGATCACACGTGCTCTATCACACCCAAAAATGGGAGATAGACGCACATGTAATTATATTATATAATGTTACTAATGGCTGGACCGAACATACAGGGCAGGCAGCAGGAGAACGAAGGAGAAACTCCCGAGCGTGCACCTGGGCCCGCCGCACCCATCACAACCATCGCCACGGGCACGCGCAATACCCTGCACGAAGCAATGGAAACGGAATACCCGCCCGAGTACCTTACGAACGCCGGGCGCGTCGTGGATGATTTCCTGGAACTGCAGAAAGGCGAATCCGTCCTCTTCATCACGGACGATGACCCGCGTCACTCGGATCCCCGCCTCATTGCCCTCCTGGAGCAGGCCGTGAAAAGCAAGGGAGGAACCGCGACGATCTTCCGCATCGAGGGACCGCAGGAGCGCCACCGCCAGACCCCGGAATTGCAGCAACTCATCGATTCACACGACGTCATCTGGATCGCCTCGGATGTCGCCGACGCAACACTGCCCGTGACGTTCGATGAGATTCTGGAAAAACTCGATGCGCAGACAGGGAAACGCATGGTGCACTGTACGGGCGTGCAGGCGGAGCTTCTGGCAAATGACGGAGCATTGTCCGAACCGAAGGAGGTGATGGAACGGCGGATGGATGCGATCGAGAAACGCGTGGAACACGTTGCAGGCTTCCACATTCAAACCGCTCTTGGAACGAACCTGTGGATGAGCCTCAAGCCGGGACGCACATGGTACAAGGCGGGCGGGCGCATTCCGCGCGGGAGCTGGGATAACCTTCCGGGCGGCGAAATCTTTACGACGCCCGACCAGGAGCACGTGGACGGAACGCTCGTCCTCTCGACACTCCACGATGACGTGACAACCGAACAGGGGGTGGACCAACCCGTGAAGCTCACGATCAAAGACGGAAAGATTCAGCAGATCGAAGGCGGAACCTCCGCCGGAAAACTGCGGACGTACCTCCACGAGAACGCGCAGATGGCGGATGATCCCGAGGACGTCTACACCTGCGCCGAGATCGCCTTCGGCGTGAATGCAAAAGCGACTGCGCTTGAGACGCACATCGGCGACAGCGAGTGGCGGAAGGATGGCCCGTCCGCCGTCGTCACCGAGAAGCGCCTCGGTACCGTACACGTGGCGTTCGGCAGCGATAACCACGGCTTCATCGAGGGCTCACCCGGAGATGCGCGCGGCAAGAACTGGCAGAAGAACATCCCATCACACTTGGACTTCGTCCTCGCGCAGGAAGGGCTCACGGTCCGCGCGTTCGATACCTCCGATGCTTTTGAACGGGCTAAGGTATCCGGCTCATCGGGTGCAGGAAGTGACTATTTGATTGAGAACGGCGATTTACGCCTGTTTGCAGCAAGTTGACATATACATGATAGATACTATAATTACCATATGAGCAACACCCCCGAAAAAATTGTAGAAACGACAGAGGTGACTGCAGCGGCACCTTCTTTCGCTGCGGAACGAGCGGCAGAGACCCCTCAATTCACCGCAGAAGTGATCCGGACTACCGGCGATGCCGAGGTCGATAGCAGGAATGCCCGCGACGCCGCCCGCATGCAGTTGGAGGTGCTCGGTGAATTGCAGGGGCTCGATAGCAGCGAAGCGGGCGGACACAAAGCGGGGGATGAGATCGCCGGCACACGCGTCGCAGATATGGTGCCTGAGGACGTGACAGCTGACGTGCAGGAATTGATTGAGTCCGGAACGTCGGATTACATCCTGCTTCGCGACCGGAATGGCGAAATCGTGGGGTATGCGAATACGGAGGTAACACCGCTCTCCGATGAAGTGCCGGCCGAAGGGCAGAAGCGCGACGCCACGCTCTTCATCTGGGTCATCGGGATCCGCGAGAACCTGCGCGGCAAGGGAGCGATCAAGGTGCTCAATGAGAAGGTAATGGAAGCCGCCCTCGAACGGGCGCAGCAGAACGGTTTCAACATCGTCACCGTCTCCACGGAGGGCGGCCGCGACGTGGAGGCCAAGTTCCGCAAGCACTGGGGCATGCACGGCGTGTACATGGACCACTCCCCGAGCAATTCCCTCGTCGAGGCTCCGTACGTTCCGCCGCCCGCCTCCGCTTCCGGCGGCATCATCACGGAAGACCCGAACGATCCGCACAGCAAGTGGCTGATCGGCAGGCTCGATCAGGGCAAGACGATCACGCCGGAAGAGTTCGTTCAGCACACCGGCATCGTGTACGAAGGGTACAACGAAGGCCGCAGCGAGGAGTATCAGGGGGTCACCGGCGAAATCCAGGAATTCACGCGGGACCTGATCTCACAGGTTCTGCAGGGCCGCCCCCTGCGACTGGTGGATCACCAGGAACGCAAGCGCATCGAGATGAAATCCGGTGAACAGGGGGCCCAGCAAGTCGTCGGCCCGCAGGGATTCTCCGGCTGGCTGGAGAAGCACTTCCCCGACATGCACCATCGGTTCCAGGCAATCGTGGAAAAGCTGAAGGGAGATTATGATTGAGAATCAGCTTCCCCCGCTCTCATGACTGAACGAAAGGAAAACACCGGCGATCAACCCGAACAGGAACAGGTCAAGGTTACTCAGATCAAGGGGGCAAATCTGCCCAACGAAGTGAGACGTCGTCTGCGTTTGTTCGTCAGACAAGCAAGAGCGAAGGAGGATCTGTCTGCCGGTGATGCACTGGATCAAATCAGCAATATCCTGAACCTTGACGGGAAGAACTGAGCCGTCGTTCCGCATGCTGGTCGCTTCACCTATCCACGCGGAATCAGTGAGCATGTGGTTTGCTTGACACCCCGCATCCCAAAGCGAAGAATGGCTGCCTTTCTCATTTCCCATGATCAACGAACCCCTCATCTCTAAGCACTACACGGACATGCCCCTCTCGGAACTGGAGAGCCGCTCCCTTCAATTGGATGCGAAGCGTCAACACATCGGCAAAGGGCAAATGCCGCACGGCATGAGCGTGTACCGCCGTCGCCTCATGAAAGCGCTCGAAACAAAACGGGCGGAACAGGCCGCGCAGCAGGAACGCTACATGCATTCCCAGACACGTTCCGTCAACACCCGCCTGACGGCGCAGCAGCGCTACGAGAAGGGAAACCAGCAGGGAGAATCCGACGCACGGAAGGGCATATCCAGCCGCGGTTTTGGCATCGAAGACGACGAGGAGCGAAAGGGCTACATAGACGGCTACCGCAGCATGTACGCATCGCAACGAGCCCAAACGTTCGACGGCTGGGATGTGTCCCGCTATTGAAGTATCACCGCACCACCTTGATCCATCTCGCTACCATGCCAAGGTACAAGTGGGACACGGCAACAAGCTCTCGACAATGCCCTCCCCGAGAGATAGCACGAGGGGAAGCAAAATGATTATGGCAATCGTGAGAGCTGCCCTTCGATAATGGAGAGAGTGGAGCAGCCACGGAAGCGGCAGAGAGATGATGGTAATAAGCATGCCCCCAGAGAAATACCCGAAGAAAATCACTCGGAGAAGTAAGATGCAAATGATCGTCAAAACGGTCATGCTTACGAGCGGGATGATGGTTGATTTGGAGAACATGAAATAGGGGGAAAGTCTCACCGCACCATCCCGATCCTGTCCCCGATCTCCTGATCGACGAACACTTTCTTCCGTCCGAACTTCATGCGGCTGTACTCCTTGATGAGGCCGGCCAGCTCCTCGTTCCTGTCCGATTCATCCCAGATTGTGGCCATACTGAAGGGCCGTGACGGAACGTTGTTGATCGAAAGCTTCATGTAGCAGTTGAAGTTCGGGATGCCGATCACGTCCTGCTCCGAGAGGTCGGGCGCGAATTCCTTGGCCATGTACTCGGCATCCTCCGCGCCGATCTTGAAGGAGCTGATGGAACCCACGTTGCCGAACACCGCGTCGCGCAGTTTGGTACTGGCCTGTCCGTACTCCTCCGTCTTGCCGACAAGCTGTCCGATGAACTGATGCGCCATGATGAGACCCAGCTCGTACTTGCGCGCCTCGGAGAGGATGGTGGCGAAGGCGTCGGTGACGAAGTTCTGGAATTCATCCACGTACAGGTAGAAACGGCGGCGCTGCTTGCGCTGCACATCGGCGCGCGAGAGCGCGGCCATGTTCACCTTGTTCACGAAGATGAGCCCCAGCAGTTGCGCGTTCACATCGCCGATGCGGCCCTTGCTCAGGTTCACGAGCAGCACCTTGCCGCTATCCATGATGTCGCGGATAGAGAACGCGCTCTTGGGCTGGCCGATGATGTTGCGCATCGTCGTGTTCGTGATGAAGGGGCCGAACTTGGCCGAGAAGTACGGGATCATTTCCTCCTTCTCGCGCGCACCCGTCTTGGCGATCTCGTGCTCCCAGAAACCGCGCACCACGGGGTTCCTGCACTTGGCGACCTTGTAGCGCTGGAATTCGTCATCCACGAACAGGCGCGGCACGTCGATGAGCGTCGCACCTTCCTCCTCGTCATCCATCAGCGTCAGACAGCCGTTGCGGAAATAGTGCTGGATGCGCGGCCCGAAGATCTCGTTGCCGAAGAGCTTGATGAAAATCTCCATCGCATCGAGCGCGGCGCGGTCTTTCTCTTCGGGAGTCTTGGCCTCGAGCAGGTTTAAGCCCATCGGCCGCTCGGTATCGGCGGGATCGAAGAGGACGATATCCTTGGCGCGCTCCTTGGGCGTATGGGCCAGTGCATCCTCGATCAGGTCGCCGTGCGGATCCACGATGCACACTCCTTCGCCTCTCGCGATGTCCTGCCTGCTCATCCACGACAGCAGCGCGGATTTTCCCGTACCGGATTTTCCGATGATGTAGTGGTGGCGGGTGCGGTCCTCGGGAAAGAACCGTATCTTCGTCTCGATGGCACGGTGCTTGTTGATGCCGATGAGAATCCCCTCCGCAGGGATATTCGGTGGCGGAGGAAGGACGCGGTAGCTGATCCACTCGATGCTCGGGATCTTGTTGTAGCGGCTGTCGGGAAAATGGAAAAGGCCGGCCAGCTCCTTCTCGACGAGCATGCACCGTCTGTGCCAGAACCCGTTGATGCGCCGCTTCCAGAGTTTGTAGAGAATCGGCGCATTCCACGCAAGCGGGAAGAAATTCGAGAACATGCGATAGTCATCCAGATAGTTGCCGTAGATATCCTTGTACGCGTTGAAGGCAACCTGCAGGTTATTGGTGATCTCGATCGAGCGCTGCCACGTCCTGGCTGCCGAGGCGATGCGGATCGACGCGTAGTAGAAGCTCATGCCCGCCTTCTCGCCCATACGTTTGTAGAGCTCCTCTTCCGGCTGGATCATGCGGACGAACGCGTCGCCGCGGCTCGCGCCCGGAGCGAACGTCGATCCGTCCGTTCCCGATGCCACGCTGCCGAAAATGGAAAAGAATGTTCCGAGCAGCGGTACGTTGCTGAACCAGCTCTCTTTCTGCCCCTTGAACTTCTTCGAAGCATACCGCTCGGTCTGCTTGCCCCACTTCTGCGAAGACGCCGGCATGAGCACGATCTGCACGCCCGCCGTCTCGTCTTCCTGCATTTTACTGAGAACGTTCGCAATACCGTTCAGGGGATCATCCTGCATCTGCTCGTAGTACCGCAGCGGGAACATGAAGGGTTTGTCGGTGATCATGTTGTACGCGGTCAGTTTCATGCCCGCGGGACACAGTTCAGGTGTGGGCCGGAGGGTGACTTCGGCATTGGGGTAGAAGGCCGTAATCTGCTTTTCGACGATGGATTGCAGTTCCGGCTGCGTCACGACGTAGAACATGAGTTGTCCCTTCTCCACATACATCTCGAAGCTGATCGTGATGTAGCGGTAGAACCAGTACCGGAGCTCCTGCCAGACCGTCAGGCTCTGCACCTCCCAGAGCGCGCGGTAGAGCTGCTCCATGATCGCGACCTTCTCTTTGAAATCCTTCTCGGTGCGTTTCTCCTGATCCACCTTCGTATCCGATCGCGGCAGCGCGATCTTCATCATTACAAGCGTCTTCGACTTCCAGACGGCATACCAGTACCGGAAGTTCCACTTCATCATGCGCCACGCGATGTACGCACCGACGATGAGACCTGAATTCAAAAATGGATGCGCAATCCACCAGGTTCCGATGACCCTCCACGCTCCAGGCACGATCGAGACAATCGCCAGAGTTGCGATCCAGAGCACGGGCCAGAAGAGGCGTTCGAGGAAGGAAAACACAATGATGAAATATTCGGATTATTATACCAGATAATGGCATTTTCCGCTTGGCCCGGGGAATTGTTTCATTGATAAATTGTTACATTGTTATTTTGTGCTGATCGGGCTTTCTCTTGCCAAAAATGTAGCAATATAGCAATTTAACAATATAACCATTTAACCATTCGTTGTGCATTCCCATACGTCCATCTGCATCTCCCGGGCCTTGCCATCAACCGTTCCGACACGGAACACATACGCACCTGTCTGCGACGGAGTCAGTGTAAAACGCTCTCCGGGATTCACCCAGTCCTCGATGCGCTCGACGGAGCCATCCGGGTACGTGACTGAACGAACGACGAAGGGACGGATGGATGTGAGCGTCATCGGCTCGCCGACGGCGGACATGTTCGGCACGCCCCGATCAAAACGCACATCCCGTACGATGCGCTTCTGGTAGCTACGAAGTGTCCCATCGCATGCATCGACGAGCGCGCTGTCCCCCAGTCGCTGAAACGTTGCCTGCATGACACCCTGACTGCGCGGAGCGATACGTGTGAACGCCTCGAGGCTCAGATCCATGTCACGACCCTCCACGTACGGCCCGCGGTCATTGACGCGCACGATGACGCTCTGTCCGTTTGCGGCATTCGTCACCTTCACGAGCGTGTTACATGGGAACGTCCGGTGCGCCGCCGTGAGCATGTTCATATCGAACGATTCGCCGCAGGCTGTTCCCTTACCGTGGAAATTCTCGGAATAGAGACTCACTTCGTGCACTTCTTCCGCGAGCATGCGATCGAGCGACGAGGCGAGGGATACGATCTCGTCTGAGGAGCTGACGGGCCTTTGCAAGTTGCCCTCGAGGGGGACAATCGGGTAGCGCGTGAGAAGAGCGAT
>JAQTQU010000016.1:23446-26843 GCA_028712095.1 Candidatus Peribacteraceae bacterium
GAGATCCGCCACGTTGCGCGTGCGCAGGAGCCAGAGCACGGCATCGGCGACTGTGAGAGACTCGTCGGGATAGAACCGCTCGTCATCGTCATCCAGAATTCCCCGCGCCTTGGCGTACGTGATTTGCTCGCTCCCGCGGTCCCCCTCCGGTACATCGGCAAACGGCTGCTCATTCGTGGGATCCGGATCACGCCGGATGCCATCCCAGATCACCAAAAACCCGTCGCGGCGCGTAAGAGCGCTGTCTTGGGAGAAGACAGAAAGCGGCACAAGGCACAGCACGGCAAATAACGCGAACCGGCGCATGAAAGCATGCTGCATGATGAAACAGCGAAGTGCAATTGACGCTATTGATGAGGAATACGAAGAAGACAAAGAGTACAAAGAAAACGAAGATTCTTCCCATTCCTTGTACTCCTCGTACTCTTTGTCCTCCTGTCTACAAAGCCCTCCACCCCTCGCTCCGCACGAGCACATACGCCTCCTGCTGCTCCTCCGCACGCAGGCTCCTGAGCGTTTGAGGTCCGACCGTCCCCGCACCCGTCCCGCCCTCCGCGGCCACCAGTTGCCGGTCGATCTGGTACTGCAGCACCGCTGCTTTTGTCAGCTCACCAAAGTGCCCGTTCACCTTCACGGCCGGAAAGTACCCGCGGTCGGCGAGCAGGCGCTGCAAGAGCGCAACCGATTGCCCGCTGTCGCCTTCACTGAGGAACTGATCGAGATTTTTCCCACGCTGATCGAGCAGCACTTCCACGCGGTGCAGAATCATCAGACGATCGGCCAGTGCAGTCACCAGCTTCTGATTCCATTCCGCCTCAAGTCTGCCACGGGTGAGCGGCCCGATGCGTCCCGCACCCGGATCCGCGGCCGTCCCCACCAGCTGCTCGCTCTGCTGGAATTTGAGAATCGCACTGGCAAGAGCATCATCGTAGACACCATTCGTTCTGCCTTTGTAGTAGCCAAGAAACCGCATCGTTCGCTGTGCCGTGCGGATGACTGATGCCTTCGCGCTCTTATCCACGTTCTTCGCAACAGGCGGCGTGACATCCGCCCGCCGGACCGCGGCTGCGAGCAGCGCGGCGGAGCGTTCACTCAAACGGTCAGAAGGTTCCGCTTTCAGTCCATAGGCATCATTGAAACGCTTCAAAGAATCCTGTGTCGCCGTACCGAAGAGACCGGTGGAAGACTGATCGAAGAATCCGGTTGTTTTCAGTGAACGCTGCAATGTTTCGACGGAGAGTCCGCGATCCCCCGCCTTCACCGACACGGCAAGTAAATCCTGCCCCCGCACAAGAAAGGGCTCGAGCCGGTCAAGCACGGCAGGAAAGCTGTCGAGAGAGAAACTCACTTTGGGTTGAAACCCGCCGACTTCATACACTGTTCCGCGTACGCGGCGCACGCCGAACGCAAGGGCACGGGCCAGTCCCTCCTCGCCGTAGCCCACCCAGATGTCGAGGCGATGTGCACCGCCTTCCAGTTCCGTGATCGCCCCGCCGCGGTCATGCACCGCAAAACGGCCGATGCCGGGCAGCGCGACGACGGTACCGAACGCATAACTCGCCGGTGCCGCGATCATGCCGGGATACACCTCCGTGCCGTCGGCGCCGTTGGTCCCTTCGCCATTCAGAACCTTATCGGCTCGGTACCCGCCTTTGACGTAGCAACACTGTCCGGGCATGGGCGAGTAGTAGGCCGTGAGGATGAAGTCCTGCTCGCGCGGCAGCTTACCCACACCCACAGCCATGACAGGCGCCACCAGCGTCAGAAAGGCAATGAGCACCTTGAGATGCCTCGGCAGCTGCGGGGCATGCGTGCGATAGAGCGGACGGATAGAGATGTGCATTTCCCGTCATTATAGCTCTGATCGATGTTTCTGTCCGTTTTGGAAGGTGGCAAATAATTGTTACATGGTTACATTGTTCAATTGTTATTTCGAATTAACATCTCATTTTTCTCTCTGACTACACACAAATAGCAAAGAGAATCTCCATACAACAATTTATCAGTTTAACAATTTACCCATGCTCCAACCATCAATCTTTCACAATGATTTCATCCTCCAGCCGGATCCAGAACTTTCCCGGAAAGTACACGCCCGGTTCGATGGCGACAACACCGCCACTCACGCTGCGCTATTCAGCAGCCGCATAAGGTATGCATGGCTCACGGCAACTGCTTTTTCAAGATATGGGGGATCGACGGATTCGTCGGGGCTATGACTGATGCCGGGATGGCAAATATAGGTCATACTCGTTGGTATTCCAGCTTTACTGATGCTGCCCGCATCCTGACCGGGAACAGAGGGCATGACGACAGGTTTGAAACCAAGTGTTTGTGCGATGCTTAGTTTCGTTTCAACACTCTGTCTGTCTATGGGGGAAGGTGACGTGTCAGAGACCACTGTCCGGGATTCCTGTGAGTCTATTCCCATGGACATCAGGTTTCTTTCCACAAGTGATCCAATTGCTCCGGCAATTTTCTTGCCTTGTTCAGAGTCAACATTTCGTTCGTCAATCTTGAATCTCAATCCATTTGTGGGATCGAAATTAAAATCCGTAACTGTTGCCCTGACTTCACCAACATCAGAGACATGTTTGGGATCAACGACCCACCTGCCCAAAACGTGCATTTCTACTTCATGTGCTACCGCACCTGCAATTCCCATTGCAGCAATAGCATTGCTCAACGGAATGACAGTGTAGGTACCGGGATGGATGGATTCGGTTGCGATCTCATAACCGACTCCTTCACGCCTCATTACCCCGGAGTGCTGCTGCACCAATTGTCGAAACACTTCCTCGTGCTGCCGCGGAAGCAGAACCTCAAGCGTCTGCTCCGCAGGAATGGTCGTGTAGCCCGTCTCAACGGGTGACGTAATGCTTGCAATGCGAGCCCACCGAGGAAATCCCGATTGCTCAGCTCTCTGGTTAAACTCTGCAACCTGCCCTCGCAAATCCAATGGAAGTTGCTGCGAATCAAGCGGCTGCAATCGATACTGCTCGATATCAGCAATCATATGCGACAGAGCTACCAGTGCATCGCTTCGGGTAATCATACGGCCATCATCGCGGCCGCCCAGAATCCCCTTCTCATGCCAGATGGTATTGGGGGGAGTGCCTCCCGAATGTTCCGCGCGTCCATGCGTTGTGATGTTCATGCGCACATAAGGGATAGACTCGGGGACGATCAATGCTTCCTTTTTCAATTGGTCCACTGACACTTGCACTTTCTCGCGTCGCGATCCGCCGATTCCTTGGGAAACAATACCGACGTCCGCTTCTTTCATTTCTCCAAGTCGACTTTGTTCGATATGCACTTCCTCAAAATGAACAGTGTTATCCCGGTTGATCGGTGGCTCATCCAGTTCCTTCAGAACTTGCACCCACTTATCTGCACC
>JAQTQU010000017.1 GCA_028712095.1 Candidatus Peribacteraceae bacterium
AGTCCAAGACGCTGGAGCCCGCGAGCGTGAGAGCGGAAGTGACGGTGAGCGTATCGAGAAGGTCATAGGCGCCACCGCCGTTGAGCGTGAGTGCATAGAGGCTATTGCCTCCCGTATCGATGGCTGCACTGCCCGCTCCTGTAAGCGTCACCGTGGCATTGCCGTGCGTGAATGTGCCGGGGAGGTACAGGCTCTCCCCCACAGAGAGATTGCCCGAGGAGATCGCGTAGCTCCCGGAGGACGTGAAGGTGCCGTCCATCGTCACCGCGGAGCGCTGCGTGACCACGGCGCCAGTGAGGATCTTCACATTGTGGAGGGATTGGGTGGTGGAGCCCGAGAGAGTGGAGATGCCGTTGAGCTCGAGAGTGGAGGACCCCGGTGTGAGTGTGCCCGCATCATCCACGTCGAAGGTGCCGTCGGTGACCCGCACGGTTGCGGAGGAGAGATTGAGCGTGCCCGGCTGGTCGAAGGTGAAGTTGGCGCCGCCGGTATACTGGCTGTTGCCCGTTCCCTGTGTCACCGTTCCATTGTTTGTTAGGTTGTTTGCGTTGGTTGTGCTGTCTAATCCAAGGTTGCCTGCGGTGTCCATATCCCAAAAGCCACGTATAACAGAGCTTGTGAGAGATGAGCCGTTTGTGCCGGGTAACCCAAGCTCCGTGAACTGCCGCCACTTGCCGTTGTTGTGGAGGTAGGTGATTTCGTTTGAGGTGAGGAGGCGGTTGGCGTAGAAAGCGCCGTTGATGCGGCCGGGGAAATGCAGGGTATTTGTTGAAGCATACCGTCCCACAAAGAAATTCCCGGGGTCAATACTTAACAGTTTTCCACTTATTGACCCAAGATTTTCAGCAGCAGCACCATTTAGTGAAACCGTACAATTTCCATCACGATCAAAATTCACAACAACGGTATACCATCTTCCAACAGAAGTAGTCCCAGTCGTTGTTGCCGAAAAACTCGCCCCAGAGGAATCGTTCAGTAATATTTGTATTCTCCCCACTGCGTCCCTATTTATATAGAAAGCGTCATTTGCATCTCCCGGCGTCCCGGAGCTAAACAAGATTATATTGGCGGCTGTTTTATCCAAATAAAAGCTCGCACCCACCGAGAAATCCCCCGTCCCCGGATTAAATGCCGTACCCGTGTAGCTCAAATACTGGCTCGTGCCATTGAACTGCCCGGCGTAGTCCACTGTCGGGCCGCGGCCGCGCGGAATGCCCGTTGTGCCCAGAATCTCGGCGGCAGTGAGGGTGACGGAGTCGAGGTAAATGGAGTTAGAAGATGCTGATAGGCTATAAGCCCCAAAATAGGTTGACGTAGCCCGTATCGACCCGGAGTATTGCGAGTAAGCAGTCGTCAGCGTATGTGTATTCGTTGATCCAGACGTATCACCAATCCTCAGCGTCACGGTATCGCTTGCTTTTGCATACGACGTATAGGTATACAATTTTCCGACACTCATAATCCCAACTTGATTTATCAAAGCAAGACTATTGCTCGCATCAACATCAAACCTCGCGGCATTCGTCCCACTGTACGGAGCCGCGTCTTCCCTGTTCACCGTTGAAGTCCCAGCCACGCTCTCCGTCCACACCGCCGCATTCGTCGCCGTTGTCCAATCCTCAAACCCGCCGTTGTTTATGGAGGCGGTGGTGATTTGCTTGAGGGAGACATCGTCGAAGTAGGCGATGCCGCCAGTGACATTAGGGGCATAAAAATAGGGACGCATTGAGGTACATCCTGCGGGTACGACAAAATCTACTGTGATAAGGGAGTATGTCGCACCCGTAACACCCGTTGTTATTCTTGAATATCCCGAGAAGAAATCTCCAGTCTGAACATTGTACAACCCATATCTCCCGGCATTCGTTCCATCACCCGCAGTCCAGAATGACAACCTATAAGTGGCTCCTGCCGTTACGCTTATCGGATCAGTAGGCCCAATATTTGGAGCGGAAAGCGGCGTTGCTCCACCTGTCAACTTCAAGGCATTCGTTCCCCCATGAATCGTTGTCGTTTCAACTTCAATATTGCCATCACCAGTATTTTCTCCCCATAGCGCAAAATTCGCAGGCGGGCCAACGGAAGTTACTGTTTCGAAACCTGTGTTTGACACTTTCTCGCTTCCATACACCGGCGGGGCGATGATGTTGGCAAAGCTCTGCGAGAGGTGGTTAGTTCCGTAGCTGTCATACCTTGTGCCTGCGTTCTCGCCCAAGTCCCACCAGCTCACGAGGTTGGTCTTTAATGCAGACCCATTTGTCCCCGCAATGCCGATGTCCCTGTACACCCGCCCGTTGCCAGAGTTGTAGAGCCAGGTGATTTCGTCGGCGGTTAAAATACGTGATGAAAAACTAAAAGAATCTAACACGCCATTAAAGCACCTATATAACGATGCTTGAGTATCAGCTCCAAGCACAAATGGCTCACTTGAATTTACGCTTGCAGCCAAAGCCGAAATATCAACTGTCTTTTTTGAAACACCGTTTATGTAGAGCGTGACGTTTCCAACCCTTGTGAAATTAACAGTTATAAAATACCAAGTACCTGGAGATAAAACGACTGTTGCATCAACTCCGGTAGATACTCTTGAGCCAACACTATCGTCAAATTCAATGTACACCTGCATTGCGGAGCTTATTGAAACGTTATAACCCACAGACGAACTATTTATTGCTCCTTTATATAATATCCTTTGGGTAGTACCTGTTGTTGTGTCAGGTTTTACCCACCCAGAAATCGAAAAATCACTCGTCCCCGGGTCCAGCCCCGTCTGACTGGCATCCGCAATTGTTAACCAGCTCTTATCCGCCGCGGTGAACTGGACTGCGCCGTCGCCCACCGAGCCGGTGATCGTCGCCGAGCCGAGATTCAGTGTGCCGCCGTAACCAGAGGTGACGGTGAGGCCGCCGATGAGGATATCGCTGTCCACGGTGGCGTTCGTCGCATCCGTCGCATCGAAGAGAGCGGTATCGGCGGCGGTGGGCTCCGTATCATCGCTCCAGTTGGCATCTTCGGACCAGTTACTGGTGCTTCCTCCGCCGTCCCAGGTTCTCGTAGCTGCCAACGCCGTTCCCGGCTGCAGAGAGAGGAGAAACAGAAGTAGGGTCACAGCATGCCGTGACCCTACTTGTCCGGCGAAGCTCCCATTGGAACGGAGTCTCGAAGGCGCAGTCGGTTGCCGAAACGGCCCATGACCAAACAAAGTTCTGACAGCGGCGAAGACGGTGGAGAGTCTTCTAAAGGACATCGTTGGTGAAGAGTGTACCACAATGAAGAAAGGCAAGTACTTGGGAATAGGGAAGTGGCCGATCATGCGTCCTCGCCGATTATTTCACGGCGCGGCAGTGCCCGATGTTCTCTTGAAGATTTGAAATCTCGCAATATTGCCCTGCCGGACAGAGGATGCCGGCCGTCCCGCCGCAGGGCGTACCGGCGGCCTGCTCCGACAATGCGGATGACGACTGCGCGCCGCCCGCATCGCTGAACGCGAGAGAGGTCAAAAATCCGCCCCACTGCGCGCGCAGCAGATCCGCATCCTCGGCATCCTTGGGAGGAGTGAAGGTGATCACGATCAGGTCGTCCCCCCGTTCGACGGACGTGGTTTCCTCTTGCGTGCCGGGCGTCACCGCGCGCGTGGCGTGGTGGCCCGAGATCAGGAAGGGCGCGCCGGTTGCGGGGAGAGGAGTCTGTATTTGGAGGGCAATCGTCACGAGCGGAATCGAAGTGCCCTCCGCCAGCAGGACGGTTTTGTCCTTCTGTGTTGCCTGTATCCATGAGCGGGGGATCATGCCGTTGAGGCCGAAAGCGGGAAGCGGGAGGGGAGTCAAATCCTGCTCCACGGCCGTGACATCCTGCGTGACGAGTACCGGAAGCATGGTCGGATCGGTATTGGGCTCAAAAACCCCGCGGATGACGACGGTCTTCCCTTCGAACGAACGCAGGTTGATGGTCGTGCTCTCGACGAAGCAGAGGCGCTTTCCCTCTCTGTCAATGAGCAGGTGCGAACCGCGCCGGAGTGTTGAAATCTCGGCCGACAGGAGCGAGCCCGTCATGGTCTGAACCCCGGTCGGCAGGTCAACGGGGGGCGGGGTTTTGGGGCCGCAGGCGGTGAGCAGTGCGGCAAAGGAACCGAAGACCAGCAGGGCAATCCAGGGATGTTTCATGTCTTCCATTGTCCGCGCATGCACGGATCGTTGGCAAGCAATCGGGTCATGGTGTTTGGAAATGACATGCCGTACCCTTCACGTTTCTCTGCTATCCTGATGTGCTCCACATACCTCGATCATGGATGCCATGGAGAGACACCATAGGCGATCCGTACGTCTCCGCAATCATGCCTACACGCATGGATCCTATTTTCTGACGATCTGTACAGAAGAGAGGGAATGGCTGTTCGGGAAAATATGTAACGGGATAATGGAATTAAATGTATTGGGAAAGGTTGTAGAAGAAGAATGGATGAACACGGAACATCTTCGACCATACATTCATCTCGATGCATACGTAGTGATGCCAAACCATTTCCATGCAATCGTGCATCTCAGTGGCAATTCGCCCTGTAGGGTCACAGCGCGCTGTGACCCTACAAACCTCGGATCCCGTGCCCTTATCAATCCCGGCACGCGTGCCCCTACGGCCGCCGACAGATC
Organism: Candidatus Peribacteraceae bacterium; assembly: GCA_028712095.1. Lineage (GTDB taxonomy): Bacteria > Patescibacteriota > Gracilibacteria > Peribacterales > Peribacteraceae > Peribacter. The sequence goes on from JAQTQU010000017.1 coordinate 4,650, forward strand.
CTTTCAATCTGCGATACCTCAATCCCTCTCAACGATCATCCGGGCATTCAAATCTGCGGTTACCCGCCGCATCAATCTTCACCGTGGAGAATCCGGTGCGAAGGTTTGGCAACGGAATTTCCATGAACACATCGTTCGCAACGCCGCGGAACTGGCTGCATACCGCATATATATTCGCGATAATCCGGAAACATGGAAACGTGATCAGGAATATTTCATACACGATCCGAAGGGTCACGGCGCTTGACCGCAAGCAGACAGCGAAAAAAGGCCGCCCGGAGGCGGCCTCTTGAAAGACAAAAGGAACGGCTTTTACTTCTTCTTGCTCGGATCGAACGCGTAGACGGCGCGGCCCACGCGGGTGAAGTACGGCATCTTCTGCAGATTGAGCGAAATCGTGCCGACCTTGACGGTGCGCTGCTTGGCGACTTCGGCAATGATCTCTTTCTTGCTCAAAGGGCCCTTCTCTTTGAGGATCTTCTCGATCACGTCGGCGACGGTTCCCGGCTCGTAGCCCCACTCGCTTAAGGCGTAGAGACCGCGGCCCACGAGCACGAACTGCGGATAGCGGATGAGTTCGTTGTGCACCGCCTGGACGGTGACGTTCTTGTGGTCGAACTTGGCGTCGCGGATGCGGTTGGCGATCTCCATGAAGTGCAGCGGCTCGCCGGACTTTTTAAGGATGATTTCCACCTTGTCGCGGATCGAGCGCGGACGGACGAACCGCCACTCGGTGAGGCCCCATCCTTCCGCAATCTCTTTCAGACGCTCGTCGATCTTGAGGCAGGAGAGGATCAATTCGCGGCTGGGTACGCGGCCTTCGAACAGATTCATGGCCTGTACGGCCGAGACGATCTCGTCGGCCTGCATGCAGGATTTCCGCTTTTTGAGGATCTTGGTGACGCTGTTGACGATGAGGAGGATATCCTCCATGGCGAGGGACTCCAGCCTCCAGAAGGGTACGAAGGTATTGCTGTGGCTGCCGGCAGCCATTTCATGGTCAATGGTGTACGAGAGCCGCAGCACCGCGCCGTCCACCTGCGTCGTCCCCTGAATGCGGCGCAGCACCAGACTGACCAGCTCGTCCTCGCGCATCAGTCCGCCATGCACGCGCAGGATGCCCTTCGCGAGGCTGTTCACCTCGTCGAGGCGCGTGGTGCGCACCGTGCGCTTGAGCTTGTTTAAGGCGATGGACTCGATCTGACGGATGCGCTCGCGCGTGACGTTGAACTGCTTGCCGATGCGTTCGAGGGTCTGTTTCTGATTGCCCTGAAGCGCAAACCGCCGCTTTACCACCGTTGCCTCCTTGTCGGTGAGGACGAGGAAGAGGTTGTCGAGCATCTCCTGCAGATTGAGCGTGATCTGCGGGAGGCCGGATGTCTGTTGCGTTGACGCGGTGGGGGAGGCCTGGGGGGCGGTCATTGACAGGGGGGAAAGAACATACCTCGTTTTACCATAACATTGACAGAGACAAAAGATGCAGGAAGGGTTTGAGTGGACGAGTGAATCGAGATGTTGCTCTGTCTCTCTCATGTGCACTGTCGCCGTCATGGGTCGTGCGCATTTGCATCGCTCATCCAAGCGGTAAATTCCTATGACGGCTCCTCGTGGCAGATCCTTCGCTGACCGGTAAAACGATGAAGTGCAATGAGCAGGGAAAGGATGATATTTTAGTTAAATTTCCATGATTGTCAAACACCTTCTCCGGTGCTTTGAAACAGGGATTCAGAAGAGATTTAATGCGGCAATGGCATCAGGATCAGCCGATTTGCCACGGGGTGTCGTATAGCGTTCATCCTTGAGAGTGAGCTTCCAGCCGCGCAAAAGCATCTGTTCGGTGATGGAACGGACCAGTCGGGCCTGGGAACCCTCCTCACCGGAGGGCAGGAGGGGCAGTCCGACAATCAGTCTGTCGATGTGTCGTTCGGCGATGAGTATGGAAAGCTGTTCGAGCAGAGCAGAGACACTGTCGTGGCGGAGTGTTTCGAGCGGGAGTGGGACTTGAACGTCTTCATCCAAAAAGGCGACCCCCGTGCGTTTGGTCCCGATGTCGAGAGCAAGAATGCGAGTCATGGTTTCGGGATGGAATTTCGAGAGGGGAGGTGAGCATGGATTTGTTGCACGTTACACGTCGGTACGTTACACGATATGTCTTTGCGGTATTTGTGCGGATGGGCACGGAGATAATCAATGAGTTTTGCGAGTTGAGAGGCAATCTTTCTTGAGAGTTCAAGCGCTTGATCGAATTCCTGTTGACTGCAGTATCCCTCATCGAACCCGTAGTACAGGTGTGAGCGGGTTTCGGCAGCTGATCGCTTGGCGTAGCCGAGAAATTGTATGAACTCCGTATTTGTCTGTGCATCATTCCCTTCGGCGATATTGGCCATGATGGAGAGGGCGGCACGGCTGATCTGATCGGCCCATGCCCAGTCTTTCTTGGAAATGGCTCTGTTGCAGAATGCACGCACGAGACGTGTGAACTTCCGAGCCTCCTGCCACACTTCGATTTCCTCGAATCCTCGAAATCCCATTCCTTATCACTGTAACCTGTAACCTGTAACTTGTAACGTGCAACCCGTAACAAATTATTATTTCGACAATCCCGCGACCAGTGCCGCAGCGCCTGACTTCTTCCGTGCCGCGTTCTTCCAGTGGACGATGTGCTTCTTCGCGGCCGTATCCACGACCTTGTACACGACAGGAAGGAGTTTTGTGGCCTCCTCTGTCTTGCCGGCTTTCGCAAGATCGGTCAGCTCGCGGAGGACGGATTTCATACGCGATCTGAACGGGCGCCGGTTGTCGCGCTTCGCTTGGCTCTGGCGCATTGCCTTGATGGCGGCGGAGGTGAGTGGCATAGCGGCGTGAGGGTAGTGATGGTACGGAGCGATTGCAAGGAAAAGATGGAATTGTGCAGCTTCTTGGGTTGTAGCTTCTTAGCTTGTTAGGAATGGAAATAGTGAGTGAAACGAACGTGAGTGGGAGTGAAGCGATGCCCCTAAGAAGCTAATAAGCTAACCAGCTGAGAAGCTCGTTTCATTGACTCTTTGGCGGAAATCAATAGAATCTTCTCATTCCCAAGCCATTTCTCAATGTGCGGAATCATTGGATATGTCGGCAGGAGAACGGATGCTGGCGTGCTCGTTGTGGAGGGTCTCAAGCGACTGGAGTACCGCGGGTATGACTCGTGGGGTGTGGCCTGCAAAACAGAGGAAGGCATCGTCATCCGCAAGGATGTCGGCAAGATCAGCGCGGTGAATCCGTCGGATTTTCTGCAGCCGAGTTCACTGGCCATGGCGCACACGCGCTGGGCGACGCACGGCGGCGTGACGCCCGAGAACGCGCACCCTCACGTCAGCTGTGACGGCAAGGTCGTCGTCGTCCTGAACGGTATCATCGAAAATTTCGAGGAGCTGCGTGCCGAGCTTGCAGCCAAAGGACACCGGTTCGTCTCCACCACCGATACCGAAGTGATCCCGCATTTGATCGAGGAGGAGATGAAGAACGAAGGACAAAGGACAGAGGACTTAGGACAGAGGGAGAAAGAGAACGCATTCCCAGGTCCCAGGTCCCAAGTCCCAAGTCCTTCCCCAGACTTCGCCGCGGCCGTGCGCCGCGCATGTCTTCGGTTCGAAGGCCGCTTCGGCATCGTGGCCATGCATGCCGATGTCCCGCTGCTCGTTGCGGCGCGCACCGGCTCCCCGCTCATTGTCGGGGTGGCAGAGGACGGATACTTCATCGCATCCGACACGCCGGCCTTCATCCGCTCCACGGCGACGGTGCAGTACCTGGATGACGGGGAGATGGTGGTGACGGACGGGCAGAGCATTCTCTTTTCGGATCTGCGGACGGGTGAGGAGCGCGAGAAACGCGAGATTGCAATCACCTGGTCCGCCGCGGAATCGCAGAAAGGGGAATACGAGCACTACATGCTCAAAGAGATCATGGAGCAGAAGCAGTCCATCGCCCGGGCGGTGAATCAGGATATCGACCAGATTGAGACGCTGGCACGCGCCATCCTCGACGCGCAGGGTACGTTCCTCGTCGGGTGCGGCACGGCGGCCAAGGCGTGCATGGCGGCGGAGTACTTCTTCTCGGTCATCGCAGGACACCACGTGAACTTCGCGCCTGCAAGCGAGTTCAAGCTGTACCACCGTTTTCTCAAACCCGAAAGCCTGCTGATCGCGGTGAGCCAGAGCGGCGAGACGGCCGACACGCTCGAGGCGATGAAGATCGCCAAGTCCAAAGGAGCGAAAGTCCTCGCGATTGTGAATGCGGAGGGATCCAGCATTGCGCGCGAGGCGGACTACACACTGCACATCAACGCCGGACCGGAACGCGCCGTGGCCTCCACCAAGGCGTTGACCGGTCAGATGGCCGTGCTTCTGCTCATCGCGTACGCCATGATCGGCAAACTGCCCAAGGGGCGCACGCGTCTGCTCGAGACCGCGGCCGCCATCAACGACATGCTCAATCCCCGCTACACCGAGTTCATCGAGACGATCGCCGAACGCATTCAGCAGAGTTCCGACCTCTACATCATCGGCAAGGGCTGGAACTACCCCATGGCACTCGAGAGCGCCATCAAGATCCAGGAGGTGAGCTACGTACACGCGGAGGGGTTCGCGGGAGGAGAACTGAAGCACGGACCCATCGCGCTCATCGAGAAGGGGACGCCCTGCATCGCGCTCGTGGGGAACGACGAGGTCCGCACCGACATCGTTTCCAATGCCATCGAGCTCAAGGCGCGCGGCGGGTTCATCATCGGTATTGCACCTGCTCGCAACGATGTCTTTGACGAGTGGATCAAGGTGCCGGACGTGGATACCGCGCAGGCCATCGTGAACATCATCCCGATCCAGATCCTGGCATACTTTCTCGCGGTGAAGCGCGGGAAGGATCCGGACATGCCGAGGAACCTCGCAAAATCCGTTACCGTAAAATGATTGATGGAGATATGTCATCTTCAGGCGAACTCATTGCGCAACCTGACAATGTTCCAGCATTTCCTTTATTGAGCAAAAAAGACCGAGAGTTTGTGCTTCATGAATTACATGCGAGGCGTATCGATCCGGCTCATTTCGTTGCACTGGTTCCGCAGTTCGAATAGAGGTTCGCTTCGACGGTTCTTTTCGAACAAGACGATCCCGTTTTTTTCCGAGAGAAAGTCCGGCGTCTCACCATGGCCATCGAATGGTACTATGCACGTGTCGACGTTGAGGATTTTCTTGCGAGAATGCATACAATTGACGTCGAATGTCGCCCCGTTCCATAAGGAAGCGCGTGACGGTGAAGTAAGGGAAAAACTTGATTTTCATAAATAATATTTTATAGTATTTTTGTATGGAACAGCCGACGCATTGGTCACACCGTATTTTCTCGGAGATGCCGAAATCTCTTCGACGAATGGGAGAGAGACTGGCACTTGACCGTTCTCCTCTCAGATTGCACGAATCCGGACACGCATTTGTGAGTACGCTTTTTGGTGAGGAGTTTATGGATTACAGAACAGGAGTGCTTCCACACGACGTGTATGACGTTCTCAATACTCCATCTTTCATCATGAGACATATCGGTTCTATCGGGATGGATGTATCGAAATTTTTGCGTTCGTTTGGTCAGGCTCTCTCCGTCCCATACGGGCATGTCGTCAGTCGACCAGTAAAACAGGTGGGCGAGGAACCGATCAAGGTCTCCGTAGATATGCAGAATCTTCTCATTTATCTTGCTGGTGCTTGCTTTGAGGCTGGAAAAGATCCTGCCGCGCTCAGGAAAATACGGATGGGAAGCGATGGGGAGGTGAGCCAGGAAATTGTGCAGAACGCCCTGAGGCAAGCCGATCCCGGGTTAGCGACACCGGATCATGTTTCAGGGCTTCGCAGGGAATTTGCACAGTGGTATGCACTTTACCTTCAGGACAATGAGTTCTGTCGTGGACGGCAATGTGTTGAGGAATTCTTCTCTTCACTTTCCACGTTGGAGAGCATTCGAATGAATCTCATCAACAGATTGCAGGCGGTCCTCCCATTTGTCACGGCACTTGCGAGCCCGGTACTCGTGGCATGTTCCTGTGCACCGGAGGTTCTTGTGAATGCAGCAAACATTCGAGGAGAGCAGCAAACCGGCGAGGTGACTGCGGGGCTTTATGCCCATCTTCGAGAGGGCGGCTTTCCACAGGAGCGACTGGCAGAGATGGGAAATCAATTGCATGCTGATGCAACGAAAACTCTCACGGAACTTTTCGAGAAACTGGACGGCCCGAGTGAAGTTGAGGGAGAGGAGAAGGGCGAAGAGCATGGCAGTAAAATGAACGACCTCACCCCCAACCCCTCTCCCTGTCCCTCTCCCGTCGGGAGAGGGGATGTTGGTTGTGTTTGTATTGTTTGTCATCACCCCGGAAATGGACCCTCTCTCCCCGCGGGAGAGAGCTGGAGAGAGGGGCTATCAGAGCATCCCCTTCCTGTCATGCACGACGATAACGAGAGCGGAACAGCGAGTTGAATCGCGTGTCGTCGCTTTCTGACGGTCCGTCGCGGACAATGCCGCTCTCCGACAGAGCGGAGGCCACTGCCCGCAGCAGGGGTTTGCCGGAGCTCAATTCTTTCTGCACCAATTGCGCGACATGCTGTCCGTGGTGAGCTTGGACCGCATGGACGAGGCGCTCGGCTTGCGCAGCCGACAGGGGATTCGCCGATTGCTCGAATGTCGCATCTGTCTCGTGTTGCTCCTGGTGTGCCGATGATTGATCGAGGTGCGTCATGACGACGCCATAGACTGACCGTTGAGGTTTGCAAGGGACGAATGCATTGCACGATCTGGCGTAGCCTCGGTTTCGTCGGCATCCTTACTTCTCATCCGGCGGAATGCCATAGTACCGGAAGAGAAAGGTGGCGATATCCTTGAACACCGGAGCGGCGGACTGCACGCCCAGCTCCTGGCCGCGCGCCTTGGGGCGGTCGAATTTGACGAGCACGACGAACTTCGGGTGGTTGGCGGGAGCGTAGCCGGCGAAGGAGGTGATCACCGATCCCGTGCCGGTCTCGTACTTGCCGCCCGGACCGGCGACCTGACTGGTTCCGGTCTTCCCTGCCATGCGGTAACCCGGAACCTTGGCGGACTTGGCATAACCGTTATTCACGGAGCTCACCAGCATGGCCGTGATGGTTTGGGATGTTTCGGGTGTGATGACCTGATCGATGATCTTGGGCTGCGTCCGCTCCTCGGTGCCGTCCGCGTGGATGATCCGGTCGATCACCATGGGTTTCATGAGCTTGCCGTTGTTGGCGAGCGCGGCGAAAGCCGTGACCATCTGCAGGGGGGTTGCCGACAGACCCTGTCCGTACGAGGAGGTGGCGAGGAGCGCGTTGCTCCAGTTCTTCCACGGCCGCAGTTCGCCGGGCAGTTCGTCTTCCAGTTCCACGCCGGTGATGTGTCCGAAGCCGAAGCGGTCCAATGCCCTGTAGAAGAGCTTGCGGCCCAGTTTGGCCGAGACGGAGGTCATGCAGGTGTTGATGGAGAATTCGAGGCAGTTGGTCAGCGTGACCCTGCCGTAGTACTTGAAGAGCGCGTTCTGGATCGTGTATTCATCCACCTTCACCGGACCCGCGTCATCGTAGATATCGTTGGGCGTCACCTCGCCCTGATCGATGGCGATGGCCATGGTGACCGGCTTCAGCACCGATCCGGGTTCGTACACGGTCTGCACTGCGCGGTTCAGGTAGGCGCCGACGCCGATACCGTTCTTGAATTTCAGCCACACTTCCGGACGGTCGGTGGGGAAGAGCTCCGTGCGGATCGTTTCGCCAAGGTAGAGGTAGTAGCGGACGATATCCCTGAGGTTGTAGAGCGCCTCGATATCCTGCAGCTGCTTCTGCTTCTCGGGTGAGAGTGCCGAGCGTCCCGCCTCGGTGAAGACATCGTCCACATACGCTTTAAGAATGAAGGCTCGCGTATCGGGATGGTAGATCTCGACGACAATCTGCTTCTGCTGCCCGGGAGTGAGGACGACAGGGACCTTTTCAAACACGGCGCCGTAATTGTTGCCGTCGAAGAGCGGGGCGTTGACCATCGCGAGAATGCGTCCGGTCTCGGGATCCAGAATGATCGCCTGACCGCTGTCGGCATCCGCATTCTTGATTGCCTTGTCCATGATCGTCTCAACCTCCTTCTGGATGGCGCGGTCGATGGTGAGGACGATCGTGTCGCCGTCCTTGGGGTCCACGATGCGCTGGTCCGCGGTGAGAATCTGCCCGCCACTGGGGTCGCTCACCGTAGAGATGAGACCTTGCTGTCCCCGCAGTTGCGGATCGAAGGTGCGCTCGATGCCGTACTGGGCTTCCTGATTCGGATTGAGGAAGCCGACAACGTGCGATGCGACAGTCCCGTCCGGATAGAAGCGCCAGTGTTCGGGGATCAGGGCGATGCAGCGGAGGGGATCGGCGATCTTCTCGGCGTCATCGACGGTTCTGGCGGCCTTCTTGCGCGCCAGTGTTTCCTGCAGCGACTGCAGCAGCAGGTCTTTGACGCGGATGGAAACGGACGGAGGTAACCGGCGCATGATGGAAACGTAGCGCAGCGGTCTCGAGCGCAGCAGGTCCCGCAGCACGACGGGATCCTTGCCAAGCGGCTCTGCCAGACGGCGCGCGATGGAAGAGAGCTGGGCCTGATTGACCTGCTCCGGGTTCGCTGAAATCAGCCGCGAATTCTTCTGCACCGTGATACCGGGAATCCCCAGATCCTCTACGGCAGCGATCTGCACTTTATTCGCCCCGTACAGCAACGGCACGAAGGTCACGCGCTTCTCGGCGATGCGCTCTTCGATGGAGCGGGCGAACTGTCTGCGGACTTCGGTCAGATCGGGCAGGTCGGCGATCGATGGCGGCGGAAGATCCTTGGGCAGCGGCTCTAAGAGCGGGGCGGAGAGCAGCGCGTCCATCCGCACCATGGGGTCAAACGCCGCCGCGTACTCTCCGGTCAGCTCGCGCGGGCAGAGCGCGGAACCGGCGGAGCAGGCGGCGTGCACCTCGGGCGTGACGAGCAGATCGGCGAGCGTTTCGGCCACCATGACCGGATCATCGAGCACGAGGGGATCGACGTAGAGCAGATCCAGGGTCGTGTTGGTGGCGAGGATGCTCGTTTCGTTCGTCTTGCTGCTCTGCGAAAGAATCTCGCCCCGTCGGGCCGGCAGGACCACGCCGCCGTAGTGCTGTGCCTGCGCATACGAGCGGTACTCGTCGCCGCGCAACAACTGCAGTTCCAGCAGGCGCGCAAGAATAATGAGGCCGGCAAGACCGAGCAGGACGTGCACGATGAGCATCCGCTGCTCGATGGTGCGGTGGCGCTGGCTCTCGGAGGGTAACCGGTACGTGTGCATGGACGCTGAAGTATAGTAGTGGGGAGCTGGGAGCTGGTAGCTCGAATGAACCTGAGAGGCTGCGCATCTCTTCCCGAACGAGCAACTACGGGCTACGAACTACCTGCGTGCCAGTGAAAGGAGTCGGGTGGCCGAAGGGGAAGTTTCCTGCTATAATGACCTGATGGCTGCCAATCAATGGGAACAGATGGACGGCAAGACCCTGCTCGACACGCTCGAGCAGCAATGCGTTGCGCAGGGTATTTCGGACCTGCACTGCTCGCCAGAGAAGACATACGTGCGTTTTGAAGTGCGCCTGCACGGTGTACTGGAGCTGCTCGCCCACATCTCGCCTGCGGTGTATGCGGATTTTCTCAGGCATGTGAAATTCGCCGCGAAGCTCAAGATGAACATCACGAACATCCCGCAGGACGGGCAGCTCGTCTTCGGCGTGACGGAGCAGAGTCCCGTTCAGGCAACCGCCGGAGGCCGTGAGCGAGCCGCAGCGAGTCGAACGGTGAACATCCGTGTCGCCACGATTCCCTCGCGTTTCGGTGAGGCCATTACGCTGCGCTTTCTCGATCCCAAGCGCGGCATTGTTGCACTCAAAGAGCTGGGGTTCCCCGATGCGATGTCGGGCAGGCTCACCGACATGATGAAAGTGGCCAACGGGCTCTTTCTCATCACCGGTCCCACGGGCTCGGGAAAGACCACCACGCTCTACGCGCTCTTGAAGACGCTCATCGGCACGCACCGTCACATCATCACGCTGGAGGATCCGATCGAGTACGAGATCGGCGGCATCGTGCAGAGCCAGATGGATGCCTCGCACGATTACACGTTCGCTTCGGGACTCCGGTCCATTCTGCGCCACGATCCCAACGTCATTCTCGTGGGTGAGATCCGTGATCTTGAAACGGCGCAGACGGCCATCGATGCCTCGCTTACGGGTCACCTCGTGCTCTCGACCCTGCACACCAATTCCGCGATCGAGGCCATTCCGCGCCTGCTCTCGATGGGTGTCAGCCCCTATACCTTCGCGCCCGCCCTGCGCGGCGTGATGGCGCAGCGTCTCGTACGCACCCTCAGGAAAGATCTGCAGGCAGAAGGGGCCACGGTGGATCCCGCGGACAGCGCGTCGTACGACGGCCGCACCGTCATTGCGGAGCTGTTGCAGGCCACGCCCGAAATCCAGAATCTGATTCTCGGTAACGAACCGGCCACGGTCATCGAGCAGCAGGCCCGCAAGCAGGGATACGTTTCGATGCGCGAAATGGGCGATGCGCTGGTCAGGCAACGCATCACCGTGCAATCGGAGGTGGATCGGGTGACGCGGTGAGGTTCTCTATCTGCACTGCCCCGTTCTGTCGCAATATTTCGATGATGAGACACAAGTAAAGAGAAATCGCGGCGCAGTGCGCGGATGGATCGGGGGACGAGATGACGATGTTGGAGAGGTTTGAAATGTTAGAGAGGCCTGAAAAGTTGGAACCTCTCAGGCCTTCCTAACCTCATTTTCCTCTCAAGCCTCCCGGCGCTTGCTTTCCTCATGCCTTCACGCATACCATAACAGACCAATCCCGCTTACTCTGTGCTCTACTACCGACACCGCCGGAATCATTTTGCCCTCGCAGAACCTTCGCCGCTGCGCAGGGCGCTTAGACCGGCCATCGGGATCATCCTCGCGCTGGTGATTCTCTACGGAGCAGGGTCGTGGCTGATGGCAAGCATCGGTCTCGGCAATCGCGCGCGTCAGACCGCCGTCGCGCTGACGGTCGAACGTGCGGGGGCCGCACAGGTTTCGCTGGAGGGTAAGGAGTATGCAAACGCACAGGACGACATGAGGCTCTATGCCTCAGATCGCGTGAAGACGAATGTGAATGGAAGAGCCGCCCTCGCGTTTTTTGACGGCACTGTCGTGCGGCTGGGCGACCAGACGGAGGTTATTGTGCTGCGGAGCGATTTTCAAACGGAAAAGTCGCTGCTCTCGATCCGGCTCATGTCGGGGCAGGTGTGGGTTTCTACCCCGGCCTCGTTGTCTTTTACAGGATCGGTCGTGCGGACGATCGAATCGCAGAGCGGCATCGCGTTTGATATCCCCCGTGTCTCGGATGCCGTGATCGGACTGCGGTCCGCCACGGTCTATGCAGCCGCCGGACTCGGCATCAAGCTCACGATCCCGGGGGCGGTGATTCCGGTGATCGTGGGCGAAGGACAGCAGTTCGCCCTCCCCGGGAATTTTGATCCCGATGCGGATCTCTACCAGTATCGTTCCGCGATCGGGTCGCTCACCTCCGTGCCTGTTTTCGTACAGGAGAGCCGGGCGCTGTACCTCTCGCCGCGCAAGGGACCGGTGGCAGCGGGGTCGGGCGCCACCGTTGCGGAGGGAACGGATCTCACGGTTTCCAGCCCGTCGAATAACCAGACGATCCGCACGGGAACGGTGAACGTGAAGGGTGTGGTCAGCAGCAGTATCAGTGCCGTGCGGGTCAACGGCTATCAGGCCGGTCTGGCAACGGACCGCACGTTTGCCATCGAGCTTGCTCTGCCCGACGAGCAGACAGTGACCATCACCGTAGATGCGCTCGATGCACAGGGCACCGTGCTCGAAACGGCGGTCCGGCAGATCACGCGCGACCTGCAGCCTCCGGCGGCACCCTCCATCAGAAGTCCGGCTGCTCAGGGGCAGACGTACCGCACGCAGCGCACGGAATTGCAGATTACCGGCGCGGCTCCTCCCGGAACCGTCGGCATCATCGTCAATGACTACCGCCTGCAGATCTTCAAGCCCGGTGATGCGACGTGGACGTATCTGGCCTCCACCAAGCTCGACAATTTCCATGAGGGGGAAAACGTCTTTACGGTCACGGCCATCAATGACGCGGGCAGGCAGAGCGAACCCGCGGTCCTCACGGTTCTGCTGGGCGGGGAGGGGGAGGGGGTCATCGATGCCGGGAGCGCCTCGAGTGGCGCCGCACCAGAAATCATTTCCGAAGAAGACCTGCCGAAGAATCCGCCGCTGCAACCCGGGACCGTGAACGTGACGGGCCCCGTACCCGGCACGCAGTTCACCTCCACGGGCAGTGCCTTCCTGATTGAAGGGTCGACGCCGCCTGCTACCGCCAGCGTGTGGGTCAATGGCTACAAACTGCGGCTTTATACGCCCGGCAAGACCTTCTGGAACTACATCGCCGATCCCGCCCTCGCAACGCTCAAGAAGGGGGTCAATACCTACCGGATCAATGCGCGCAATGCTGCGGGTGAAATTCTCGATACGACGACCTACACGGTGACGTATTAGCTTCTTATTAATGGGAGCACGAAATAGATGAAGGATCGGTCCATCGTGAGCAGCCGAAACGATCTTCACTTTTCCGCTTTGGATGGTGGCGTCAGTGAAAGCGATTGCAGGGTCTTCTTCAGAAGAGGAGGCAGGGGAGCAATGATCGTCCTCTTTCGTTTTTCGACAGGGGAGCGGAACGTGAGTTTCCACGCATGGAGGCAGAGAGCGTCGATGCGTTTCTGCTCCGAAAGCCGTTCGCTCTCAGAGGAAGTGTACGTGTTGTCCCCGAGCACGGGATGGCCGATGGCGCTTAAATGCACGCGGATCTGGTGCGTGCGTCCGGTGTGCAGATCGCAGGCCAGAAGCGCCGCATCGTGCTCTGCCGACAGAACGTGATAGGTCGTCTGCGCGCTTCTGGCATGGGTGGCGCCCATGACGGACATCTTCGTCCGCTCAGAGACGTGACGTCCGATCGGGGCATCAATGTGCGCTTCGCTCTCCGTCGGAATCCCCGCAACGATGGCAAGATAGGTCTTGCGGATGGTCCGGTCCTTGAATTGCTTCTGTAACGCAGCGTGCGCCTGCGGCGTCTTGGCGACGAGCAGGCAGCCGGTGGTTTCGCGGTCCAGACGATGTACCAGCACAGAGGCGGCGGAGAAGGGGAGGTGCTTTTTCCGGAAGAGGAATGCGATGCCGTTGAGGATCGTCGGCTCCTCCTTCTTCAGCCCCGGTGCAGGGTGCATGGCAATGCCCGCAGGCTTGCGGATGACGAGACATGCTGCATCCTCGTAGAGGATCATGAGCTGCAGATCTTTGGGTGTGATGCGGCTCTCACTGGCTCGTTCTCCCGAATCCGTTCTTTCCACAATATCGCCCGGATGGACCAGATGTGCGGGCTTGCGGACCAGTCGGCCATTCAGGAGGACGGCTCCGTCACGTACCAGTGTGCCGGCTTTGACACGGCTGCATGAAGACGCATCTGCCAGAAAGACATCGAGACGGCTGCGCTCAGAAACGGTGAACGTCGGCATGGGGGGAGTCTACCTCTTCATGGACCGAAGGGTCGACGCGGATGCAGGAAGCTCTGCCGCGAAAGCGGGGGCGGCGGACCGGAGCGCGGGAGAAGTCTTCCGCTCATCAGGTATCCGAGGAGTTGGCGCGTGCCTGCGGGAATCGCGTAGACAGGGGGGAATTTCCCCGGCAGATGTGTGGGTGCGGAAGGGAGCCGCTCCGGATATGCCCCGCTGTGGAAGATCGAGCGGATACGCGGGAGGAACGGCTGACTCCAGCGGTGGAGTAAAGCATCTGAAACGTTCGAAGAATCGGGGAGCGGTGGGTATGCGTGCCGCGCCAGCAGTTCGGCGCGGTAATCCTCCTGCCGTGCTCGCAAAGCCTCGCCGCGCGGCTGCTCCTTGACTTCCGCAGCCATCATCTTCGGGTACATTTGGTGGAGGAGGGAAGGCGGTGTTTCATTCATGGGTATCGTGGGGATGGCCAGGGACATCATCCCATGATCCGGGCGCAGCACAAGCTCCTTCGGCGGTCTATTAAACGGCCCAAGTGGCTGCTATGCTGGCACCCGATGGACGCAAGCGACCTCCTCACCCGCGCCGTTGAGACCGTTATTCCCCGCGATCTTGCCGAGAAGAAGCTGAAGAGCGGCAAGCCGATCCGCTTCTACCTCGGCATCGATCCCACGGGGGCGAAATTGCACATCGGCCACTCGGTGCCGCTGCGAAAGCTCAAGGCGTTTCAGGAGGCCGGACATGAGGTGATCTTTCTGATCGGCAGTTTCACGGCGACCATCGGCGACCCATCCGGCCGCGATCAGTTGCGCGAGCCGCTCACACTCGCAAAGGTAGAAGAGAACTTTCAGACCTACAGGAAGCAGGCCAGTAAGATCCTCGATTTTTCGAAGGTGAAGATCGTCTACAACCATGAGTGGCTGGGAGCGTTGAAGTTTGACGAGATCGTAAAACTCGCGAGCCATGTCACTGTGCAGCAGATGCTTGATCGCGAGATGTTCCAGCGGCGCATCGCTGAGGGTAAGTCAATCGGCGTCCACGAGTTTCTCTATCCTCTGATGCAAGGGTACGACTCTGTGATGCTGGATGTGGATTGCGAGCTTGGCGGCAACGACCAGCTCTTCAACATGCTCTGCGGCAGAACGCTGCAGGCGGCCTACGGCAAGCGCGAGAAGTTCGTTCTGACGACACGCCTGATCGAAGGGACAGACGGTCGCAAGATGAGCAAGACGTATAACAACTGTGTGTATCTGGAGGACGAGCCGGCCGATATGTTCGGCAAGGTGATGAGTATCAGGGACGATCTGATGATGACGTATTTCGAGTGTTGTACCGATGTTGCGATGCCTGAAGTGAAGAAGATTCTGGGCGAAAAACCGCGGGACGCAAAGGCACGCCTCGCCCGCGAGATCGTGACGCTCTACCACGGCGACGCTGCCGCCGCCAAAGCGGAGGAAACCTTCAATCGTGTCTTCAAGGACAAAGGCCTGCCCGAAGACATTCCCAAGGTGAAGGTGAAGAAAGGCACAACACTCATTGATGTACTCGTTACCGGCAAGCTTGTCTCCTCTAAGTCCGAAGCCCGCAGGGTGATTGAGCAGGGAGGCGTGAAGATGAACAATAAAGTTGTTCAATCTCTTGGGGAGGGGATTGAGTCAGGGATCCTTCAGGTGGGGAAGCGTAAATTCGTCCATGTCGACTTGTCCTGACATCCCGCGCATACTAAACTGAGCGAAATGTCCCAGATGCCAGAAACCGCTTTTGCACCGGATGTCGTCGCGCGCGACACTCCCACAGAGGCTGCTGTGGATACAGCTTCGCGTGTACGAAAACAAGAGACCGCCGATCCGGTGTCACACTGTTCTGCGATGGTGCTGGCGCGGGAGTGGATCGCAGGTGTACTCCATCGTGGTGAAATGAGTCAGGCAGATGCCGTGTGGCTGATGAAAACACTGGATGCGGCGGAGATCCGTGAAATGGAGAAGCAGCGCTCGATGGGTGCCCTGTGCCGGAACGTTCTTTCGAGGGTGGTCCATTTGTTTTCGGGACGATAGACAACGCAGGAGCTGCTCCAGCCGTTCTTGTGTTTTCAGCGATTCCAGCACTCAAAAGTGCTGAGTGGTTCCCCGAAGAGAGCCACCCAGCGACCCGGACCCCTCTGGCAGAGAAAAATGATGAAATAGGGGTCAGATAATTCGAGCTTATCGCCTGAATAATGCGCTGACAAGAAAAGTGGATCGCTTTAGAACAGGCAGGCCACTGTGTAGTGCTGCCGACACGCGGACACCGTTGCAGCGGTCTTCACCGGCGAGAAGAGCAGGCTGAACGCCGTTGACACCCCTGTGACGATGAGCATCGAGAGG
Organism: Candidatus Peribacteraceae bacterium; assembly: GCA_028712095.1. Lineage (GTDB taxonomy): Bacteria > Patescibacteriota > Gracilibacteria > Peribacterales > Peribacteraceae > Peribacter. The sequence goes on from JAQTQU010000017.1 coordinate 20,670, forward strand.
AGGAGAGCGAGGCCGACGGAGCGTGTATCACGAGGCATTGATGGAGGCTTGACATACTGTATAACGCGAGACATTAAGGGAACGTTACGGAAAAAGAACACATTATGAGATTTTCGCGGTGACGCGACAGCCCAGCTGCTGCAGGCCGAGGAGGGCAGAACGCACGGCCGGTTGCCCGCGCACGGCCGGCAGAACAATGTGCAGATCGCCCCTGTCCGGACAGGCCGAAACCCACTGCAGAACGCCCGTCAGAGCCGATTGTGGCGACTGGGAACAGTCAATGCGCACGACCGCAAGAGGTGAAGTTGGCCTCTGGATGAGCATCTCACTGTGCATGGTCACAGTGTACACTCGTACACCACTTGGATGCAAGTGATTTGATCCCAAACAGTGTTCGATCCGGGTTCTTTCTTTTCTCATTCACAAAAAATCACCCCCGACCTTTCGAAGGTCAAAGCGGAAAAATCAACGTGATGTTGTGTGATCATCATCCGTTCACCCGCCTTCGCAGGAAGCCGTCGCTGTAAGCCGACGGAGGAATGCGTTGATTGTTCCGCAGCTGCTTCGGCGGGTTCCGCGAGCGACCGCCGAAGGCGGTTGTATTAGAGAAACCACCAGCGTGAGCTGGTGGAGCTTCACTGTGAACGAAGACCCGCATCCTTCACCGCCGTCGACACGACTGTCACGACCTGCGGATCGAACACCGGAGGAATGATATTTTCGGCTGTGGGAGCGGGGACGAGACGGGCCAGTGCCTCCGCGGCAGCCACCAGCATGCCGGGCGTGATGCGGCGGATGCGTGCATCAAGCGCACCCTTGAAGATCCCCGGAAAGACGAGGACGTTATTGAGCTGATTGGGAAAGTCACTGCGGCCGGTTGCGACGACCGCTGCGCCCGCGGCCTTCGCGGCATCGGGCATCATCTCGGGGTCAGGATTGGCGAGAGCGAAGACGATGGGCTTCTCGGCCATCTGGGCAATCATCTCGGGCCTGAGAATGCCGGGTTTGCTCACTCCGACAAACACATCGGCGCCCTTGAGGGCATCGTAGAGCATGCAGCAGGCACCGCTCTTGTTGGTGAACGAGGCCAGCAGATTCTTGAGCCATCCCAAATCATCGCGATGCGGGGTAACCACACCCTTACTATCGGTGACGATGATGTCAGCAACACCGTACGAGTGGAGCAGGCGCACGATGGCTGAACCGGCTGCTCCCGCTCCCGAAACCACGATCTTCATGTTGGCGATCTCTTTGCCCACGACTTTCGCCGCGTTGAGCAGGCCGGCCAGTACAACCGTCGCGGTACCGTGCTGATCATCGTGAAAGACGGGAATATCGAGCGCGGTTGAGAGACGCTGTTCGATCTCAATACAGCGTGGTGCGGAGATATCCTCCAGATTGATCCCGCCGAAGACGGGTGCGATGGCGGTGATCGTCCTGACGATTTCTTCTACGTCCTGCGTCGCGAGTGCGATGGGAAAGGCATCGATCCCCGCAAATTCCTTGAAGAGCGCGCACTTGCCCTCCATCACGGGGAGCGACGCCTTGGCGCCGATGTTGCCGAGCCCCAGTACTGCAGAACCGTCGGTGATTACCGCAACAGTGTGCGACTTGATGGTGTAGCGCCACACGTCTTCGGGATTCTTGGCGATGTCGCGGCAGGGGGCGGCGACGCCGGGAGTGTAGGCAACTGAAAGATCTTCCTTTGTCTTGAGAGGCACGGTGGTTTCGATGCGCAGTTTGCCCCGGTGATCGGCGTGAATTTTGCGTGCTGCTTCGTCGAAATTCATGGGTATTGCGAGTGAAGGGACTGCGAGTATACAGGATGGACGGGTGCGTTCATCGGGAAACATGCAAAAGAGTGTCTAGTTTCTAGACGTCCTCCCCGCGCCCTCTATACTGCGCCGGTTGGTATTGGGCAGGCGGTCTTTGGCAGCACAGGAGGTCCATAGCCATGCGACAGCTTTCACTCAGCTCCTTCGAGCTGGGAGAAGCACTCAAGCTTCGCACCTCAAGACGAGTCACCGATGTGCTCTCCAACGGATCGTATGATCCGTGGTTCCCAGAAGGGTTTTCCTTTTCGATGGGAACCGATCGAAATGATCGTCCGCGCCACCTCTGCAGTGAGGAACGGATGATCACTGGTGTCACCCTTGTGTTCCCGGTCGTCTTCTGGGACATCGGGACCTACCACAGCAGAGGTGCTGTGAGTGTTTTTCGTCCCTACTGGATCGAGTGGCTGGCCATCCATGACTGGATGCCGCCACCCGATCAGCGGCAGTGGCGTGATGGAACGATGATTGAAGGTGTCTGTGCCATCGCGCAGACGCCCGAGATCGGAAGCCTTCGCTGCCACGATTCCGCGTGGACGCAACCATCCGGACAGGTGTACCTGCGGGAGGGGAAAGTCGTTGCGAATTGTGGCGGAAGCAGCAGCTTTCACCACCGGATGTTCGTCAGGCGGCTGCATTGCCCCGACCCCCCGCGTGGGCTGATTACGTACTAACCAAGGCATGAAATGCCAAGGTCTGCCCAGCCGATACCACAACACCGCACCGTCTCTCAGGCAACTGGGAGGCGGTGCTTTTTCAATCCTGCATAGAGCACCACGTTCACCAGCACGAGGGCGATCATGCCGGCCAGCCCCGTGCCGCCCACGGTCAGATCATTGCCGCCCCGCACGTAGAGCAGTGCCAGCCCCATGGTGCCGTTGAGCGTGCCGTGGAAGATGGCGGCGGCAAGAACCGACTTGGCGCGCAGGGTGATGAAATTCATAACCGGCGTGAGCAGTATCGTCCACAGCGTCATCATGAAAATGCCAATGACCGGATGTTCGGGGTAGTTGTGGCCGAGCAGAATGAGGGGCGCGTGCCACAGCCCCCAGACCGTGCCGATGATGAGCGAGGCCCGCCAGAAGCCGAGGGGCTGCAGGTGCTTCAGCAGCAAGCCGCGCCATCCCGCCTCTTCGCCGAATGCGGCGATGGCATTCACGGTGATTCCTGCGACCATGCCGCCGAAGAGGCCGAGCAGCAGGGGAAGAAACGGCGCGCCTGCGAGGTCAGCCTGCATGGCGGCCAGCTGCTCGGGGGCGAGCGTGGCGCCGAATCGCTCGAACATTCCTGCCATGCCCGCATCGAACGCAACGCCGGGCAGCAGCAGGCTCACGACGAACGTGAGCAGGGCGAGGGTCGGCGGGACGACCCATGCCACGAGCCACCAGCGGTTGAACGCGAACGATAGCCGCAGCGCGGGTCGAAGCGGTTCGTGCGTGACGAAGCGGACGAGGAGCAGCGACACGAGCAGCGGCAGGAACATGTACGTCACGGCCACGATCAGCGCGCCGGGCATCTGCCATTGCCCGCCAAAGACGAAGTAGAGCAAGACGAACAGGTAGCTGACGAGAAACAGGGTGAGAACGTAGGTCCGGACGCGTGTCAGGGGGGAGGAGTGAGGCATGACAGTACTTTACCAGATGGATCTTTGGCTGAGCGAAGCGGAATACTCGACTGTTTGCTCCGCCGGCAGGCAGGGCTAGAATCCAGATGTCCTTTCCCCCCATTCCCCATGCCCAAGAAATCCCGCCTCAAGAAGAAGGCCAAGAAGGTGACCAAGAGGAAGGCGAAGAAAACCCTCAAGCGCCGCCCGGTTCGCCGCGCGAAGAAAGCAATGAAGAAGATGAAGAAAACGAAGAAGACGCAAAAGGCGAAGAAGACCGGGGCCAAGGCGGTCAGGAAGGTTTCTGCGGCGAAGAAGAAGATGGTGAAGAAGATCGCGGAGCAGGTGATCGGCAAAGTGACGCACTACTACGACCGCATCGGCGTGGCCGTGGTAGCGGTCAACGAGACCATCCGGCTGGGTGATACGATCCGCCTGAAGCACGGCAAGCGCGAATTCGAGCAGAAGATTTCTTCCCTGCAGGTCAACCACACGCCCATCACGTCTGCTGCAAAAGGGCAGGAGGTCGGCATGAAGGTGGATGAGGTGGCTGATGAAGGAACATTGATCCTTCCGGCTTAACCCTTTTCATGCAGCATCGTCCGAACAGCGACGGCAAAGAGACCGTGGCGCGTGCGCTGGGGCAGACGTTCGCGACCGTGCAACACCTGACGGATCTGGCGATTGCGTGGGGAAGCCGGAAGTTGAAGCAGGTCGGCAGCGGTGCCGAGTCGACTGCATCGAAGGGTGTGGTGCCGATTCTTAAGCGCTTCGGAAAAAGCTCTGCGCGGTTTGTGGGAACGATGGGGGATTCGTATTACGAGTGGTATGAGAAATTGAAGGCGCGGAAACGATCGTAGGGTGTTTTGTTTTGTTTCTTTTTTCCACCTTTGTTTGGCGACAAAGGTGGAGCCAAAGCGCTGGCGCGTCAACGCCCACTCCTCCCGGCCCTGAGCCTCCTCGTCGGTTCCTACAGGGATTCGGACCGCCTCGTCGGTGCTTCGCAAACAGGGCCTCCCCCTTCACCCCCGGTGACGCGCCCACCTCCGTTTGGTTGAAAATTAATAAGACAAAAACACATACATAAACCTGGCGCATAGCACATGCATGTATAGATCGAAGACAGTGCCAACAGCAGTTGGAGGTTTACTGTTAGGAGGGTGAGGGGGGTGTCGGGGGGCTGAGGGAACCGAACAAGGTTCCCTAAGTCCCCTGACAAAAAACTACGAACGTCCCTGGTGAGAAGATTTGTCTCTTATAAGAGTTTTTCTGTACAATAACCTCCCGGAATGGAACGGGAGATCCCTTTCTTCCGGCAACAGAGAGTCTACGTGTTCGCACTTGCGGTACTGTTCTTCGCCATACTTGCGGCATTTGCCCCCAGCATCGGGCATCCGTTCATGAGCGATGACTACCATGTTCTGCGTGCACTGAAGACGCTGCCGAAAGATTTCGCTTTCTTCTTCACCGGCAACGGCCAGTACCTGATTCCCGTGACGAAAATGTTCTGGCTCGGAGAGTGGGTCCTCTTCGGCACGCACGAGACGGGCTATCACATCACATCCATCCTCCTGCACATCATCAATACGGGTCTCGTGATTCTCTTCTTTTCGCGCCTGCTCAAGGCAAAGTGGACGGGGCTATTGGCGGGAGCCTTCTTCGCCCTCTCGGCCAGCCACTGGCGCACGACCATGTGGATGAGCGCGCAGATGAAGTTGCTCGCGGCGTTCTTTCTGCTGCTCGGTCTTCTCTGCTTTCTTTCGTTCCTGCGTACCGGAAAAGGCCGCTATCTCGCCTGGACACTGGTGGCCCAGACAGGAATGCCCTTCTCGAGCGCTCTTGGGGTGGAGCTGCCGATCGTGCTGGGATTGCTCTATCTTTTCGTGCAGCGCACCAAAGGCAGCCGTATCCGTGTTGAGCGGCAACCAGTGTGGAAGACACTCGGTGTTCTTCTGGCACTGGCCCTCGTCTACGTGGTCATGCAGCGCCTGCTCTACGCGCACGCAAACGCGTACCTGCTCAGTGTTGCGGGAATCACGCAGGCCGTCACTCACCTGCCGCAGGCCATCCGCTGGCTCACTGCGGGTCTCTTCGAGGGCCTGATGCGCTCGTCGACGGGGATCTTCATCGGAGCACTGCCCTCCATCTTCACGCTCCATGCCGCCGCTGTTCCGTTCGGCATCCGCCTGCTGCCACTGGGAATTCTGCTCATTCTCGTTCTGTTGCCCAAACGGCGGCACTGGGCGCTGCCTGCCCTGCTGCTGGCCGCGTGGACCCTTCTGCTCTACATACCACCCGTGCTGCCCGACCTCTCGCAGGGGCTCATCGAAGAGTGGTTCGTCACCCGTGCGCGCTACTTCTACGTGCCGGCGATTCCCGCAGCCGCCCTGCTCGCCGTGCTGGTGACCTCCGTCAGGCTTCCCGGACGCCGCCCGGTTGCGCGCATCGGAGCCATTGCGGCGCTCGCGCTCTTCTGTA
>JAQTQU010000018.1 GCA_028712095.1 Candidatus Peribacteraceae bacterium
AACTGTTCCTCATCCGCTTTCCTGTTTGACTGTAAAGGATGCACAGATTGTCTGCTCTCGACAAATCTGCGTAACAAGCACTACGTCGTCCGTAACAAGCAGTATTCCAAAGAGGAGTATCTCCGCGTAAAACAGGAGGTGACGGATACGATTGCGAAAGGAAAACTCCCCGACGTTCTCAGGGAATACAGCCTCCTCAAAGAGAAGGGTGTGCATCGCGCACTCGAGGTAGTGAGTTGTGAAAACGTTACGGGCGATTACCTCAAGAATTCACGGAACATCCGACACTGCTTCGATGTCTCGTACGCCGAAGACTGCGCGTACATCTTTACGGGGTTCCAGATCAAAGACCTCATGGACGTGTGCCACACCACCGACGCGCAGCTGGGGTACGACTCGCTGAGTCTTGGCTACGGTTCGTACAATACGATTTTCACCCACGGATCGTGGGGCAGCAAGAACCTGCTCTACTGCGACATCGTCCAGACAGGATCCGACATGTGCGGATGCGTCTGCATGAAGCCCGGTAAGCACTGCGTGCTCAACAAGCAGTACTCCAAGGCGGAGTACGAAACTCTGGTGCCCAAGGTGATCGAACTCATGCAGAAGCACGGCGAGTGGGGCGGGTTTTTTCCTGCGGGCATTTCTCCTTTCGCGTACAACGAGACGACGGCACAGATGTACTTTCCGCTTACGGCAGCCGAGGCGAAGGAGAGGGGATTTCCGTGGCGCGAAATGAAAGAAGAGTCGCTCAACGTGACGAAAACCATTCCGGCGTCCAAACTCCCTGCAGCCATCGACGAGGTTCCGGACGATATTCTGAATTGGGCGATTACCTGCGAGGCCACCGGCCGGCTGTTCAGGGTGGTGAAGAAAGAGCTTGAACTCTACCGTTCACAACGCCTGCCTGTTCCGCACCTGCACCCCGATGAGCGGCACCGGCAGCGCATGCAGAAGAAGAATCCCCGCACGCTCTTCTCGCGCACCTGCATGAAGTGTCAGAAGACGATTGATTCCAGCTATGCGCCGGATCGCAAGGAGATTGTGTACTGCGAGGAGTGCTACCTGAAAGAGGTATACTGAATTATGATTGGTTACTTGCTAAGTAGTTAATATTATTGTTTAATATTCTCATGAAGTTTTCCAAGCAACTTGGCTCTCTCCTGATCGATTGCGGCTTCAGTGAAGCGGAAGTGCGAGTGTATCGAGAACTTTTGAGGAATCCCGCAGCGACTATTTGGGATCTTGTGAAGCGTACAGGTCTCTCAAAAAGTACGACCTACCGTGCATTTGACCGGCTACACTCATTGCGTGCTGTCGAGAATTCCGAACAAGGTATTCAGGCTCGTTCATTGAAATATGTTGTTGCTGAACTACAGAAACAAGAACGATCGTTAAGAAAGAATATTGTGAAACTTAAACAACTTGCTCCATATCTGCATGCCGCCGGATCTGAGCACGACACCTTCGAAGACTGTTATACGCCCGATCAGATTCGCGATGCGTACCTGCACATGTCCCAAGTGGAATATGATACAAATCTGGATTTTGGAGATTTTGAGAACTTCGTGCCGATTATTGGTGGATTAGATGCCCCTGAAACATTTCGTCGTAACCGTCTGAAGCATGCTCAGCACCGCGCTGTTTGCACTACATTCGGCCCCTTCACATCACATTTCTGTACTCGCAAAGAAGAGGAGAAATTCCGCAGTCACATTGATCTTCTCGATCTCGATTTCATGAAACATTTCATCGTGTTCTCCGATACTGGAGATTCTGTGCTATATGCACATTTTAGTGATGAGGAGCATCCCTATGCTGTGCTCGCGCACTCGCACGTCATTGCTGAGGCTGAGCGCGCACGCTTTCGACACTTTTCCCAGAAAGCTGGGAACGCCTGAGGTCATTTTTTGGCTTACAGAAGACAAAAGCCGACCATTATTGGCAGATTATTGACGCAATCATCTACAGGAAGACGATGGAGCCATGTCTCGCACAGCTCTCTGTCGGCAATCGGGAACTTCATTCGAGATACGAGATGCAGATCTTGCGTTCTATGAAAAAATCTCTCCTACGATTGCAGAGAAGTGTTTTCACATTTTACTGCCCTCACTTTGTCCGAGAGAACGAGAGAGAAGGCGTTTGGCCTTTCGAAATGAGCGAATGCTCTATCGTCGAAAGAGTAATATGAGTGGAGCAGAGATCGTTTCATTCTTTCGATCGGATGCACCATTCACTGTCTTTTCTCATGATGAATGGTGGAGCGATCGGTGGGACCCTCTCTCATTCGGTCGTCCTTTCGATTCCTCCAAATCATTCTTTGAGCAGTTTCAGGAGCTACAACATGCTGTGCCCCGCGTTCCTCTTGTTAATAATGGAGCAGTAAATTCTGATTTCTGTAATTTCGCAGATGAAAATAAAAATTGTTATCTACTTACTTCTGCCAATAATAACGAAGATTCATTTTTTGGTTTTCTTGCCGTCGGTAATCGTAATGCTGTCGATACTCTCTGGTGTACCGATTGCGAACTTGTCTACGAGTGTGTTGACTGTCGCAAGTGTTATGATCTGAAATACTCGCATGATTGTGACGATTGTCATAGCAGTGCGTTCCTCGCAGATTGCAGAGGAGTACACGATTCACTTCTCTGTATCGGATTGCGACAAAAAAAGAACCACCTTCTGAATCAGCCGGTGAGTTCTAGTGAGATAGCGCGCCTGAAAGAGGAGTTGAATGGAAACGAGAGCAAACGGAGAGAGATGGAGCAGAAATTTATTGAGCTTCAACATGAACATGCTATTCGCATAGCGTCAGTGGCCATTGGAAGCGAGAACGTGAGTGGTAATAATCTTTTCGAGAGCCGCAATGTGTACCACGGTTTTGATGTCTATTCGTCACGTGATTGCGCATATTTGCATGATGGCCTTGGTGCCAGTGACTGCTTTGATATTTCGTTTTTTGATGGCACTGAACTTTGTTACGAATCCACGAGTCTCATCGGTTACGGCTACCGGTTCACCATGTATTGCCGAGACTCGCGTGATCTCTTCTATTGCGATAGTTGCCATGGATGCGAAGAGTGCTTCGGCTGTGTTGGACTTCGTAAAAAGAAGCATTGCATATTGAACAAGCAATATTCTCCAAGCGAATACGTAGAACGCGTTGCGGCAATCGTAGAATATATGCAATCAAACAATGAATGGGGGGAATTCTTTCCGATTGCACTTTCCCCCTTTGCCTACAACGAAACAATTGCTCAAGAGTACTTTCCACATTCGAAGCAGGAAGTGCTCGAACGAGGATGGCAGTGGAAAGACAGAAAGGAGGAATTGCCGAAAGTCACAAAGTTGATTCCAGCTGCCCAATTGCCCGATTCTATTAGTGATATTCCTGACGATATCCTCAACTGGGCGATACAGTGCGAGGCGACGAAGCGACCCTTCAAAATCGTTAAGCAGGAATTGGAGTTCTATCGGAATATGCACCTTCCCATTCCCCGTTTGCACCCCGACGAACGACATAAGAGACGCATGGCTCTGCGTAACCCCCGCACGCTCTTCTTGCGTACCTGCATGAAGTGTCAGAAATCGATCGAGACGATGTACCCGCCCGAACGACCGGAAACGATCTACTGTGAGGAGTGTTACTTAAAAGAGGTCTATTAGCAGAACAAAGTACGAAGTACCAAGTACAACGCATGACGAATACTACGTACTCTGTACCTCGTACTACATACTTCCTTCCCCGATATTCCAATACTCTGATATTCTGATACTCCAGTATTCAAATACTCCAAAGAGGTCTACTGAACTACTTCGCAACGAACGAAGTCGCCCCCAGCCACGCCAGCTGGAATACCGCGCGTTGCGTGCGCGCGTAGATCGGACTCTCGATAATCAGTCCCATGCGTTCCTCCGGATTGAGCGAGAGAATTGCAACCTTGTCGCCATAAATCGTGATCTCGTACTCGAAGTGGAACTCGCGCGGGTTCACGAAGAGTATTTCGACCAAATTCGGATCAAATCCCCTCGGATAATACTTCTCCAGGTACTTGAGTGATCGTGGTGTATGAGGCGAGAGCATGCGTGTTTTGAGTCCCTTCGCGATCTTGCGCTTAGCATAGTCGCGGAGAAATTCCTCCGGCATGACTTTGGGAATGTCTTCCAGATTCGTGTAGCCGAGCAATTCGCCTTTGGCTTTCAGTGTCTCTTCAAAGATGTTTTTCATACCTTCCAGCCCTTCGTAGTACTGGATTTTCGGCTTGTAGGCGAGTGCGTTGGTGATGGAGAGGAGCTCGGGCAGAAGCTTCTCGGCGCGCTCCAGGCGTTCCTGTTCCTTGCGGACGAGGATCATGGGGCTCTCAATGGCGAAGTGCCGGATACCGTTCTTGAGGAATGAACTCACGAGGCCCTTTGCCACCAGCTCGTCTAAGATCTTGTAGCAGACAACACGATGCACACCGGCCTTACGGGCAATGGCGCTGACGTAAGAACCACCGAGTTGCAGAAGTGCGTAGTACACCTTCGCTTCTTCAAGCGGCAGGCCGAGTGATTGAAGTTCTGCGATAACCATATTGTTGTAGTAAAATTACTACAGATAGAATATCATAGAATAGACGAATATAGCAAATATTTTCGTATTTCATGCATTGTTGTATTTGATTGTATTGACTCTGTAACAGATGATATTTAGCATCAGTACACATTTTTACAAGAATTCTATTCCCCTATGCCCTCCTGTCGTCTTTGCAAGTCGGCCTTCACCGTTCACCCGCAGGAAACAGCTTTCCTTGCGAAGGTTTCCCTGCCTGATCCGACACTCTGTCCCACGTGCCGACGTCAGGGTCGGTTCGCGTGGCGCAACGAGCGCCGGCTTTATCACCGCAAGTGCGACCTCACGGGCAAGCAGATCATTTCCGTCTATGCGCCGGACAGTCCGTACACTGTTTACGATCAGCACGAGTGGTACACCGACAAATGGGATGCGATGCAGCACGGACGTGATTTCGATTTCAGTCAGCCGTTTTTTTCGCAGTTCGACGCCCTGATCAAGGCCACGCCGAAGATTTCCGTCTTCACATCCAACAACGTGAACAGCGATTATACGAACGGCGCGCAGCAGGACAAGAACTGCCATATGATCTTTGTCTCGGACCATGACGAGGACTGCCTGTACTCCTATGGCATCGACAGTTGCTTAAGCTGCATCGAGTGTCTGAATTGCTTCAAGTGCGAACTCTGCATCGAGTGTGTGGATTGTTCCGAGTCGTACAATCTTGCCCATTCAGAAAAATCACACAATTGCCGTGACAGTTTCTTCCTTTCTGACTGCAAGGGATGTGCAAACTGTTTTGACTGTTTCGGGCTTCGCAACAAGCAATATTGCATATTCAACGAGCAGCATTCCAAAGAGGAGTACGAGAAGAAACTCAAAGAACTCAACACCGGCAACTTTCGAACGCTTTCTTCTGCGCGGGATATCTTTCTCCGCAAGGCGGCGGAACAGCAGATTCACCAGTACTACGATGGCAACGGCAATGACAATGTCACAGGTGATCACATCGTACACTGCCGGGAATGTGTTGAGTGTTACGATAGCGCCGATCTCGAAAATTGCGGCTATCTCATATTCAGTTTCAAATCGAAAGACTGTTTCGATGGCCATGTGGTCGTGGATCATTGTGAGCTGACCTATGGCACGATCAGTACGATCAATCAGTACAACACGCAGTTCACGTTTGTGAGTTTCTATTCAAAGAATTCCCAGTACCTTGATCACTGTCAGTACTGTGAAGATTGTTTCGCGTGTTCTGGGCTGAAGAAAAAGAAATACTGCATATTCAATAAACAGTACACCGAGGAGGAATACTTCGGGATGAAAGAAAAAATTGTGGAACACATGAAGAAAACAGGGGAGTGGGGGCAGCCTCTTCCGCCGGAGCTCTCTCCATTCGGGTACAACGAAACCGTCGCCCAGGAGTACTTTCCGCTCACAGAGGGTGAAGCGACAAAGCGCGGCTGGAAATGGCACGCCGATACCGAGAGCCAGACATCGGAGTATCAGGGTCCCCGTATCTCTCTTCCTGTGGATATCAAGGATATTCCGGATGACATTACCGAGAAGATCCTGGTGTGCGAGCGAACCGGGAAGCCCTACAAGATCATTCCCCATGAACTTGCGCTCTATCGTCAGCACTGCCTGCCTCTTCCGCGTCTCTGTTTTGATGAGCGGCATCTTGAGCGCATTCGGCGGCGTAATCCCCGGCGTCTCTGGAGCAGGAATTGCATGAAGTGTCAGAAAGAAATTCAGACAACGTACGCTCCCGAAAGGCCCGAGATCGTCTATTGCGAAGAGTGCTACCTCAAGGAGGTGTATTGAACCATTCCAGCGCATGAAGCTTCATGCGCTGGGTTCGAGAAAATTGTTTACAAAAGAGTCAAAATACTGAAGAATACAGCTTAAATGGCTCACCTCCGTTACCTCCATATCGTGGTTCCCCAAGGAGCCAAGGAGCACCGGAAGCTGGAATCCAAGTTCCAGGATCTGCTGGTGAGCCTGCGCAATACCGTCACCGAGAAACGGTTCTCATTCGAGTACTTCGGCTACGAGCAGTACACGTACTTCTACGTGGTCATGGATGAGAAGTACAAAGAGACGATCGAGGGCCTGATCTACGCCAGTTTCCCCGATGCCGAGATCCGCGAGACCAAAGATTACACCGAGCTGATGCAACCGGCGAAGCATCATCTTGCCGGGTGCGAGCTCACGCTCAAAGAACGGGATGTGTACCCGATCAAGATGTACGACAAGTTCGAGGAGGACTCGATGTCGCGCCTCTTCTCGGTGATCAGCAAGATCGACAGCGGCGAGCAGGTCTGGGTGCAGATCATCGTGGAACCGCACGCCGACGATGCCTTCTACCACTTCTTCCGCAGCTGGCGGTACCGGTTCGCGAACCTCAAGAAATACTTCTCGGTGCGTGATCGGCTCCGCAAGGAGGGGCGCAAGGGCATTCAGACCATCCGCGCCGAGGCTGCGAAGCAGAAGGAGCAGACGAAGCCCTTCCGGGTCTCCGTCCGCTGTGCGTACCTGAGCAAGAGTTTTGAGGAGGCCGGCCGCAAGCTCACGGCCGTACAGAACAGCTTCTACCACTTCAATGATTCAGACATCAACGGATTCGTCTCTCCCAAGGCAACGAATGCCGAGTCCTTCCTCCGCCATTTCCGGGAGCGGCAGCACGCCAGCTCCTACATTCTCAGCGCCTCGGAGGTCGCCACGCTTTACCACCTGCCGAACGCGGACTTCGTGCACCATATCGTTCACGTGCTCGCCCGCAAATCCGATCCCCCGCAGGATCTTCCGCGCGCGGGCGAGAAGGAGGTGAGCACGTTCGGCATCACGAACTACCACAACAACTTCGTGAAGTTCGGGGTGCGTCTCGAAGATCGCCGGCGCCACCTGTACGTGGTGGGAAAATCCGGCGTGGGCAAATCAAAGCTTCTGGAGCTCCTCATTAAAGAGGATCTGGAGCGCGGCAGGGGAGTGGCGGTGCTCGATCCGCACGGGGATCTGGTCGACTGCGTGCTCAAGCACGTGCCGAAGAGCCGTATTGATGACGTTATCCTCTTCGATCCGGGTGACACGGAGTACCCCATCGCATTCAATCCGCTCGCGAAGGTGGATGAGGCCTACAAGATGCAGCTGACCATCGGGTTCCTCGACATCTTCAAGAAGCTCTTCGGCGACAACTGGACCTACCGCCTGGAACACGTGCTCCGGTATACCACACTGGCACTCTTAGACAGCCCCAACACGACGGTTCTTTCGATCCTCAAAATGCTCAACGACAAGAACTACCGCCAGAAGATCGTGGCGCGCATTCAGGATAACGTGGTGAAGAGTTTCTGGGTTTCGGAATTCGCAGCCTGGAGCGAGAAGTTTGATTCCGAGGCCATCACGCCACTGCTCAACAAGGTCGGTCAGTTCGTGGCGACGAATATGATCCGCAACATCATCGGGCAGCCCGTGGCCCGGTTCGATATCCGTGATGTCATGGATAACAAGAAAATTCTGCTCATGAAGGTTTCGAAGGGACTTCTGGGCGAAGAAAATTCTTCGCTCATCGGTTCCATGATCATCACCAAGATGTATCAGGCCGCCATGAGTCGTGCGAACGTGGAGGAGGAGCAGCGCCCGGATTTCTACTTCTACGTCGACGAGTTTCAGAACTTCGCGACGGATACGTTCTACGAGATCCTCTCGGAGGCGCGCAAGTACCATCTCGATCTCACGATCGCCCATCAGTACATGGGGCAGCTCTCGTCACGCATCCGGCAGACGGTGTTCGGCAACGTGGGTTCCATGATCAGTTTCCGCGTGGGAGCGGAGGATGCCGCCGTGCTCGAGAAGGAGTACGAGCCGATCTTCAAAGAGCGCGATATCATCAATCTGGGCGTGCGCGAGTTCTACGTGAAGATGTCGGTGAAGGGCGAGATCCGCGAGGCCTTCTCGGGACGCACGGTGGATGTTCCCAGACCCAAAGAAGATCACACGCAAGAGATCATCGCCCTCTCACGCAAGAAGTACTGCGAGCCCAAGAAGAAGGTGGAGGAAATGCTGAAGAAGTGGGATGAAGCGGCTGCGGCGCCCCCGAAGGAGGATGAAATTGGTTCTATTGAGGAGAAGTTTGAGGAGCCGATTATTTAGGGTTAGGAGTAGGGCGTAGGGGGACGGATATTGATTTTTTTTGAAAAAATAGTATAATATCCATAACACCATACATCCATATTCATGTCCGACACTATGCCACAGCCGGATCTTCGTCTCACGGAGCTACAGAGCTCCACGCATGATGACATGCAGCGGGTGTTTGCTCCCGCTCCGGTGCGTTTTGGCGACGGGGCCGGAACGCTTGCCCTTTTCGGGCTGGTCGGATTTCTGATGTTCGGGCTCGGAGCTTCCATTGCCTTGTTTCAGCACGGAGAGAATTTTCCGGTGTTCGCACGGCAGGCACCCGAGGATTTCGATCGCGGTTCCCTCAACCAACGACAGGTGGAGCGGCAGGTGGAGGTGCGGGAACAGGAAAGGGTTCAGCATGCGGCACCGGCAGAGGAGATTCCTGCAGTTATTCCTCCTGTGATTGTTCCTGCCGAAGAGACGGTTGTTCCCGTGGAAGAGGTACCCGTCGATGCGGAGGAACCTGCGGCCATGCCTGTCATCGAACCGGTCGAAGTTCCGTCCGCGGTATCTGTTCCCGGCATGGAGGAACCCGTTCCCGCAGAGATCGTTCCTTCCGATACCGGCGCCGTCATGCCTTCTGCGGTCGAGCCGCCTTCCATCGATATTCCCGAAGAGCCGGTGATGCCCGAGGATGCCATACCTGCGGAGGAGGTACCTGCTCCGGTTCCGCTGCCCGCACTTCCTGCGGAAATCGGCGTGTTCTTCACCCAAACCAGCGTCAAGAATGACCAGTACCTTCTCGAGACGCTCGACCGGCTTCAGAAGATCGGCGGGGGGGCGCTCGTCTTCAATGTGAAAGCGGGCAAGGTGTTCTTCCACTCGGCCGCCCCCATCGCGGATGATCTCGATCTCATCACTCCGGTCTACGATCTGCCCGAGGTCATCCGAGAGGCGCATGAGCGCGGGATTACGACCATCGGCCGGTTCGTGGCACTCAAAGACCCCAACCTCGCGCAGGCGCTGCCCGAGACGCAGATCCGCAATCCCAAGACGAATCGGAGCGTCGGCAGCGTGTGGGTCGATGGCAGCAACCCGCAGGTGCTCACGCACAACGAGCAGATTTTGCGCGAGCTCGCACAGGCCGGCATCGACGAGATCAATCTCGATTACATCCGGTATCCCACCGAGTACGCGCAGGCGTCGATCGGGCTCACCGGCAACGAGAAGGCCGATCACATCGAGGCATTTCTGAAGATGGCGCGCCGTGTGATTGACGAAGAAGGCGGGCATACGAAGCTCGGCATTTCGACGTACGCCATTCTCGGGTGGAACTTTCCCGTGAACTTTGAACCCTTGGGTCAGGATATTGCCCGCTTCGCTCCGCTGGTGGATGTCATTTCCCCCATGGCGTATCCCGCCACCTTTGCAGTGGGTTCCTACTACAATCCCGCCAGGCACCCGCGCAGCCGCATGTACTATCTGGTGTACCGCACGCTCACGGGGTACGCCGAACTCCTCGGGGATCAGGCCTACAAACTTCGCCCGTGGATTCAGGGCTATGGCATCACGCAGAAGAACCTCAAGGATCAAATCGACGCCGTCTTTGACTCCGGCTCCTGCGGATTCACCATCTGGAATGCGAGCAACGAATACGGCACGTTCATGAAGATACTGGGGAATATCGAGCGACCGGAGCATTGTGCACAATAACGTCGTTATCGTTGCAATAATGTTTTCTTTCTTTACGATAGCTCTATGAGTCCAGACATATCTCCGGAAAGTGACCCCTTACAGAATGAGCTGCATCGCCGGTTGGTTGCCTGTCGTCCGGGTGATCCTGAAGTCGCTTCTTATGCCTATTTTGTGAAACAGCACTGCGGGTATTTGCGATCCGATGTGCGCAATTTGCTCTGCCAGAGGGGGTTAGGTCACATTGAGGGATCTGATGCCACGGATACGGATTGGGTCGGCGAAGCGGCAGATTCCGCCGCGGATTTGGCAGATAAGTGATACGCTGCTCCAGTGATAGACCGCAGACGCATCCTTTTCAGTGACGATTCTCTGCTTGCCGTGAACAAGCTCAGCGGCGAGCTCGTTGTGGCAGGAGCGGGAAAGTCGGACAAGCTCTCGCTCCTCGATTTTCTGCGCAAGGACTACCCGGGCTTAAAGCCTCTGCATCGTCTCGATTTCGAGACCTCCGGTGTCGTTATTTTCGCACGGACCAAGAAGGTCGCTGAAGCGGTGCTGACGTCAAAGTTCAACGGATGGAAGAAGACGTACGTGACACTCGTCGCCGGTCGCATGCCGCGTCCGTCGGGCGTCATCCGCACTCCGCTTCCGGCTCGCGGGGAGGGCGTTGTTCCCGCAGAAACGGTTTATCGCGTGCTTGAGGTCTTTGCCAATTCCTGTCTGGTCGAAGCGGATATCGAGACGGGGCGGCACCATCAGATCCGTCGTCATTTTGAAAGCATCGGTCATCCGCTCCTTCTCGATGAGGAGTACGGCAATAAAGCCATCAACCGGGTCTTCACGCGCGAGTTCCATCTACGCCGGTTGTTCCTGCACGCCGTCAGCGTTTCATTGCCGCATCCGGTGACGGGGGAGTCTTTGACCATCGGGGCGCCGCTGCCGAGGGTGTTTGAAGGGATGTTGAAGCGGTTGCGTTAGGACTTAGGACAGAGGACTTGGGACTGAGGGGTCTGTTTGCATAGACCTCTGTCCTAAGTTCCAAGTCCTTCCCTCATCCCGTTCTCTGCTACACTTCCTCCATGAGAGTTCTCTCCGGCATCCAGCCTTCCGGCCAGCTGCACCTTGGCAACTATTTCGGTTCCATCAAGCCCAACCTTGAGTGGATGCAAAAATCCGACGAGAGTTTCTTCTTCATCGCGGATCTGCATGCGCTCACGACCATGCAGGATGCTGCAAAACTGAAGCAGGCGCGCGAAGACATCGTCCTCGACTATCTCGCCTGCGGATTCGATCCGGATAAGGCGGTGATCTTCGAGCAATCCAAGATTCCGGAGCACACGGAGCTCCTCTGGATCCTGTCCACCGTGACGCCGATGGGCCTGCTCGAGCGGGCCGTGAGCTACAAGGACAAGGTGCAGCAGGGGATCGCCGCTTCCGCAGGGCTCTTCACGTACCCCGTGCTCATGGCGGCGGATATCCTCCTCTACCAGACGAATGTCGTGCCGGTCGGTCGCGACCAGAAGCAGCACGTCGAGATCGCCCGTGACATCGCAACCAAGTTCAACCGCACGTTCGATGAAGTCTTCACGTTGCCCGAGCCATATATCCGTGCCGAACTTGCGGTGGTGCCGGGTACCGACGGACGCAAGATGAGCAAGAGCTACGGCAATACGATTCCGCTCTTTGCCGAGGAGAGCGTTCTCAAGAAGGCGATTATGGGCATTCAGACCGATTCCAAGGGCATGACCGATCCCAAGAATCCCGATACGTGCCCCATCTTTCAGATCCATCGGCTCTTCCTCGACAAGAAAGAGACAGAGACACTGGCTGGCGAGTACCGCTCCGGCTTGAGTTATGCCGATGCCAAGAAGCGTCTGTTTGAGCAGGTGATGGAGACGCTCCTTCCGCTGCGCGCACGCCGCAGTGCGCTTAAGCCCAAAGAGGTTGCACAGGTATTGCAGCAGGGGAATGCGCGTGCACGTGATCTTGCAGAGGAAACCATGCAGAAGGTGCGCAAGGCAGTCGGATTGCTCTAAAAGTGAAGATTTGCTATACTATAAGGATTTCTTCACACATCCATTTTATGAAGCGCAGCAGACTCTCCGTGTACGCGATGACCGGTGTCCTCACCGTTGCGGTCGTTGTTCCTATGGCGACGGCCTTGCTCAAGGAGCAGAGCGGCCACTACAGTCAGACGCTGCAGGATCAGGCACTGGGGAATCAGACGGAACTCAAGGCTCTGCGACGCGCGCTCACGCGGCTCAACGCACGTTGCGGCAGAGCAGGCGAAGAGCAGGATACCGTCTGTGAGGCCTATATGATCGTACAGAAAGAGTGCCTTGCACGGCAGAGTCAGTACTACGAGAACACGGGATGCCCCACCATTAACGACATGGCACGCATCGCGACAGTGCAGAGTGCCATCGAGACGAAGCAGCCGGTGCCCTCCATCGAAGAGACCAGCCGGTCTTCCAGTGCCGCTGTCCATGAGGCTTCAGCGGGACTCACACTCGAGGATCTGGCTCCGAGCGATCGTCTGGCGGTGCGTCGTGCCGTACGCGTACAGTACTGTTCCAAAAAGCTGCCGCAGGCGATGTACCTGCTCTGCACCTCTCTGCTCGGAGCGAATCAGAAGGACAGCAGTCCGATTGGGCTCACCAATGACCTGCAACAGGTGCGCTCCGCACAGCGTTCCGCGCAACCCGCAACGCTCAAGGACCGCATCGAGATGACGGTTCCTGTGAAGAGGTAAGGAAAGTAAGGAAGGTAAGGAAAGTAAGGAAGGTAAGGAAAGTAAGGAAGGTAAGGGAGATCGGGAAAGTGAAGAAGGTTTGCTGGGTTTTGCGTTATGATGAGCGCGTATGCAACGTGCACTGATCTTGGCATCGGCGAGTCCACAGCGAAAACAGCTCCTCGCAGGGCTCAACATTCCGTTTACGGTCTGCGTGACGGGTGTGGAGGACGAGAGTGACGTGGCGCATCGTGATCCCGTGGAACGGGCGCAGTTCTTCGCACGGCTGAAGGCGCAGCACGCGCATTCCGTGCATCCCGATGCATGGATTATCGGGTGTGACACACTGGTGGTGTCTTCTGACGGTATGCTCCTCGAAAAGCCGAAGAATGCGGAGGAGGCACGTGTGATGATTCAGCTCCAGAGTGGAAAGACGTCTGTTGTTCATTCAGGACTTTGCATAGTTAATCCGCAGGGCAAAGTGCAGGAGGGCATGTCGACGTCTTCGGTGACGTTCAAGCGGCTCTCGCCGCAGGAAGTGGATTGGTGGATCGGCACAGGGCTCTGGGAAGGACGTTCCGGCTCATTCCAGATCGACGGCTTAGGACAGCTGATGATCGAGCGGATCGAGGGGGACTGGTCATCGGTCGTGGGATTGCCGGTGTTTCTGCTGGGGCAGCTCTTGAAGAAGGCGGGGTGGGATTTAGGGATGAGGGATTAGGAATTGGGACTTGGGACTTAGGACGATTGCTGTGTGTTGTTTATTTTATTGTGTGTTTACCTGAACACGAACCTGCATAACTCCCCGAAGATCGGTTGCGTCGAGGCGACGCAGCGCACGCCGCCACGGGGTTTTTTGGGGTCCATGAGCTCGGTGCGCGTCTTGCCTCCCGCTTCTTCGATGAGCAGGCAGGCCGGGGCGACGTCCCACAGGTGCACGCCCTCGAAGAAGACGCCGTCGTTTCCTCCCTTCAGGATCTCCGCCATTTCCACTGCGGCGCAGCCGTAGTTCTGCAGCGAGGCGCAGCGCGGATGTCTGATGGTGATCACCTTGTCCGTTCCGCGTGATTTGCCTCCCATGTTCGTGCAGAGGATCGCGTCATCGAGATCGCGTGTCGCGCGCAAACTCGTAATCGCTTTGCCATTGAGATATGCGCCGCCTCCGCTCGTTCCCCAGAAACTGTCTTTTTTGGCCGGCGCTTCCATGACGCCGAGAATGGTTGTTCCTGCCTCTGCAAGCGCGATGATGCAGGCGAACTCGTCTTTGCCGTGCACGTAGGGCTTGGTACCGTCGAGCGGATCAATGATCCAGAGGAACGGGGAGGACGGATCGCCCAATCCTTCTGCACCGTCTTCCTCGGCCAAAATCCGGTGATCCGGATACTTTTCCCGGATGATGGCGATCATGGCGGTCTGGGCCGAGCGGTCCACATCCGTGACGT
The DNA here is from genome assembly GCA_028712095.1 of Candidatus Peribacteraceae bacterium. Taxonomy (GTDB): domain Bacteria; phylum Patescibacteriota; class Gracilibacteria; order Peribacterales; family Peribacteraceae; genus Peribacter. The sequence continues at coordinate 14,543 of JAQTQU010000018.1, forward strand.
AATCGGTGATCTCCTTCGCCTCCACCACGAGGCGTTCCCTGCCTGCCCGCTTGTTCATCGCGATTTTCGCGCCTGCCTGAGCGGCTTTCCGTGCGGTTTCCAGTGCCCGTTCGAGGTCCGTTGTCTGCATGGGGTTCCTCAATCGTAGCACTACTGCTGGTCATTCGTCAGATCCTTTCCTTCACCGACCTTCGTGAAGTCGTCGCCCAGATTGCTGTCGTCCTCCTCGGGGAGCGGAGCCTCGGGCGGGGGAGTGGGCTTGCCGTTGTTGTCGTCATCCGGGTACATACAGGATTAGTGGGAAGAGGTGGCAGAAGACCGGGATTGCAGGGCATGCGCTTCATCGAGGAGCAAGGGACAGGGGGTGATGGCCGCCAGGGCGGCAGAAAAATTCCTGCGGGATTCCTCCGGCGTCTCCGCGTCCCGCGCAGCGGTGATCAGAGGTTCAGCTGCTTCGTAGCATGCGATGGTTGCACTGAGCGTTTCCTGCGCTGCGACAGAGAGCGTTTGGTTCTGCGCAAGTGCGTGGAGAGAGAGCAGCAGATGGTCCAGCCATGTCAGTGCGGCATCAGCACGTACATGCGCTGTGGCGAGCCAGTATGGCTGGCGATACTGGGAGCGCAGGTTTTCCCGCACGTCGCGGAACGCATCCAGCGTCGGAAACACTTTGGCATCAATGGCGTCCATGACCGGCGCGATGGCATCGAGCATGTCGTCGATTGCGCTCAGCGCCTCCGTCCGTACCGCTTCTGTGAGTCCGGGCCACTGCTGCAGGACAGTGCGTTCGTTCTGGAGCGCATCCCGCTCAATCACGAGTTGGCCGCGGTAGCACTGGAGCGTGACCGGCAGCAGGGTATCGCGGTTCGCACTGCGGACGTCGAGATGGCAGCGGTCGATGTGTGACACCAGCTTGTTCCGGGCTTTCTGCCATTTGGTGATCCAGCCCTGGTGTACCAGCCCGAACGCGATCCACTGCGGCCCGAATGTCGCGGCGCGTTCTCCACGCTGTTCCCAGACAGTCGCACCGCTCCCCGGCATTGCCGTACTGGAAGCGGCAGAACCGGTCTGTGCGTGCGCGGTCGGCGTCAGCCCGATGAGCGCAATGGCCAGGAGCATGAAGCGATGCATAAGTGGCATCATAGCATGGATCACCGCAGGATCATGTTGCGTTGAATGAGCGTTCCTTCTCGACGTATTGCAGCACCGTCTCGACGAACGTCGCATGACTCCAGGCGAGCGGGGCAACCGAGAGCGGTTCGCCCGTGACGGGGTGCGCCTGTTCCGGCAGAATTCCCGTGCGGGAAGCCCTGTCTGCTGCCCATTCGAGGGCCAGCTTTGCCGGTCTGAGGTCCTCGGCGGTTGTTGCCCGTGCGATGTGCCACTGCGCCTCCCAGAGGGTGGTGATGATCCACGGGTTCCCCGGGATAGCGGATGTGAGCGGCACTTTCGCGTGGTACACGTCGTGCGTGAACCGCGCGAGACCCCCGATCGGCGTGCGGACGGTGAGTGATCGCTTCATCTGCTCCATGGTCGAGACGACGCGCGGGTCGTTTGCAGACAGTACGTTCAGCTTCCAGATTGCCGCGATGCTGGCGTCGATCGTGAGATCCCGTTCCACCGTGCGTCCGTCTTTGCGGCGGATCATCTTCATGAAACGTTTTTCCTTCTCGTCATAGAGGTGGAAGTGCAGTGCCTGCCGCGTTTCATCGGCGGCGGTATGGAACCGTTCGGAGTGCGTGTGATGCCCCAGAATCTGGCAGATCTGCGCAGCGGCGTGCAGACCGGCGGCTACGGTTGCGACCGTGTAGGTGAAGACGCCGCGATGCTCCTCCCACGGGTCGTAACTGGGGAAGGGCAACCCCGTTTCCCCTTCGCGGAATTCCGTGAGGAACTGGCCGGCTTTCTTCACGAATTTCTCGTACATCTCCTGCAGGAATTCGAAATCCTGCACGCGTTCAAAGTGCTTCCACAGTGCGTAGATCACCAGCGCGGTCTCGTCTTCCTGAATGGGCATCTGCGCCTCTTGGTCGCGATACCACGGATGCCACGAGGAACCCAGCGAGCCGTCAGGGTTGTACTTGTGCAGCAGGTAGCCATCGGGCGTCTGCACGCGTGCGCAGAATTCAAAGAAACGCCGCGTGACTTCGTGCAGGTGCGCCTGGTCCAGCGCCAGTGCGATGAAGGCGCCGTCGCGCGGCCACACGTACGTGTAGGTGTCGCGGTTGAATGCCATGATATCCTCGTCGGCTGCGGCAACGATGCCGCCGCCGTTGTCCGCGTGCAGGCGGATCAGAAGCAGGCTCCTGCGGTACAGATCCACGATGCGTTCGCTCAGGCTTCCGAAGGACTGCTGCGCCATGTGCACAAGGCTTTTCCAGTAGTTGTGGCAGTTTGATTGCAGTCGCTGTTCCCCCTCCGTCGTCACGATCTGGTGCAGATTCACCACTTCTTCGAGATTCCTGCCCATGCAGAGCCACATCGTGACAGTCGTTTCCCTGTTCGGGGGCAGAACGGCATGGATGCCCACGGTAGAATCAACAGAGCCCTGATCGATGGTGGTGTTGCTGAGTGCGCCGTCTTCGGCGTCCCGCCAGGTTCCCTCGAATCCCTGATAGTTCGCTTTTCCGATGGAGTAGCTGCCGATGCCTGAGGTCCCCAGCCGCTCCTTGCTGCGGAGGACAGACTGATACTCTCCCGTGCCCACGCGTCCTGTCACGCACGTATCCGGATCGCTTGTCTCACCTCCGATGAGGAAGTAGCGCGTCTGGCGATAATGAATGACGGTGTTGGTGAACGGTTCGTAGAAAGCGGTATCCTTCTGCTTGTCGCCGTAGATGAACAGGTTGTGGTGGAAGTAGACGCGGATGTTCTTTTGCTGTCCGTCCGTGCTGCGGATGCGGAAGTTTCGGATGAGGATAGAGTAGAACGGATGCACGTAATCCTCGGCAATCAGCTCCAGACCCAGATGTTCGTTACGGAGTCTCGATTCACCGACGAGGGAATCTGAGCGGTACTTCGGTTCGACCGACCACGAAGGGTCCGAGAACCATGCGAACCCGCGACCCTCCACGAAGATGCCCGTTCGATGCACGTTGCCGTACCCCGTGTGATCCTCCATGCCCACATGGGGGAAGTACAGATCGCGCATCTGCAGCCGATCGTCGAATGCGGCGAGAACGGAGCCATTGCCGATGACGAGGGAGCGGGGCATTTTTAGGGAGTGGGGATTGGAGCTAGGTTGAGAGGGGAACGATGAGAAGTAAGGAAAGTAAGGAAGGTCAGGAAAGTAAGGAAGGTAAGGAAGGTCAGGAAAGTAAGGAAGGTGGGGACTTTCTGCCGTTTTTTTCTTTTCTACCCTTTCTTTCTTTTCTGCCTTCCACGCGCGATCTCAGATCACACAATGCGTGGCTGTAGCGCCGGTAGGCCTCGTAGGGGGAATCGTACGGACTGAAGTACTTGTGCACGTCGCCGTCATTCCAGTACTTGGTGCACATGTAGTAGAAGTGGTCGGATGTCTGCAATTTCCGCCACGTGCGGATGAGATCGGCGTTGCCGGTCGCTTTGACCATCGGGCCCAGTTCGTGAATTGCCTTCAGCGCGGCTGTCTGAATCTGATTGCCCTGCCATGCAGAAAGGTCACGTTCGGTATCCGCCCAAGAAATAATGCTATGCGCGTCGTAGATCGGAGCCTCTTTGTGTTCCCATGCGTCAATGACTTGCGAGGGCGTTGCGCATCGTATGCCGCGTTCCTGCCAGATGCGGGGCAACGTGCGGAGGAATTCGAAAATACCGGTGTCTTCCCACTGGTGTTCCCCGAAGGTTTCGTAATCCATGAAGAGATTGACGCTGTGCCCGCCGCCTCCGAGCAGCCAGTCGGTGAAGGTTTCCGCCCGGAGCGGGAAGCCCACCCAGCTTTTGTCCGAGAAGCGGAACGCCACATCGTCACTGAGGCGGTAGTTCTTGAGGAGCACGGCGATGTCGTTCGATCGCCTGCCGAAGGGCCGGTGACGGGCGATGAGCATTTCTTTGCTGTGCGGCAGACGAAATTGCGGCGGCGTGTAGGGAAGGTTTGCGCTTCTGCCCTGCAGCAGATGATCGGTTCCTTCGGCGAGGATGCCTTTGAATCCCATCAGCCGTGCCGTCTGGGCCAGTTCGTTCGAATAGATCAGCTCCGTGTTCCGGAAAACTGTCGGTGTCATCCCGAACAGGTTCTCGATCTTGCGGATGTGCAGCGCGGTCTGCTCGCAGAATTCCTCGGTATCCTGAATGGACGAGAGCGAGTGGTAGTACGTCTCGGCGAGGAATTCCACTCTGCCCGTGCGTGCAAGCAGCTGAAAACTCTCGAGCACATCCTGTCCGTATTCCTCACACTGGTCTAAGAAGACCCCTGAGAGCGAGTAGGCGATGGCGAAGTCCGGATACCGTTCCAGCAGCGAGAGCATCAGGCGGTTTGCGGGCAGGTAACACTTTTCAGCGACCTTGCGGAACACCGCGCGGTTCTTCGTGTGATCGAAGTAGTCTTTGCCACCATCCTTGCCGATTTCCGTGATGCGCAGATCGCGCAGGCGGTAGGGCTGGTGAACCTGGAAATACAGACACACAAGAGGACTCATCGTGATGCGGGGGAAGGGATATCAGAGACTTGCCGGACATCGCAGGAGGTGATTCCCGAGCGAGCCTGCCCGCCTTCGCTCCGTTCGGAGCTTCCGCCTTCGCCAAGGCTTCGGTGGACGGGTCGGTGGGCGGCCTCCTGCGGAGGCCGGAAGTAGAGACAGATGCGGGGAGGCATTTTAGGGATTGGGGATTGGAATATTAGGGATTAGGAACGAAGAAGATTTTCATAAATCGAGACCACCTTTCCCGCCTGGTTCTCCCACGTCAGTTTCTGGAGGATGCGCGGCGCTTCGCTGGTGAGCTGCGAGGCGAGCGGTGCATCGCGCAGGATTGTCAGCACGCAGTCCGCCATCTTGTCGGTATCCCAGAAATCCACTTTGAACGCGTGTCCGATCACTTCGCTTGCACCGGATTGCTTGCTCAGGATCACCGGTGCCCCCTGCGCGATCGCTTCCAGCGCCACGAGCCCGAACGGTTCGGAGAGCGATGGCATCACGAAGCAGCTTGCCTGTGCGAAGAGCTTGCGTGCCTCGGTATTCGATACTTTTCCTGCGAAGACCATGCAGTGCTGCAAGCCGAGTTTGACTGCCTGATCGACGAGTGAGGGGAGCAGGTGACCGTCCCCCGCGACGACGAACTGCACGTCCGGATCGTGCCTGTGCACCATCGATGCCATCTCCAGAAAGTGCATCGGGCCTTTCTGGGTTGCGAGACGGCCGAGAAAGAGCACCATGGGGTGGCGACGAGGATGTAGGGTGTATCCGTCTTCGCCAAGGCTTCGGCGGACGGGGGGTGTAGGGTGTAGGGTCGGTTGCTCGCTGCTGCCGTTGTGCACGACGGAGATTTTGTCTGGATTGATTCCGTAATGTTGGATCAGGATATTCTTCGTGTAGTTGCTGACGGCGATGATGTGGTCCGCCTGTTCAAATCCCCATCGCTCGCGTCCGTAGATCCATTCGTTGGGATGGAAGTGCGTGCGGTCCAGTTCCGTTGCATGGATGTGCGTGACGAGAGGCTTACCGTGGTGACGTGCAGAGCGCACTCCTGCTTCATACGTCATCCAGTCGTGTGTGTGGACGATATCGGGCCGCAGATCCTTTGTCAGATCCACACTCGTCTCGGTCAGGATGTGCACGGCATGGCCGAGATCCTCTCCGTATATCTGTGCCGTTTCGCGCGGAACGGAACTGATGCGTTGTGCATAGAGTTCGGGGGAATCGTAGGGCAGCAGATAGCTTTCGACACGGATGTTCCGGATGTGCCGCTCCTGCGGGCAGAGGATATCGATGTGGTCTTCCGATCCGTCGGCGGCGAACGGCAGGACGAGGGTGACTTGAACATTCTGCGTGACGAGTCCCCGCACAAGTCCCTGACACGCCACACCCAGTCCTCCCAGATGACGCGGAGGGTATTCCCAGCCGAACATGAGTGTATGCAGGGACATGGATGTTTGTGTCTTCGCGCACGCACGCGAATAATCTCATGATTATACCATAATAATCATCAAAATTGAATGGTGTAGCCATTGTCACGGCCCAAAATGATGATGTGGATTTCTAGGCTTTTGCAAGCGCTAAAACGTGTCCCTTAATCACCTGCATAACGCTCTCCAGGTCCTCATTGACAAGAATGTGGTCGAACAGGTGAGCGGCGCGTGTGAAGTAATCCAAATCCGCCTGGGCATTGACGAGACGCTCTTCGATTTGGGCATCCGTCTCGCGACCGCGGGCGCGCATTCTGTGGAGCAGGTGGCTGAGCATCACCCGCTTGCTCTTCCCCGGCGGCAGTAAGCCGAACGAGAGGATGGAGCGGCGGCCGAAGTGCTCGGCGAGGCTCTGAAGGAGTTGCATTTCCGTCACCACGACCGGCAGTTTGCCCTGTTCCCAAATAGCCAGAATGTCCGCTGTACGGTACCCGTAGCATCGCTGCTCCGAATCGGAAGGCAGATGTGCCCAGGCGACCAATGCTCCGCTCTTCTCCATACGTTCGAACTCCTTAAACGTCACATAGTCGTACTCCTGATCGTCGCCTTCCTTCGGGGAGCGGCTCGTGACGATGGGCACTTTGGTCGTGAAGTCACTGAGCATCTTCGTTAAGAGCAGCGACACTGTGGTCTTGCCCACGCCCGAAGGGCCTGTAAAGGCGAGGATGTAGCCGGGGAAAGTCTTCGTTTCGGATGCGGGTTCGGCGATGTGTTCCGTCAGTTCATAGGCGATTTCGTAGAGGCGCAGACCCTCTGCATTTACGCGGCTCAAGTGCATGCGTGGAATCACCACCTGCCCGATTTTCGGCTCAAAGTCCCCGACGAGTGTTCCGAGTACACGCTGCCCGTCGGTGAGCTCAATGAGGCCGATACGGCGCGGACGATCGGGAAATCCTTTGGGCGGATGGGTAACGGTCGTGAACGTGAGCAGCGTACCCGGGAGCATGTGGGAACGGCGGCGCGAGAGCGCCCGGGCGGCGACGGCGGGGGAATCGGGAGTGCGCATCAAAGGGAATGATGGAGAATATGCACGCAGCAGGTGGCACCGGCGCCACCGAAGTTGTGGGCGAGCCCGAAGGGGCGGCCGGATGCCTGCAGCTGTTTGCCGATATCGATGATCTGTTTGATGCCTGTCGCCGCAACGGGGTGACCGCAGGCCTTCAGGCCCCCGCTCAAATTCACGGTCATGGACCCGGGCTGTTCGTACCACCGGATGCCCTCGCCGGGCCCGGCGAAACCCATGTCTTCCAGTGCGATGAGTGAGGCGATGGAGAAGCAGTCGTGCAGTTCCACGTGTGCGATATCGTTCGTCGAGACATCCGCCTCATCCAGCGCGCGCTGCATGGAATCTTTGGTGGCGGAGAAGGAGGTGAGGAGGGGCCGGTCGGCGATGCTGACGGTATCGGTGCTCGTCTGGGAGGCGGCGATGCGCACAGGAGAACGGTGTTTCGTCGAGAGGATGCAGGCGGCTGCCCCGTCGCTGACCGGGGAACAATCGAGGAGTCGCAGGGGGTCCGCCACGATCGCACTCGCACCGATCTGTTCAGGGGTCATCTCCTGCCGGAACTGCGCGTAGGGATTTTTCAGGGCGTTACAGTGGTGTCGTGCACTCACGAGATTGAGCTGCTCGCGGGTCAGGCCGTACTCATGCATGTAGCGGCGCGCAACGAGACCGAAAATACCGGGAAAAGTGAGGCCGCAGGGAGCGTCTTTCTCGCTGTCTGCCGCGCCCATGAGTGCGGTGGTGATTTCATCGGAAGAAGCATCGGTCATCTTCTCGGCACCGACGACTAAAACGGTCTCGGCGCGGCCGCTCTCGAGCAGGGCGCAGGCGGTGTGCACTGCGATGGAGCCTGAGGCGCAGGCTGCTTCCACCCGTAGTGCGGGAGGGTGGTGCGGCAGCAGGGATGAGGCGATGGCCCCCAGATGTGCCTGACCGTTCACGGATTCCGCAAGCATGTTGGCCACAATGATGAAATCGATATCCAGCGCCGAGCAGGGGGCAGCAGTGATGGCGCTGTCCACCGACTCTTCGACGAGGGTGAAGAGGCTCTTGCCCCACCATTCCCCGAATTTTGTCTGGCCGATTCCTATAATCGAGATCTCTTTCTGCATGGAATATCTGGAGGATACTACACGGTCTGTCGTGATCATGAAACTGCTGATTTATCCGTATTCCTGCGATATTCTCCATACGAGAGATAGTGCAGGGGACGAGTGTCCGGCGGCAGGGCCGGGGCATCGCGGAGCATGCTCAACAGGAAGGCATCGGCCCCCGCACCCGATCCGTAGGACACGAGCAGGATTTTCTGACCCTTCTTCGCCTCCTTCAGGACGTGCACAAGTCCCAGCAGGGAACAGGCGCTGTAGGTGTTGCCGATGTGCGGCACGATGAAGCCGGCCTGCATCTGCTCCTTGCTGATCCTGAATTCTCTGGCGATTTTGCCCGGAAACTTGGCATTGGGCATGTGCAGGACGACATGGTCGATGGCACTGAGTTTCGTTTTCGTGACGGAGAGGATTCCGGTGAGCGCCTGTCGTACGTGCAGAAAATAACCGGGTTCCCCCGTGAAGCGTCCTGCGTGGGCAGGGTAAGGGGCATCCGCGGTGCGCCAGAAGTCGGGAGTATCCGTTGTGAAGGAGATGGTGTGTTCGATGCGGCAGAAGGCGTGCTCGGAGGTGTCCGATCCGACCACGATCGCCGCCGCCCCCGCGGCAGCCGTGTATTCCAACGCATCACCGGGTTTCGCCTGCGCCTTGTCCGTGCCGACGGCCATGCCGTACGTGATCTGGCCGCTCCGCACGAAGGCATCCACGATCTGCAGACCGGCGGTTCCCGCTTTGCAGGCGAACTCCAGATCCGCGCAGAACGAGAACGGGTGCAGGTCCAGGGCGGCGGCCAGCATGCCGCTCGTGGGTTTGACTGCGTAGGGGTGTGATTCGGAACCGGTGAAGATCGCCGAGATTTCCGAAGACCGGATACCGGCGGTGTCTATGGCCTGTCTGCCGGCTTCGAACGCGAGCGTGAAGCTGTCTTCATCGGGTCCCGCGACCGATTTTTCTTTCACTCCGAGTCCGCTGATGATTTCCTTCGGGTCGCGGCCCCAGTGTTTCGCGATCTCCTCGACCGTGATGCGGTTATTCGGGATGTACATGCCGAAGCCGACGATGGCACTGCCGGTCGCCCCTCGACTTCGCTCGGGGTAAAAGACCGACGTGCCGATGGCGGAGTGGGGTGAAGGCATTGGATGAGGTGAGTATACCTACACTTTTGATTCTTTTTGGAGAATTAAGAAGGAAGAATTATGAATTATGCTTGTCATGAAACCATGATTTTCACTGCTTCTCTCAGTATGCCTTGGTGTCTTGGTGTATCGGGAAAACTTATTTTCCGAAGATGTCCGCATGCGTTCCTGTTTGCAGCATCACGAGGACAAGAACGTCCTTTCGGCGCCAGTACGTCAGTAACCAATCCGGTTCGATGTGACATTCCTCATACTCCGCGAGATCTCCTCTGAGCCTGTGATTGCGATAGTTCAACGGTAATTCTCCCTTGCAGAGCAATTTGATGACACGATTGAGTTTGCGGAGGTCATATCCGCGACGTTCCATACGCCGCATGTCCTTCTCGAAATTCTTCGTTTGAACGACCATGTAGAGATCTTGTCGCGTTTTCACTTTCCAAGAATATCACGAAACATCGCATCCACCGATCGATATCTCTTCCCGTTCTTGAGCGCTTCTTCACCTTCCCTGATCATCTTTTGCTCCTGTTCCACGGTGTAGCCGTTGACCGTGCGCAGGGGGAAGGGGATGCTCTGCGTGATGACGATCTGGTGGAGGTAGAGCTTGATGGCGCTGCTCATGTCCAGTCCGATGCTCTCCAACACTTTCTGGACATCCCTCTTCAGTTTGTTGCCGGTACGTACCTGGATGGCGGTCATGGGTGGAGGGGAACAATCGTCAACATTGTAGTGCATTTGTAGTGCTAATGTCAATACACCTCCTTCATCCGGCTTCGTTCGATTCGCCCTGTCATCGAACTACGCCGTGATTATGCATGCACAACATCGGACAGAAAAGGCCGGATGCCACGGCGAAGTCAGCGGACGAAGCCGGGCTTAATAGACTTCCTTCAAATAGCACTCTTCACAGTACACGATCTCGGGGCGATCGGGGGCGTAGGTGGTTTCGATCGGCTTGTTGCACTTTGCGCACTGGCGCTTCCAGATCCTGCGGGGATTCCTCATTGCTATGCGCCGCTTGTGTCGCTCATCGGGATGCAGGTGCGGAATCGGCAGCCTCATTGTGCGGTAGAATGCCAATTCCTGCTTGGTAACCCGGAAGGGTCGTTTGGTTATTTCACACTCAATTGCCCAGTGAATGACGTCGTCGGGGATATCCGCAATGTTGTCGGGGAGTTTTTCGGCTGGGATGACTTTCTTCACTTTGGGGATCTCATCCGTCCGGTCGCGCCACTCCCATCCCCGCATCTCAATCTCTCGCTGCGTCATGGGAAAGTGCTCCTGTGCGATCGTTTCGTTATACGAGAATGGTGACAGCTCGGCAGGAAAGAACTCGCCCCATTCGCCGGTTTGCTGCATGTGTTCGATAATCTTCGGCACAAGTGTTTCGTAGTCCTCCTTTGAATACTGCTTGTTGAGGATGCAGTATTCCTGATTGTGGAGCCCCACGCAGCCAAAGCAGTGCTTGCATGTCTGACAGAAGAAGCTGTAGAGGATGTCACTCACTTCGTTCCTGCACAGTGCACTGAAGCACACGTTGTTCGCATTGATGCCCACCACCGAGCACTCGTAGCACATCTCCGCTTTAACACCGAATTGGTAGACATCATACAAATCACTATTTGGCCCATTGAATATTCTGTCTAAGAATTTTCCATCCCGTACATCCTTTATGTCATAGCTTTCGTGAACGTTCTGACAACGGTACAGGTGATCGCCCGAACAATTTTCGCATTGCCGGATCATTGTGGCGCGTCGGGGCCTTTGGAGCAGGAAGCTTTCGAATTTTTTCCTCCATTCCTCGCGTGTTGCATGCGAGCCGTTCAGGATTGCCGCGCGCAGCTTTTCAAATTCTTGCTTGGAGGTTTTCTCATTGAAAATGCAAAACTCCGCGTTGCGGAGGTTGTGACAGGCGATGCAGTTCTTGCATCCGATGCAGTCATCGAGGAACAGCGAGTCGGCGCAGTTCTCGCAATCCTTGCAGGAGTACAAGTTGTAACATTTCTCACAATCGATGCATTCGTACTGTATTTCCGAATCGAATGAATTCAATACATCAACCGCGTTCTTGCTGAACTTCACACCAAAGCCGTACAGGCAATCCTCATTGCCGTTTGCATGGAATATCAAATAGCAGTTCTTATTGAATAACGCGTAGTTCGTGTACGTGCAGTTCTCGTCCGTGGATGGTTGCGCATGCAGACTGGGTATCGGAGCTCCCAGAAGCAATTCTGCAAATTGTTCGAAAAATGTCTTTTGAAAATCAAGAGGAAGACCCGCTTCATGCTGATCCCAAGAATCCTCCCACCACGCGTTGATGTCATACACTGTGAGCGGCTTATCCGGTGAGATGTTTGAAAGAATTTCTCTTCCGGTTCTGTCACAATTTCTCTTATGAAAGTTCATGATATTGTGCCAGACAAGTCTCCTCTGTCTCCTGCATGTGGGACACTGTGTCGGAGGGGGGATAGTGTATTTTCCCCCATTGAGGATGGGACTGACCTTGTCGTAGAA
>JAQTQU010000019.1 GCA_028712095.1 Candidatus Peribacteraceae bacterium
TCATTTAGGCACTCGCACGTTCTCAACGGACGTGTGTGTTTCTGCTTGTTCCTGTTCATGTTCAATGTTTTTGTATGTGTTTAGCCTTTCTTGTTACTTTGAGGATTATGAGTAGTAGCCTCTGCTAGACTGCGCGCGATGATCGAATACCAGCGCATCATTCTTGCGGACCACGTTCGCAACGAGGTGTTCGCCCGGGCGCTCAAGGCCGTGGTCCGGAAGGATGAGTCCGTCGTGGCGGACATCGGGTCCGGTACGGGATTTCTCTCCTTTCTCGCGTCGAAGCTGGGGGCGAAAGAGTGCTATCTGTATGAGCAATCGGCACTGCTGGATCTCAGCCGATCGCTTGCCCATGAAAATGACATCAAACATCTTCACTTCATTCAGAAACATTCCACACAGGTGCGCACTCCCGTGAAGGCGGATGTGGTCATCTCCGAGACACTGGGCAATTTTGCGCTTGAGGAGGGGATTATTGAAACCATGAACGATGCGCAACGATTACTCAAACCGGACGGTGTTCTGATTCCGCAATCCCTGCAGCAGTTCATCGTGCCGGTTGTCTCCGATCATCTGTGGAAAGAGGTGACGAGCTTCGATCGTGTCGGACACGGACTCACGTTCCGCAAGGCTTGTGAGATCTCGTGTCAGAACATTTACGTGCGTACACTCCAGATGTCCGATCTTCTCCCGGACGGAGCGCAAACGTGGGATGAGATCGATTTCACACAGAAGAATAGTCCTCTCCGTTCCGCGACCCTGACATGGATCATCCATGCACCCGTTACCGTCTTTGGATTCGGCTTGTGGTGGGAGGCGGAGCTCCAGCCCGGCATTACCCTCTCCACGTCCCCCGCAGCCCCCCGCACGCACTGGGAACAGATCTTCATGCCGGTGCTCGAGCCACTGGAGCTCCGGAAAGGGGAGCAGCTCACTCTTTCACTCTCCGTTGACGCGCGGCAGGAGATCCGGATCAACGTCGCGTGGGACATCCGTGCGATCTCCGCGGACGGCGGGGAGCGGAAGCATCAGCGGCTCGATATGCGACGCGGGCAGATCGGATAGCCTCACTGTTCCAGTCTCAGGCGCAGGCTGCGACGGGATTCACGGCCTCCCGGGCATGGTTCCAGCAGCTGCAGATCAATGCCGCGCACGCTTCCGTCCGGAGAGCACGTTGCGGTCGGGACGGGGAGGGGGGCGGGGCGGGACGACGTCGATTTTTCCTCGTCCTCGAAATCGTCATACCATTCCCAGTCGTCGGTGTCGGAGGGCGTCCACTCCCATTCGTCGGTGTCGGAAGGCGTCCACCAATCCTCAGTCGGCAGCGGTTCCGTGGGCAGATCGAGGAACGGGAGAGCGTCGCCGAATACCTTTTCCAGCGGTTCCGCATGCTTGGGCAGATCGAGGTACACGGGCTGCGGGCGGTGCTGCACGGTTCCTTCGAACGAGAGGGAAACCGGGGTGTCTTCATCAGGAAGATTCAGCGTGGCATAGATCCGCGCGAAGCGGAAGTCCCCTTCATTCGTGGTATCCACCTTCAGGCGCACCGTGAGGGCGTTTGTGTAAGTCTCAGCCGCGGTGGCGAGGACGGGGAGCATGTCTTCCCCTGAGAGTTCGTCGGCGAGATCCGGATCCAGCGTTTCGAGGTTGTTGATGGCGGACGTGAACGTCTCAGCCCAAGCATTCGGGTTGAATGTGAGAAGGTAAGAGTTCCCGGTCTTGAACCGCGTGTGTTCCATCGTGAAGAGCGTATCGAGTATGATGTTCAGTTCCTCCTTCCACTGATCGGATGTCAGAGCGATATCGTTCCTCTGTGAAAATTCGGAGGTCGCTTCGGTCAGGTCCAGCGTGAACCAGCGGTCCTGGTACTGCCTGATCTCTCGCAGGAAGTTCGCGTCCTCGAAGCTCATCTGTGCGGGCCGGATGGAAACATCGGAGAAACGCAGGTATGCCGTTTCGTGGTAGACCATGCCATCCAGGGAGCCGGTAATGTCCCCTTCATTCATGGCAGCAGTCAGATCCACATGCAGCGAGAATTTCCGGTCTTTCTTCGTGAAGCCTTCGGACATGCCGCGCACGTTTCCAAAGAAGCGCACGGCATCCGTTTCCTCTCCCACACTGGCGTAGAACTTGCCTTCGAATTGCCGCGGCCTTCCGTCATATGCCAGCGAAGCGAGGAGATCGCTCGGATACATGAATGCCGCAAAAGCGATGACCGGCAACACAAATGCGGCCGCACAGGTGGTGGCGAAGAGAATCTTTCGCATGGGAGAGTGGGAAGTTTTTCCATTGTATGAGTGGTTGCTTCGCCATCGCAAGACGATTTTTTATGCCGGCTCTTCTCCGCTCACGTTCACCCGCCTTCGCAGGAAGCCGTCGCTGTAAGCCGACGGAGGAATGCGTTGATTTTTCCGCAGCTGCTTCGGCGGGTTCCGCGAGCGACCCGGCTTGCGCTCTTCGTATGACGCGCATAGGCTTCGCACGACATGACTGATGCGGCGAAGAAATTTCTGTTTGTTTCATACGACGGCACCACCACCGATCTTGCGTGGACGGTGGCGCGCGAGGGTCATCACGTTCGTCTCTGTTTGGAGGCACCCGGTTTTCAGGATGTGGGCCGGGGATTTGTGGATGTCGTGCAGGACTGGCGCAAAAGCGTGGAGTGGGCGGATATCGTCATCTTTGACCATATCGGTAAGGGCGCGGAAGCGCAGGAGATACGCAAAAAAGGCAAACTCTGTATCGGCGGGACCCCCTACACCGACCGTCTGGAAAATGACCGCACCTTCGGTCAGGAGGAGCTCAAGCGTAACAAGGTGCGCATTATTCCGTACCAGGAATTCCGTTCCTTCGATGAGGGCATCAAGTACGTGCAGGAGAATCCGGGCCGGTATGTCGTCAAGCCTTCCGGCGACGCGCAGAACTTAAAGCAGCTCCTCTTCGTCGGCAACGAAGACGACGGCAGTGACGTCATCCGCGTGCTCGGCGCCTACCGCGAAACGTGGAGTGACACGATCAATGTGTTTCAGCTCCAGCGACGGGTGACCGGCGTCGAGGTGGCGACAGGGACATTCTTCAACGGCAAGAGGTTCATGGAGCCTGTCTGCGTCAACTTTGAGCACAAGAAGCTGTTTCCCGGTGAGCTCGGCGTGTCGACCGGCGAGATGGGTACCAGCATGTTCTGGACGCAGCGCAGTCCGCTGTTCGAGGCGACCCTGCGTCCATTCGAATCCATTCTCGCGGAGGAGGGCTATGTCGGATACATCGACATCAACTGCATTGTGAACAGCAACGGTATTTATCCGCTCGAATTCACGTGCCGCTTCGGGTTTCCGTTCATCTGTCTGCAGGAGGAGGGCATCACCGAGCCGATGGGGGAATTGCTGCTGCGCATGGCCACGGGGGAAGGGAACGGCATCAAAGTGAAGCGCGGGTATCAGGTGTGCGCGCTCATCGTGGTGCCCCCGTTCCCGTTCAACGATCCCAAGACCTTCGAGTCCTTCTCTGAAGATGCGGTGGTGGTTTTCAAGAAGAAGATGCCTGACGGCATTCACATCGGGGATCTGAAGCAGGAAAACGAAGAGTGGCTGATCACGGGGCAGGAGGGAGTGGCGCTTGTCGTTTCGGGTTCCGGCACGACCATGCGTGACGCGCAGAAGCAGATGTACACGCGCATCCAGAATATTCTTATCAGCAACATGTACTACCGCACGGATATCGGGGACCGGTGGGTGGATGACTCGGATAAGCTCCGATCCTGGGAGTATTTATAGCGCGTGATGAAGGGAGGTGTGTGTAATGGGGACTTAGGACTTAGGACTAAGGAAAAGAGCCGCCTCACGGCTTCGCGACGGTTATTTTTTGATGCCAGATGATCATCGTCGTGAGAGCGATGTAGTACAAAACGATCAGGATCGCACTCGCATGTTCAAAGTGCAGGGAAGCAAAGGGGATGCGCGCACACGATTCCGCGACGAGGATGATCCACTGCAACACGGCCCAGCCGGCATACGCAATCAGTTGTCCCAGTGGCAATGCAAGAAAACTTGTCAGTGCAGCCAGTGCGCAGAGGAGCATGGCGAGCGGGATGGCCGGTGCCACGAGGATATTGGCAATCGGAGAGATGAGTGAGAGATTGCCGAAGAGCAGCATGCCGAGCGGCATGGCCGAGAGTTGCGCGGCAATCGTGGCTTCCAGCGCCTCGCGCACGCCCAGCACGTCCGGCACACGCGACAGATACGGTTTGATCAGCGGTGACAGCTCCGAGAGGCCGATGACTGCGGCGAAGGAAAGCTGAAAGCTGCCGTCGTACCACAGGTGCTTGGGATTCACGATGAGCATGAAGAACGCCGTCCACAGGATGGCCAGTCGCACATTTGACCTGCGTCCCGCCGTGAGGGCGAACAAGCCGAGGATCCCCATGATCGCGGCGCGCACCACCGAAGCGCTGGCGCCCACGAACACCGTGAAGGCGACGATGGACAGCGCAGCCGGGATGAGCCGCCATCTGAGCGGCAACCAGAAGAGCGCACCCAGCACGATGGCGATGACAATCGTGATGTTGAATCCCGAAATCGCCACGATGTGCGTGAGTCCGCTCCGCATGAAACTCTCGGAGAGGTGAGCGGGAATGCCCCGTCTCGATCCCGTGAGCAGTCCCGCGGCGAGTGACGCGTGCGGTTCGGGAAAGAGCCGGTTGAGGCGCGACTCGAAGCGCTGTTTCAGCCGGAAGAGCGTACCGAAGACGATAGTGCCTCTGTTTTCTCCGGTGCTTTCGATATGGGCGCGCATCATGACGGCGGTGATGCCCGAGATACTGAGGTAACGATCGTAGCGGAATTCATTGATGGTCCCGGGCAGCGTGAGCTGGCCCCGCGCGGTCACGATATCGCCATAGGATCGCTCGGGCCATCCAGTGGGATCGGTGACGAGCACGCGGCCGCTCACGGGTTTCGGCACCACACCGCCGCTTTCCGAGAGCGATTGCACACTGAGTGTGTAGCGGATGGCGGGCGGGCGGCGATCCGGTTCGTCGGCAATCGTTCCGGACAGTGTGACCGTCTGCCCGCGTGCGAACCAGTCCACCGTGGACGGAGAAGGGCGGTGCGTCGTCCGTGCAACGGCAACAAGCGAGAGCGAGATTCCGAGCAGGATCGCACAAGAATAGGCGCAGAGGGTTTGCGTTTCATCCGCCACCAATCCCACGATGGCGATAGAGCCCAGCAGCACGAGAATGATCCAGAGTTCAAAGGGATACGCGGCACGTTGCCACCACTGCAGGCAGAAGGTCGTCAGAATGAAGCACGAGAGAAAGGTGGTGGCCAGTCTGGAGGACTTCATGCATCCTCATGTTCCGGCCATACCTTCGCGAGCGCGATCCATTCCTGTACCGAAAGTGTCTGGGGGCGTCGGGTCGGCGCTATCCCAAGCCCTGCAAGGCGTTCTAACCCTCCATAGAACGTCCCCAGGGTGTTCCGCAGCATCTTGCGTTTCTGCCCGAAGGCGATTTTTGTCAACTTAAAGAGACGCCCAGTTGTGACGGCGTCCGCCAGGGGTGTTGGAAAGCACGCGATATGCAGCACGGCCGAGTCCACTTTGGGCGGCGGCAGGAATGCATCTGGCGGCACGCGCGCGACGATCCTTGGTGTACCGAACAATTCCACGAGGATCGTGAGCATGCCGGCATTTTTCACATCGCAGATCCTTTCCGCCACCTCCCGCTGGATCAGAAGTGTGAGACTTGCCGGAGGAATTTTGGATTCGAGAAAAAGGTGCCGCAGCAGCGGGGACGTGATGTGGTAGGGGATGTTGGCGACGACTTTGTACGGCGTTTCCGGCATGTGGGTCTGCAGGGCGTTTCCTTGAACGATCGTCAGCGCGGTCATTCTTGGCTGCGGATCCGTCGATTGCCCAATGAATTTTTTCAGCAACGGAATCATTCGTTCATCCAGCTCAATCGCAATCACGGAACCGGAAACTTTCAGGAGCTCGCGGGTCAGCACGCCGACGCCCGGCCCGATTTCCACGATCGTATCGGTGCTGCTGATCTTCGCCGATTCGACGATGCGATCCAAAATGGAGCCATCCAGCAGAAAATGCTGGCCCAGATCGGTATTGAGCCTGAGTCCGTGATTTCTGCAGAACTGCCTGACTTCATCGGGGAGCGAAACCATCGGGCTGACATTGACAGGAACATGAATCGAAGTAAAGTGTGCCTGCACATGTTCGTTCAGGCATTGACGTTCGGCTTCTTCGCTTTCCCGTTTAGCGCGGGGCAGGAGCCGGTGTGTCTGAATTAACTTCCACACTCAGACGTTCGGAGCCTTCCCCAAGCGGCGGAGGGGTTTATTTCTGATTTCCCTTATTTTCAAATGATCTCTTCAACATTACCCGAACTGCCTGCTCGTGATGTGCGTTGCACCGAAACGCTCGATGAAGCGCTCTCACAGTTGTATCGCAATGGTCAGGTATTGACGATTGGCAAGCAGGCCTATCCTGATTTTCGTTCTGCAATGATTGCCGTGCTCGATCGCAGTCCTTCCGACCGGAAAGCGATTGCGGCTCGCGTCTCCCGGGCACTGGGAAATATCTATCGTGTTTCCACCGAGGTGGATCGTCAGTTGTGGGGATGGGTGCGTCAGGTCAACGGTAACGGACAAAGTAACGGTCACGCGCATTGACTTTAGCCGCTCCTGCTCTACAATTCGCGCATCTCATGGCGCAGCGCCAATCCTACTTCTACGGCTTCTTCTTTACCCCCTATCTTGCGGGGAAGGAGCCGTATGATCTGAAGTAACGTTGTTCCACATTCAGATGCATTCGAGCCTTCCCCCAGCGGAAGGCGTTTTTTGTAATTCTTCTTCTCTTCGCAACCATGGCACATCGCATCATTCAACCTCTCCCATGTCCCCAGGAAATTCTTGAGCGATATCCTTCCACTTCTGAACATCGAGTACAGGAGCATCAGCGGAACATCTGTCGCATCCAAGATGGAACAGATCAGCGTCTTCTCATGGTCATCGGCCCCTGCTCAGCATGGCCTCTCGATTGCGTTGAACAGTATGCCGAGCGTCTCGCACGCGTGCAGGAAGACGTACGCGAACGTCTCTTCCTGGTGCTTCGCACCTACATTCAGAAGCCACGCACGACGATTGGATGGCCCGGTCCTCTCACACAGCCCGATCCCCGACCGAGCGCTCGCGCGGACATCAACCGCGGTATTGTGGAGTGCCGGAAAATGCTGTGGACGACGGGGAAGCTCCTCCCGCTTGCGGATGAGATGCTCTTCACCCATAACGGCGCGTACTTCGACGACCTTCTGAGTTACCTGGCGCTGGGTGCACGCAGTTCTTCCGATCAGGAACACCGTTTCATCGCTTCTGGCCTTGATTGTCCGATTGGAGTGAAAAACTCCGTCGACGGGAACATTGAAGTTGGAGTAGATGGAGTGCAGTGTGTGCAGCATCCTCATGAATTCCCCTGGAGGGGCAACCAGGTGGCGACGGATGGAAATCCACTCGCGCACTTGATTCTTCGGGGGGGAAAATCCGGCAGCAACTACGATCCCAGGTCCATGGCGAGTGCCTCAAAGATGCTCCGCGATCCTAAGAGGAAGATCGTTCATCCGATGATCGTGGTCGATGCGAGCCATGACAACTGTCAGAATGGCCACGGAAAAGATCCGAAACTTCAGCCACATGTCGTGCGAACGGTCATGAGTGCGAAACGCGACGGCATTGAAGGGTATGATCTCGTGAAAGGATTCATGGTGGAGAGCTTCCTCCAGCATGGGGCACAGCCGATCAGCGAGAACATGCGGACTGATGGTCAGTCCATCACGGATCCCTGTCTTGGATGGGAGGATTCTCAGCGGCTGATTTTCTCCACAGCCGATGCCATTGATCGGCTTCTCGGACGTTCTGCGGCATGTGATTGACACGTCTTTTTGGCTACAGTACCGTAGCTATCGTATGTCACGTCTGGTGACACCGATGGGCTCTACCTTCACTCCGCCGCGTGCGGGGGAGGTAAAGCCTGCGTAAACTTCTGAAGTTTGCGGGGGCGCCTGCCCCCAAGCCGCGATCCGGGTTTCCCCGGATTTTTTGTATTTCATTCTTTCCTTTCATTCCATGGAAAACAATCGCCACAACACCGGTGTCATCGTCGTGAAAGCGGGTTCCGATGTACTTGTAAAAGAGGATAATACACTCGATGTTCAGGTAATAGATGAACGAATCGCGGAGATCGTACAGCTCATGAGGGAGGGATCTCAGGTCATTCTTGTCACTTCCGGTGCAAAGGCGAAAGGGATGAAGGCTCTCGGAATATCATCCATCGATAAAGATGACAAAGTTCTGACGCAGGTGGCCTGTGCTGTCGGGCAAGCTCGTATCATGAGGGCGTACGAGGAAGCCCTTGTGAAAGCCATGACCGATGAAGATAGAGCAAGGGGTCGCCTTTGGGTGCCCGGTCAACTACTCCTTACTCGCAATGAATTGGCCACTCCCGATGCGGCGATGAGTGTCCGGAATGTTCTCGAACGTATGTGGCAGACCGGCAAAGTATTGCCAATCATCAACGCAAATGACCCTATCTCTGACGAGGAATTGCAGAACACATTCAGTGATAACGATGAGCTTACAAACAGGGTAGCCAAGCTCGTGCATGCGTGGATCGTCGTTCTCCTCTCTTCCGTGCACGGTCTTCAGAGGGATATCCATGATCCGACGACCGTTGTTGCTCGGATTCATCCACTCCTCGAGGACTTGAGGCATTTCATCGTTGAGAAAAATTCCAATAACGGTAAGGGTGGGATGAAGTCGAAGTATGACGTGAGCGAAGATCTTGCTCTCCAGGGGATTGATGTGCATCTGGGTTTCGGGAAGGCGATGGATGCTATTCAGAGATTGATTCGGGGAGAAATTGGCACGCTTTTTTCTATCAAGGGTAATGACAATCAGGATGAAATTCTTCCGACATAGGTTTCTTAATTTTCTGATAAGGAAAGTCCTGTATAATGCCGATCCATGCGTACGCTGCTCGCTCTCATCATCGCGCTCCTCCCGTTTACTGCTCTCGCGTACGACACCGCGCACCTGCCGTACTCCGATGCTCCCGGCGATCGCGTGACTGCTGTGGCGGTCAGTTTTCTCACCGAAGAGGGAGTGCTCACGGGGTATTCCGACGGCACGTTCCGTCCCGAGCAGCCGGTAAACCGTGCGGAGTTTCTGACGATTGCCCAGCGCGCGGGCACGAAGGAAGTCATTCCGGTGGTCGATACCATGTGTTTCCCCGACATTGATCCAGCCGCGTGGTACGCGCCGTTCGTCTGCGCAGCCAAGCGCGACGGCATGGTCTCCGGTGATGCCTTGGATGGCATTGCGGAGAACGCCTGGAGATTCCACCCGGATCGCACGGTGAATTATGCGGAAGCCTCGAAGATTCTTCTGCGTGTATTTGGAATCGCTGAGCTCCCGGTGAAGGCGAACGTATGGTACGCGCCATTCCTGGCGACCGCGGAAGCCGAGGGCATCGGGCTTCCGGGCATGGCTCCTGATCATGCGCTCACGCGCGGCGAAGTGGCGCAGATCGTCGCTTCTTTCCTCGCATATAGCTGCGGGGAACTGCCGCAGCTTCGCTCTGCGCAGGAAGGACGGTCATCCTCCTCCGCAGCGTCGTTTTCCTGCGAACCGTACAACTGTCTTGATGGAACAGTCATACCGTCGTGTACTTCTGACGGTCATCCGATCAATTTCTTCGCGGATCCGTGTCTTACGCATCAGGGCAGCTCCTCTTCATCCTCTACATCTTCCTTGTCCTCCGTAGCTTCAGCGAAGGAGGATGCTTCCTCACCCTCTTCTGCCTCCTCCGTCACCTACGATCCCGGGACGGATTTCTCGCAGCTTCCCTCCTTCCTGCGTCTCGGCACCACGTCGTCTATCCTCGGTGCGGCGAAAATCTTCAATAACTCCGAACCTTTCACCGTGACGGACATCACCGTCACATTCACCGGCACTGTGCCCTCCGTGGACCAGGTGCGTCTGTATGCATCGGCCGACCGCCGCTATCTGGGCGGCGCTTCGCGCGATTCCGGCGATCCCTCCTCGTTCACGCTTCACTCATCGTCCGGTCTTATCTCCATGGCGCGCCGGGTGGAAACGTCCGTCTACGCGCGTGCCATTACCCGCGGGTTCGATCAGGGAGGAGAGAGCGGCGAGGACATCCAGATCGATCATTTCTTCATCTCTGGACGCGGGGACTGGAGCACGCGAACCTACAACCAGTCCACCACCGAAACCTACCAGACCTCCGAGACAGCCCGTTCCACATTCGTGACGATCGCCAATGCCGGTCTGAGCGAAGATGCACTGGTTGGCGGAACAAGCCGCATTATCGGTCAGTGGAGGTTTGAGGGGACGAAAGGTGATGGACGAGCGGACCTCAAAATAACCGATGCGGCGTTTGCGCTGGGAGTCAGCGGCGGAGTCATCCTTGCCAATGTCACCCTCGGTGCGGATGGGTCGACCGATCGCACCAGCTGCACGGTTGCGGGCAGCAGCATCACCTGTGCGGCCATTCCCGAAAGCATCGGTACCGTTTCGGGCGGTACGCGCATCCTGACGCTGCGCGGCGATATCACCGTTCCATCCACTTCCCAAAGCGCGGGATTGCAGGTCTCGCTCACGCCGACTGGTTCAGTCAATTCTGCAGGAGCCATCACGTGGACCGACGGCTCCACCAGCTTCTCGTGGCTAGCGTTCGATGAATCACAACTCCGGGGGACGTTCTATCGGTTTTGATTCAATGTCTTTCCGTTGTGGAGGGTTTTCCTACGGAGAGGAAGAATGAGGAATAATGAATGAAGAATTAAGGAAGGAATTTTGAAGTCTTATTCCTAATTCCTTATTCCTAATTTCCCATTCTTGTTTTACAAAATCTTCAGCGGAGCGATCGAGAGCGCGAAGCTCTTCGTCACTCCCGAATCAAATGTGATATCGGCCACTCCGCCACGTACCGCAGCCACCGTACCCTGTCCGAACTTGGGATGCTCGATGCGCGTTCCTTCCTCCACGGGTTCCTGCGAGGCGTCGTCCAGAATCACGTCCTGATTGAATTCCACTTTCAGGTGTTTCTCTTGATTGTAGGGTTCCACATGCCCTCCGGTGAGCGCTTCCTGCTGGCCGCGCTCCGCCGCCCATGCAAAGCTGCTCAAGACCGAATCGCTGCGGCGCTCGATGACGCCGTCCGGCAGATCATCCAGAAAGCGACTGGGGGCGTTCACTTTGGTCTCTCCCCACAGCATCCGTGATCGGGTAAAGAGAAGTGTGAGATGTGTCTTTGCCCTTGTCATGGCCACGTACATCAGCCGTCGTTCCTCTTCCAGCTGCTCGCGGTCATAGAGACTGGAGGCATGCGGAAAGATGCCTTCTTCGCATCCGGCGACCGTCACGTGTTCGAACTCCAGCCCCTTGCACAGGTGCACGGTCATGAGGGTGACGGCGTCATCCTTCAGCTCGGCGAGGCGATCGACCTCCGAGACCAACGCGACTTCCTCGAGCAGGCTCGTGAGGGAGAGATGTGGTTCGAGATGATCGTATTTTCGCATGACAGAGAGCAGCTCCTCCACGTTCTGCCAGCGCTCCTCGCCTTCCTCGGTGTCATCTTTGAGCCATGTTTCGAGACCGATGCGCTGCAGCAGCCGCACGGTCAGATCTGCCACGGCAAGGTGTTTCAAATCTCCCTGCAGATCGGTGATGATCTTCACGAATTCAGCGATACGATTCTTCGTTCCTTCATTCAAATCCGGAATTTCATCCGCCCGTACCAGTGATGACCACAGCGACGCATTGTTGACGCCGCTCCAGACGCGAATGCGTTCCAGTGTCGTCTCGCCGATCTTGCGCGTCGGCACGTTGATGATGCGCAGCAGCGACACCGTATCCGCGGGATTCAAAATCACATGCAGGTAAGCGAGGACGTCTTTCACTTCTCTGCGCGCGTAGAACTTCACGCCGCCCACGATGCGGTAGGGAATGCCCTGTCGCATGCAGGCCTCTTCGAAGAGACGGGATTGCGCGTTGGTGCGGTAGAGGATGACCTGCCCGTTCAGCGGGACGCCCTCTGCCTTGAGTTGCATGATGCGCCGGAGCGCCTCCTCCGCCTCTTTGCGCTCGCTCTCCACCTCATTGACGAGCACGTTCGGTCCCTCCTTCCGTTCGGACCACATCTTCTTCTTTGGGCGGTTGGGGTTTGCTGCGATCACGGCATCCGCTGCCGTGAGAATCAGCTGCGTTGAGCGGTAGTTCTGCTCCAGTTTGATCTCGGTCGCGTCTTTGTACTCCCGCTGGAACTCGAGAATATTGCGGATATCCGCGCCGCGGAACGCGTAGATGGACTGGTCCGGGTCGCCGATGACGCAGAGGTTCCTGTATTTCTGCGCGAGCAGCGTCGTGAAGAGGTACTGCGCGTGGTTCGTATCCTGATACTCATCCACGTTGATGTACCGCCACGTCTCCTGGTAGCGGTCCAGAACTTCCGGCACTTCATGAAAAAGCCGCACGACCTCCAGCATGAGATCGTCGAAGTCGAGAGCATTGGCTGTGCGAAGCGCTTTCTCGTAGGCGGCGAATGCTTTGCAGATTGTCTCCATCCGCGGAGAAGTAGCATCCTTCATGGCTTCGACAGGCGAAAGCGCTTCGCATTTGAAGCGCCCGATGGAAGAAAGCACGGCGCGCGGCTTCAATTCCGCCTCTTCCACCTTCATCTCTCTGAGGACCTGTTTCACCAGTCGCTCCTGATCGTCTTTATCGTAGATCACGAACGAGCGGTCGCGGCCCAGCTTTTCGATGTCTTTTCTCAGAATCCGCGCGCAGATCGAGTGGAAGGTCCCCATCACGGGCAGCTTGGCGCTCTTTGAGCTCCATGCGGCGGGATCTTCGCCCTCGGTCAGATGGAGCAGATTTTCAATACGCGACCTCATCTCCTTCGCCGCTTTGTTCGTAAAGGTCACCGCCAGAATCTGCCATGGCGGCACGCCCTGCGCGATCAGGGCGGCAATGCGATGCGTGAGTGCTTTGGTTTTGCCGCTGCCTGCTCCCGCCAGAATGAGGAGCGGACCTGAGGTGTGTTCCACGGCTTTGCGCTGCGGAGGGTTGAGGAGGCCGAAGATGAGATCATGGCTGCGGCGCGGCTTCACTCCGGCATGGTACCAGAACCATTCCCCTTACCATTTTTTCCATTGGAAAAAACGCCGACTTGTATGGGATCGTGGTTGAGATCGTCCGCGAGGAGGCGAAGGACTTCGTCAATGACACCTTGTCGATCATTCTCGACTCTCTGCGTTGGAACTGTCATTGCCTTCTGCCGATTCCGCAGGGAGTCTGAAGCGGTTACCGTCGTTGTCGCATTCTTCTCGTCTGTGACAAGTGTCACACAGATGCCGTCACCGTGTTTCTCGGGAAGACCCTGAGTGCGCTGTGGCTCAATGGTGCTCATGGGGAGGAAGGGAAGGGAATAAAAAGAACCCCGCTTCTCTTGTGCGGGGTGCAAATACATACATCAGCACACCCGCTACCTCTTCGGGGTATTGAGGATCTGCTTCATGGTGTAAGCAGCGGAGTGTTGCATGACACGTTCAGGGTACGCGCTCATTTCTCCGTGTCAAACGACGCGATTTTTTGGCTTCCAGATGGCATTTCTATCCTGTTTACGCGGATCGCCCCGTTTTCGTCAGAGCAGATCGAGCTCTTTGCGCAGCGCATTCTCGGCCTGCATGCGGTTCACGGGCGTGCGCCGTCCGTTCCTGAGGAAACAGAAGACCGTCGAGCGGATGACCCCCTGTTCCCGGCTGACGAGCTCTGCGGCGAGCGAAACGGGTCCGTGTCCGTTCTCAATGGAACGGAAGACCGTCAGTGTTCCGCCGTAGTTCGGTTCCGCGAACGAGAAGCGCCCGAGCGCGTTCTCTTCTTCGATGGCCATGCCGAGGATCTCGTATGCCATGGGAGATGGGGGAAAGTGGGTAAAGTCGCACCGGCGGTGTGACTCAACAAAAACCCCGCTTGCGCGAGGTGGGTCATCGACTTCAGCACGCTCGCGCTATCCCTGGGGGACGACGACGAGGACCCGTTCGACGAGCTCAGGGCAGGCGAGGCTGACGATGACCTGATGCAGTTGCATCTGAGGGCTATGGTAGGACGAATCCTTCTCCGGTCAATGGGTCCTGCCGTTTCTCATTCTTTCATCTTGGATTGCGGTTCCGTGAGTTCCAGAAGTTTTTGACGCAGGAGCTCCGGATTGGCAACGAATGCCTTCTGATCGGCGGTCTTGAAGTTGAGCGCGCGCATTTTGCCCTTGCGGATGGCAACTTCCCGCGCCAGCTCGGTATCGGTGTTCTGTGTCTTTTGGAGCGTATCGATTCCGTGCTGCATGAGCTGGTATTCGGCAAAGTTCCTGAGACTGATGTGATAGTCGAATTGCGTGATGAGGTCGACAATGGCTTCCCGTTCCTGCGGATCCCAACCCTCCACGGTTTCATAGCTCTGGATGTGCTTGAAGCTGGCGAGGATGGGAGCCAGCGCCTCGGGAGAGACAACATAGAAGTGGAATCCGTCTTCGTAGAAATACGTCTTCTTGAGTTCGCTGATGGCGTTGGTGGGAACCACCAGAAAAATGCGCGGATAGATTCCTTCCTTGCCCTTCACCTTTGCGGCGGTCTTCTTCACCTGGTCATCGATGTAGACCTGCAGGTTCGTCGCTTTGGAGATCTTGGCATCGAAGATGATGTACTGTTCCAGAAATTCGATGAGGAAATCAGGCTTCAGGTTTCCATGGAATCCCTCGGGCAGGTTGTTGTTATCGTAGGAGGTGAAAGCATGCTGCGGCTTCTTGCAGAGATCGGTGAGCAGAGAGATGACGCTTATCTCGTGTTCGGCCCACATGCGATCTCGTTCTTCTGCTTCTTTCTGTATGCGCTCCTCATCTTCGCGCCGAACGCGCATCTTTTCATCTTCCAGAGATTTCTTCGCGCTCTCGAGCTGGTTGAGCGCCTGCTGCTGGTCTTTTTCGCGCTGCTTCTGAGCCGCCTTGAATTCCGCAACCTGGGTCGAGAGTCCTTCATTTGTGGCCTGAATTTTCATGTAGTCGGCAGAAAGTTGCTTGCCCTTGCCTCTCAGCTCATTGTTTTCGGACTTGATCTCATCAATCTTGTTTTTCCATTCGCCGATTTCCTCTTTACGGCGATCAAGCTCGGCCTGGAGGAGGGGATCGCCTTCACCGCGTGCGCGAAAGACCTTCCAGAGAACGATGGCGATGCCGACCAGCGATGCAGTCAGGAGAATATTAGTGAGAGTCATGGACGAATCCTAGCACGGGGTGAACATCTGTCCACTCCTTCTCATTGTTGGTCACTCTTTCCCTGCTCTCTCGGGTAACGGCCGATTTGCTTGCATTCTTCAAATTACCGCTTAGAATTGGCTCCTGTCTGCGCTTCTCCGTTTGAGCGAATGATCGCCCGGGCGGCACGGCAAGTAATTTTTTTCGCACGTCCGCCCGCATCCGCGGGCGAGACACGTTCCCACTCTCCTCTATGTCCCTCAAGCGCGTATCCAAGAAACGTCTCATCACCAAGTTCCGCACACACGACGCCGATACCGGGTCCGCTCCGGTGCAGGTCGCCATCCTCACCAAAGAGATCGACCTTTTGAGCAAGCATCTGGCCGAGCACAAGAAAGATTTCTCCGCACGCCGCGGTCTTCTCGGCAAAGTGGCGCAGCGCCGCAAGCTCCTCAATTACCTCAAGATGAACAAGCCCGAGGAGTACCAGGCGGTATTAGAGGCGCACGACTTGAAGAAATAGGGTGAGGGTTAGGTGTAGGGGGTAGGACACGAACGAGGTATACTTCCGTTTGGCATGTCCGTTCCCCCTAAGCATCTTCGGGATCTCTACGAACTTTTTTCTTCCGTCCGGACTGCGGCAGAGGCGGAGAAGCTCTTCGCCGATATTCTCACGCCGCAGGAGCTCGCATCCGTCGCCGAGCGCTGGCAACTGATTCAGGAACTCAACAAGGGGACGTCCCAGCGGGATATCGCGAAGAAGCTCAATCTCAGTATCAGCAAGATCACGCGGGGGTCGAGGATGATGAAGTACGGAAGCGGGGGATTTGGGATGTTTTTGGAGAAGATGCAGAAGAATCGGAAGTAATGATTTTTTTCCACCTTTGTGGCGACAAAGGTGGAGCCAAAACGCTGGCGCGCCAACGCCCGCTCCACTCGGTTCTGTACCTCCTCGTCGGATCCTCCAAGGTTTCGGATCCGACTCGTCGGCGAACGATTGCTACAGAACCTCCCCCTTCACCCCCCGTGGCGCGCCCCGCCACGGTTACTGTTATGTTTTTGTTTGTTATTGACTGTTTTGTCGATTTTTTAAGAAAGATCTTGATTTTGGAGGAGAGTGAATGTACTGTTGTAGCGGTACATGAGTATTGCAGACGCCGAACTCGGCCCTCCTTCAACTCTCCCAATGCCTTTCCCGGAGCAGATGGAGGTACGGTACGGCGTGCCAATGACCGTGCAGAACCGCATCCGCTTTGAGTGTTTTCTCATTGTCGGTCATGCCGGCAATTGCATCGATTACCAGTGCCTGCCCCAAGCCGATTTCGAAGTCGATCGGGACGGGCTTCGAACCGTTGCGGCGTTTGCCAATCGCATTGATACCTGTTTGCGGAGTCGTGAGATGGCAGAGGAGTTTGGCGGTCGCATCCCCCATAACATTGTCGATGCCATTCGGCAGTACATCCTCTCTCTGGATGACGGCGTTTCGCGTGATATCGACTTCCGCCAGGGTTCGGTCAGCCTGTGCGGCCGAACCACATGTGAGGCGTGGCGGGCTCAGCCGTAGTACGGAGCGCCCTGGGTTTTGAAGTCAGCAGTGCGCCCCGCGGTGTTTTTTGTATTTCCTCATTTTCC
This sequence comes from Candidatus Peribacteraceae bacterium, assembly GCA_028712095.1. GTDB lineage: Bacteria > Patescibacteriota > Gracilibacteria > Peribacterales > Peribacteraceae > Peribacter. The sequence continues at coordinate 16,963 of JAQTQU010000019.1, forward strand.
CTTCTTCCATGCAATCTTCTTCTCTCTCATCATCGGCCCCAATCGAAGACATACTCCACGGCACCGATCCCTTCGTCATGATCCGGCGGGGGGCGGACGAGGAGGTGCAGATTCTCTCAGGGACGCAACGTCTCTGCCATTCTCTTGCGGATATACAGCGGAACGTCGGAATGCAGGGTTCCGATTCCGTCGTTGATACCGTCTGCGCGATTCCTTTCTCCCAGATACATGAGCGCGGATACGCGGCGCACACGGAGCATGAGCCGATCCGTTGCATCGATATTGCCCGAAAGACGAGAGTCCATTTGGAGGAATTACTCGCCTCCGTTCCTTCCGACAAAGTGGAACTCAAAAACGGCATCCAATTCGATATGACGCCCGAAGAATACGCGAAGGTCATCCGGCGCATCATTGACGATGAAATCGGACAGGGCGAGGGCGCGAATTTCGTCGTGGCGAATACGGGGAGGGGACAAATCGTCGAGATGAACCGGGCGAAGGCACTGAGTATCTATCGGTCACTTTTGCTCTCAGAGCACGGAAGCTACATGACGTTCCTGTTCTTTGATGGAGAGAAATACCTCATCGGCGCGTCACCGGAACGGCATCTCACTGTTCAGCACAGGGAGGTGACGATGAATCCGATCAGCGGCACCTTGCGGAAGAAACCGGATCAGCCCGTTACGAGAGAGGAACTCCTTGCATTCCTCCGTGATGATAAAGAAATCCTCGAGCTCTTCATGGTGCTCGACGAAGAGCTCAAGATGATGTCGCAGATGTGCGAGAGCGGCGGGACGGTCGAGGGTCCGTTCCTCAAGAACATGTCTCGTCTCATCCATACCGAATACCTGCTGCGCGGGCACAGTGATAAGCCGGCAATTGATCTGCTGCGTACCTCCATGTACGCGCCGACGGTCACAGGCAGCCCCGTGGGCAATGCGTGCAAAGTTGTAAAAAAGTACGAATCCGGTTCCCGCGGGTACTACTCCTCAGCGCTTGCTCTGTTTGGTCGAGATGCAGATGGCAGTGAGAACCTTGATAGTGCCATTACGATCCGCACGGCGGAAATTGATGCCGACGGCACGCTCGCCGTTCGCGCGGGTGCCACGCTGGTCCGGAATTCGGATCCGGAAAGCGAAGTCAAAGAGACGCAGGCGAAGCTCAGTGCTCTGATCGGGAGCATCCTGGATCCGGTCCGGAACAGAGTTGTTCCTTCGGATGAGCTACTTCTCTCCGATGAGGAGGTTCTCAAGGTGCTCCGCGAGAGGAATCTCGATCTCTCCCCATATTTCCTCGAGGACCAGGAGCAGGTGCACAACACGCTTGAAGCCGTTCAGGGAAAGACAATCACCATCATCGACAATGAAGACGATTTCTGTCACACGCTCGGGCATATGATGACGAGCATGGGGGCGGAAGTGCGCGTCGTAAGTTTTGAAGAGTATGACTGTGCGTCGGATGACGCGGATCTTGTCGTCGTGGGACCGGGACCCGGTGATCCCAATAACGAACAGAATCCGAAAATGAAGAAGCTTCGTCATGTTGTGCGTGAGCTTCGGGCATCAGGGAAGAAGTTTCTTGCCGTTTGCCTTGGTCATCAGATCCTGTGCAGGGAATTAGGTATGGAGGTAGAGCAACAGGAGAAACCATCGCAAGGAGTCCAGGAGGAAATCAATTTGTTCGGTAAGAGGCAACTCGTTGGTTTCTACAATACGTTTTCCGCGCGACAGAAAGAGCGCATTCCCGGGGTTCAGATGTCCTGCGACAAGGGTTCCAAGCGCGTCCATGCGCTGCGGAGCGATCAGTTCGCCAGTTTTCAGTTCCACCCGGAGTCCGTACTTACCAAAAATGGCTTGCAGATCCTCGGTGGGGCGCTCACCGATCTCTTGAGCAAGGCAACTTGAAGGGAAATATGTGGAAAAGCGATATTGCCTCCGCTGATTCCGGCGTACAATAGCCCTGCTCTTTCCTTCCGCAGGTCGTCTCTTCCTCCTCTGTGTTGGGTTTACACAGTTCTGCATTCTTTTGAGTGCGTAGCCGCGTGAATCCATACACACAGCGGATCTGATCTTGCCGGAAGGAGAGAAGACGCGACATCGTCGCGCCTCTACCTCTTTCCCCTTTACAGTATGTCCATACTCACCCGTTCGTCCTCTGCCAGCGTGCAGAAGGAATTCACCCTGATGCTCGGCGATGCCGAGATGAAGTTTAAAACCGGCCTCATCGGCACGCAGGCCAATGCCACCGTGCTCTGCCAGATGGGTGGGACCGTGGCTATGGGTAATGTCACCGTCAGTGCCAAGCCCCGCGTGGGCGTCGACTTCCTGCCGCTGCAGGTGGTCTTCCAAGAGAAGTACTACGCCGGCGGCCGCATCGGCGGCAGCCGATTCCGCAAGCGTGAAGGCCGTCCGGCCGATCATTTCGTCCTCCTCGGGCGTGTGGTGGATCGCGGGCTGCGTCCGATGTTCCCCAAGCACATCCGCAATGACATTCAGGTGTTCTGCACGGTGCTCTCGTATGACAATGAACAGGAGTACGACGTTGCGGCCGCGAACGCGGCCAATCTGGCCGTTGCGCTCTCCGATTGCCCGGCGGCAGGACCGCTCGGAACGGTGCGCGTGGGGCTCATCGGCGGGGAGCTTGTCCTCAATCCTTCCCGCGAGGCTCGCACAAAGAGCGATCTCGATATGTTCGTGACGGCATCGCCCGAGCGCGTTGTCATGATCGAAGCGGGTGCGAATCAGGTGCCCGAGGCCGAGATTCTGCGTGCCATCCAGTTCGGCAAGAAGTGGGCGCAGAAGATCGCTGTGTTCTTTGCCGATTTGCAGAAGAAAGAAGGCAAGAAGAAATTTGAACTTGCTCCACCTTATGAGAATAAAGAGGCATTTGCTCTCCTGAAGGATTGGGCACTCACGACGGTCACCAAAGCGATCAAAGATCCCTTGAAGAAACTCGATCGCCGTGCGATTTTCAATACGCTGATGGCAGAATCCGCCGCGAAGCTGGAAGAGAAATTCGGTCCTGCCGACGAGAAAGAAGAACTCATTGAGCTCTACGCGCATGCGTCTGAAATGATGGATAAGATCATCAAGGGCGAAGTGCGCCGCCTGATTCTGGAGGAAGGCATCCGTATGAGCAGCCGCAAGGTCACCGAGATCCGTCCGATTACGGTCACGCTCGATCCGTTGCCGAATTTCGTACACGGTTCCGCGCTCTTCCAGCGGGGCGAGACGCAGGGGCTCACCACCTGCACGCTGGGCGCGCCCGGTGACAAGCAGATTGTGGAGGGCATGGAGGGCGAACGGAAGATGCGCTACATGCACCACTACAACTTCCCGCCGTTCTCGGTAGGCGAGACCTCCAATCGTCTGATGGTGGGTAACCGCGAAATCGGCCACGGCAGTCTGGCGCAGAGGGCGCTGGAACCGGTACTGCCCGACGAAGAAAGTTTCCCCTACACCATCCGCACGGTCACCGAGATTCTGGAAAGCAACGGTTCCTCCTCCATGGCGGCCACCTGCGGCTCCACGTTGGCCCTTATGGCGGCCGGCGTGCCGATTGCGGCTCCGGTATCAGGCATCGCCCTCGGGCTCATTTCCGATGAAGAGAAGGACCAGTACATCATCCTCTCGGATCTGCAGGACGAAGAGGACTTTGGCGGCGATATGGATTTCAAAGTCGGCGGCACCGAAAAAGGCATCACCGCGATTCAGATGGATATCAAAATCAAGGGTCTGCCGGATTCCGTCTTCGAAGAGGCAATTGCCCGTTCCCGCGAGGGACGCCTGGAGATTCTGAAGGTTATGACGACGGCCATACCCGAGCCGCGAAAGGAGCTTTCGCCCCATGCGCCGCGCATTGAGGTGATCCAGATCGATCCGGAGGATATCCGCCTCGTCATCGGCAAAGGCGGCGAGACGATCCAGAAGATCACCGGCGAACTCGGGGTCGAGATCGACATCGAAGACAGCGGACTCGTCTTCGTCACCGCCCTCAACGGCGATGCGATGCAGAAGGCCAAGGAATGGATTGCCGGCATTGTCGCCAAGCCGGAGGTCGGCAAAGTCTATGACTGCAAAGTCGTGCGCGTCATCGACGGTGTCGGCGCGATTGTGGAGTTCCTGCGCGGCAAAGATGCCATGATTCACATCAGCGAGCTCCAGTGGTCGCGCACCGAGAAGGTCGAAGACGTGCTCAAGCTGGGTGACGAAGTAAAAGCGAAGTGCGTCGAGTACGATCCGGTCGATGGCAAGACGCGCATGTCACTCAAGCAGATGACCGCGCCGCCCGAAGGGTTTACGCCACGGCCGTCCTTCGGCGGCGATCGCGGAGGACCGCGCCGCGGAGGATTCGGAGGAGGGGACAGACGGGGGCCGCCCAGACGATAGGGTTAGGATAAGGACTAGGGGGTAGGGAAACCTGCCCTCTTTTGTTACACGATGCTCTTCATCCGATTCGCCGCGCGTTCCCGCAGGCGCAGGATCATCTCGAAGGATTCCTTTTTGGCGTGCGGGGAGCGCTCGCGCCAGAGCGCCATGACCTTCTCAACGACGTGCAGGAGCGCCGAAAGCTCCTTCGTTGATTCTTTCTTGTTCATCCAATCGATGCCGGCGAGGCTCAGTTCGTCGATGAACTGGTTCAGGCGGTGGAGCGTGCGGTGCACTGCCTCCTGCAGCAATTGCTCGCGGCGCTCGTCTAAGGTGAAGAGGCCGACTTCCTCCGGGCTGTAGAACTCCGGGATTTCCAGAAGGAGGCTCTGTGCCTGCCTGAAGGCGGTGGCGAGATCTTTCCAGTCTTCCTCTGTCAGCGTCTCGCGTTGTTCCACCTTGGCGATCAAACGGTCGAAATCCTTGCGGACGACGAAAAGCCCTTCGCGCGTATTATGGAACACATCCTCGTACGTGAGCTTGTGCATCTGACGCACGGCCAGCTCCTGCTGCTGGCTCACGAGCTTGGTGACGAAGATGGCGAGCAGAAAGAACCCAACGACGCTCTGGATCGAGGCGAGCACTTTCGAAAATCCCATCGGCACGATGTCGCCGTATCCCGTGGTCGTGGAAGTGATGACGCTGTAGTAGAGACTGTTGCCGATCAGACGGAGCGGCTGCAGGTGCACGAGCCCCTGCGGAGCGTGTGCCGGAGCAAAGGTTGCGAGCAATGCATACGCAGCCGCGAAGAGTGCCGCCAGCGTGAACCACAGCGTGAAAAGTGCCGTGTAGGGGAGGGTGACGATTTTCTCCGCCAGACGCTGGTGGAGGTGGGGCCGTCCGTTGCCGGGAGAATGATGTCCCATTTCCTTCTATTGTAGCAGAAAAGACGGTTTTCTGCACGCTCACGTCTTCTCTGCGCTCTTGTCCGCTTTCGGTTTCCCCGCGGGCGCCTCTTTCTTCGCCGGATCCGTTCCCTTTGTTGTCTCTTCCTTCTTTTCTTCTTTTCCCTCACGCGGCTCCTTTCCAGAGGGGAGAGAGCCGGTGGAAGGGCGGATATTTTGACTGTCGGTTTTAAAAAATCCGGTTCCCTTGAAGTGGATTGTCGGCGGCGTGATGAGTTTTTCCGTTTGCGGGTGCTTACACTGCGGACAGAGCGGATGCTTCTTGCTGCCGAACGGCAGATTCACTTCAAAGTGGTGTGAACACTTCGGGCAGCGGAAATCGTAGGTGGGCATGTCGGGTGTAGCGTAGCACTTACGCGGCGGTTGCGAGTACGTTTGAGACTTGTCGTCTTGTGTGTCCCGCTAATCCGGATCCTATATCGAGCACAGGATCCACTGTGATGATGTCGAGGGCATCCAGCCCTCCTTTGAGGACATTTCCGGCTGCGCGTATGGGATGCAAGGTAAGCAGATTTTTTGCTGCACTCAGCGTATTGCCGCCGAGCGAAGCAATGTCGCGCATCGTGTACTTGAATACTCCCTCGCCGAGCGGCTGCGCAGGGCGATCGCTGAATTCCCCGCCAAGAGCATTGCCGATCTTCGTGACTGCCACTGCTGGAGCCATGACAACCGAGCCCGCGGCAGCAATGGGATCGTCGGTGCGGATGTGGAATGCGTCGATATCCTTGCCGAGTTGCGCGAGGTCCCCGCGTCGGATCAAGCGTCGTTCAGCCGAAGCGTGACGTACGTAGGGAAACATGAGTGACACATTTTACCACAGTTCCGCTTTCCTATGTTTTTCTTTTGTCCGATTTTCCTTGCATTTGTTTTTCCGCTTCTGTATAAATTTGCCGCTTTCGATCCTTTTGGGACGACTGTATTGTTCTTTCCACCTTCGAATGACCGCTCCTCTACCAGGACGGTCATTTTTTTGAACGTCAGCCAAATCTTTCCTGGTATCGCTCATAGACGACGGAACGGTGAGCGATCAGGAGGATCTTCACGGTGTGCTCCTGAATGCGGAACACAATGCGGAAATCCCCGACGCGCAGCGCGCGGTATCCTTTGAGGGAGCGTCTGAGAGGCTTCCCGAAGACTTCCGGCGCCGTCGTCAGTTTGTTCTCGATGGCCGCGCGGACGCGTTCGCCGTCCATTTTTGAAAGCCGGGGAATGTCGTCTTTCACGACTCCTCGCTCATAGAGAATGCGGAATGTCATTTCTTCCATGCCCGCGCATGGGAGACGAACCGCGCTCCGTGCGTATCCCTTTCGGAAGCAAGCGCATCGAGCATGTCGTCCTCCTCGATTTCCAGCGCGAGCCTCAGGAGGTACAGCGCCTTCGTGGCCTGCGGCACGTGATCGCGCTCGGCCAGGCGCAGGAGGGCGCGTTCGATGTCCGGAGGAAGGCTCAAGTTCATGCGTTTCTTGGAGGTCGGCATGGTCTTTAAGAGGGGGAGGACGATTCTAGTGTAACAAAAGTGTTACACCGATGCAAGAGGAAATGGGCAGGGGGATGAGGGCGAAGAGATGAGGCCCGTGCTTCGGCATGGATTTTTTTGCGTGGAAGGAAAACCATGAAAGATAATTCCTCGAAAAATGGATCTTGCCGCCTAGAGCAAGATCCTTCTCGTTGTTGTCACGCTTTGCCGGTAACCAGCATTGCGTTGCTGGAAGCGCGGACCACAGACCTTCTAGGCTGTTCTATGGTGCGCTTCAGAGGCGCGCGAGGAGCGGGGCTCCTCTGCCCCAGCCGGAATGGCCGGGGCGGTTCGGCATCTGCTTCACCGGCTTCTCGCCTGCTTCTTGGCGGTTCGCTTCGCGCTGTTCGCCCGGTTCTTGATCACGTTTGGGCTGGCACGCGATACGGCCGCGGTACAGAGACTCTTCATGGGACGCTCCTTTGCACAGAGTGCATTGGCGTGCTCATGAGGCGGACAGAGGTTCGCTGACTACGAGATCAACGGCTGTCCGCAGGAACAACAACTGAAGTCAGTATTACTGTCCATTTTTCTCTGTCAACGAATTTCCGCTTCATTGAGAAAAAAATAGGGGTGCGCGAGCGGTAAAGCACCTGGAACTCAGAACGGCGGCATACAATGCCTCCTATGCAAGGGTTCCGCATCGAAATCGCCTGGCTGCGCGTACCTGAGAGCGTTCGGTTTCGGGTGCCTGAAAATGGTACTTTATAGCTTGTTGTAGCTCTCTTCTCCACTTTGAACATGTTCACTCCGAAAAAAACGCTG
>JAQTQU010000020.1 GCA_028712095.1 Candidatus Peribacteraceae bacterium
ACAGAATTTGCAGAAGAGTTGGCTTCCTGCAGCGTTTTTTTCGGAGTGAACATGTTCAAAGTGGAGAAGAGAGCTACAACAAGCTATAAAGTACCATTTTCAGGCACCCGAAACCGAACGCTCTCCTCACCCCTCATCTCCGTTCGGGATTCGGGCCATTCTTTTTTGTATATGGCCAGAATGACTCTGAGCGACCGAGCCACAGCGAGGGAGTCGAAGAGCCCCCGATAGTCCTATCGAGTGCCAACATCTTTCAACACGGCCCACCATTCGACTCGCGGCAGCGAGGCGAATGAGTCTGAGTGAGCCGCAAGCCATGTAACCATTACCCCCTGAATGACCACCCGACTCCTCGCTCCGTTGCCTTTCCTTTTGTTTTCGCTCTCTTCGGCCATCCTTGAGTAACTTGTTGTACTGATTCTTATAGATCGCAAGCCGGAATCATCGGGGGAGGTTTGTATTGACAAGCGAATTAAGGAGAGAATGTGCCGTTTCTCTCCCTCTCCCCATATGGAACAGTACGTTCTTTCCAAGAGACACATCGCGGTCTCCTGCGTATCGGTCATGCTCTTTTCGTTCATCTGTACTCCTGCCGCATTCGCGGCAAACCGTTTCTGGCGGGGGCAGATGAACAATAGCAACCAGTACGAGAATCCCGATAACTGGTCGGCAACCGATGGTGGTGACGGTGGAGCGGCGGTGCCGACGGCGAGCGACAATGTCTATTTCATGAGGAACTCTTCAGGATCGTTGCTGGTTGGACAGAATGTCTGGATCAAAAGCAATGCACAGATGAAGGGGCTCGTCCTCAACCAGAACATGACCGGTACCATTTTGCTCGGCACCGGGTCCCTCAACCTCGGATCGGACGGTGTGCGGATGGGGAGCGGACGCATCATCGGCAGTGGGCATTCGTTGGGGAGTACGAGTAACCTCTCGGGCTCCGGCAGCTTCACCATGACAGGGGGTATCGTGCGGCTGGGGGCGACGAATCTCTACCTTTCGGGCAGCCTCGCAATCTCAAAGGGGCTCACGTCCTCTTACACGGAGTTCGTCTCTACCGGATCCATCGTATTCAACAGCCGGATTGCAGATCAGAGCTTCACTGTCGGATCCACGGTCAACAACACGCACTTCAAGAATCTCACACTCAATAACACGGCGGGCTCGACGAGTGATGACATCAACGTTGATATGTCCACCCTGGCACTCTCAGGGGCACTCACCATTACTCAGGGAAATTTGAATCTGGAAACGGCCGATGTCACTCTGTTCGTTGAGAGTGGTATCACCATTGCCAATCATGCGCAGGCCACACTCACGATGGGGTCGGGCAATTTGACGATGTCCGGTCATCTCGTGATCGGCGCGGCGGGCAGTCTGAACTTAACGGCGGACAACATGTTTACGCTGAACGGTATTGATCAGAATTTCGATACGAACAATTATCCCATTCACGATCTCACCATTGCATCCAGCAGTGGAACGCACCTCACGAGTGATCAGAGCATCATAGGGACGCTGCAGATCAATACGGGGTCAACGTTGTCGCTCGGGAGCTACACGATCTACGCTACGGGTGCCACGATCATGAACTACGGAACCATCGCAGAAGGGACGGGCAAGATCGAGCACAGTGCCACAACCGTCAAAATCACGGATTCCGCGTACGCCGAGGACGATAGTTTCACGACGGGCGATACGATCTACTTCACGCTGACGGATAGTGATGAAAACATCAGCGGGACGGCTGCCGATACCGTGACCGTGACCGTGACGCTTGCTTCAGGAGACTCTGAGAGTGTGACGCTGACGGAAACCTCGAACACATCGGGTGTGTTCCGTGGTTCCATTTTCTCTGCCACGCAAACGAACGAAGCGGCTATCGTGTCGGATAACGGTTACCTTGAGGCGCCGAGCTCCACATCTCTTTCGCTCTCCTACACCGATGCGCAGGATGCAGGAACAGGGACGGATTCCGCTTCGCTCACAGTCGATTCTTCAACGACGAGTACGACGACGTCTGCGGGGGGCGGGGGCGGGAGAAGGGGTGGGGGGAGTACCGTTGTCGCTTCTGATGGGACGACTGCGGCAACCCAGTCGACGCAGGTTTCGGGTGACGGAGATCTGCCGCAGGTCCGGGGGAACCTCTCCGTTAACATCAGCGGAAAAGCTGTTGTTCTGAAAGATGTACCCGTTTCACAGTGGTTTGCACCCTACGTCCTTGAGCTCGTACAGGCAGGTGTCATCTCCGGGTATCGCGATGCACGGGGAAATCCGACCGGCGAGTTCAAGCCGGGCAGCAGCGTGACCTACGCGGAGATTGCCAAGATGGCCGCGCAATCCGCCGGTCTCGCTCCGCTCAACGAGACGCCCAGGACGCGCTCCGCGCGAGGCCAGTGGTCCGAAGGATACATCGCAGCACTAGAGCACGCCGGCGTGTCTGTTTTCTCGTCCCCCGATCTGAATGTGAATGCGTCCGCCCCGCGCGGCGCGGTCCTTCAGATCATTCTGGAGACATTCGGGCAGACAATTCCTGCTGCGCAGGGAGGGGTGTACAGCGATGTCTCCGCGACGACGCCGTTCGCCGGTGCCGTGGAAGCCGCAACCGGTGATGGCATTGTTTCCGGGGATGACGGAACAACGACGTTCCGTCCCAATGCTGTGATCAACAGGGCGGAAACGTCGAAGATCGTCCGCAATGCCATGCTGAAACTGGGTAATTGACCAGACGAATTTCTGTTGTATAAAGAATGTTTATGGTATTCTCGTGCCATGGGTGGTTCATACGGACGACTGGCGATGCTGACGCCCGTCATGGTCATGTGTGCGGGGTTCCCTGTGCGTGCCGCGGCGCAGAGGTGGGATTACTTATTTGAAAACCTCACCTGGTCACAGCCGCCGTTCGGTGACGTGGGCAACGGTGGTGGATTCATGTCCATTGGAGGCTTGACGGTCACATCCGAAGAACAGAACGGCGGGTTCTGGGATTATCTGTCCGTCGATCTTCAATGGCCCGATGGTTCGTTTGCAAACGACGCAGGAACCGGGGCAGGTGGATGAAGGGTAGACCACTATTTCTCCGCGTCCACTTTCACCGTAAACTTCTGTTCGAACTCGCCCGCCTTCAGCGTCGCCTCGAACGTTCCGGTTGCTTTAATGTGCTCATCCAGAGCAATGGATGCCTCATCCGCCTGCACCTGCAGTTGTGCTGCAAGCGCCTCGGCGATGTGTTTTTCAGTAATGGCGGCGTAGAGCTTGCCGGTCTTGGTGACCTTGCGGTGGAAGACCAGTTCCTTGCCCGAGACCTTTCCGGCCACACTGGACTTGAGGGCGATTTCGCGCTGCTTCTCTTCCGCCCGTCGCTTGATCTCTTCCGCATAGCGGCGGCGCACTGTGGGCGTGGCGACGAGGGCGCGACGGTCCGGCAGAAGGCAATTCAGGGCAAAACCGTCGCCCACGACGAGGAGGTCGTTCTTCTTGCCGATGCCGGGGACGTCTTGGAGGAGGAGGATTTCCATGCGTGAGCTTGCGTTTACAAAGCCGCGAGAGTCTACGGATTAGACTCGCTGCTGTCAAGAGTCAACTTGTCTTCACAGACCCCATACAATGAGGTTATTGGCTTGAGAGAAGCCAGGGAACGAAGGACCACCAGCTCTTGCCGGGTTTGAAACGTCGTTCCTGAAGGATATACCACTTGTGCAATGTGAGAAAGCGGTCAGAGTGGAGGGACGGGTGTCCGATCGAGACATCATGGACGTCCTGATGGTAGGCGAAGGTGTAGAGCGGGGAGTAGAGAAAAACAGCGGGCACATCCTCCGCCAGCGCCTTGCGCAGTTCGCTCAATGCCTCCTGGCGTTCGGCTTCGTTGAACGTCTGGCGGATCTGCGTGAGCAGCGCATCGGCCTTGAATGATGAGTACTGGGAGAAGTTGTAAGCATCGATGCGCAGGCCCGTCGGTGCTTCATCCAGATGCTGAATGCCGTCCGAGTGCCAGTAAGGATAGCTGTCGAGATTATCGAGGAGCGATTGTCCGAACAGGAGGATATCGTAGTCGCGGCTGATGAGCTTCTTCTCAAACGCAGCGCGCGTATCGGGGATGTCCAGCACGACGTCGACGCCCAGTGCGGCCCACTGCTCGCGGATCTGTTCCGCCGTTTTGCGGTAGGTCTGCGGGGATGCACTGGTGAGGAGCCTGAGCGTGAGCCGCTCACCCTTCTCATTCACGCGGATATCCGATTTGTCATTCGCCGTCCTGCGCCGCAGCATCCCCTGTTCCACGGCCAGGTCCTGCACGGTGATGCGTTCCCCGGCGGGGAGTAAGCCCGCGCGAGAATCAATGAATTGCTGCACCAGCAGCTGTTCCGCAGAGGCGCGGCGGAATTCCCTGGTGTTTGCGGAACGCCAGACGTACACCGTGTCGATGACGTTTCCCTTCGGATCCATCAGCTGGACGAGATTCTGTCCGAGCCTGAGTGAACCGGTACCCCCTGTGGTGGAAAGCGCAACGATCCAGCTGCCGGAAGACGCCGGATGCACCGCAATCGGCATACCGTTCACGGTGGATCCCGCACTCGCCTGTGCCAGTGATCCCGTCAGCGTCAGTGCCGCCCCCGTATCGAGCAGCACAATGGGGTCCGCATGCAGCGCCCCCGTATCATTGGTTTCACGGATTTCCAGTAATCGTTGCAACCGCACTTTTTCGGGCAAATTCCATTTGGATTCAAACAACGCACCCTGTGCGGCCATCGCATCGAAATGATAGCGCCAGTCGGTCGTATCGAGTTCCAGCAGGGGGGTATCGACGATCACGCTCTCACCGAGGGCATCGACGATTGCCTGTTTGTTCGTTCCCAGCTGCAGGCCAAGACGCAACTTGGAGTCCTGCAGGAAGGGATGTCCGAGATTGAAGAAGAGCGCCACGTACTGCGGCAGTGTGTAGTTGATCGCGACGAAGCGCCGCGGAACAATGGGTTCGCCTTTGTCATTGCGCGGGACCAAACGCACGCCGTCTAAGTTGCGGATGTCGGCGAGCAGCGTGGGGTATTCGGGAAAAATGCGGAAGACGATGCGCTTGATGAAGTAGTCGGGATCGATGGGGCGGGAAAAGCGCTCCAGTGTCACTTCTGTCGAGAGATCCGTCTGTACCAGGCTTTTGAATGCGTAAGGACCCGCCCCGACGGGCTTGAGGCCGAAATCGAGTGTCTGATCGATCTTGCGAATCGGCACGCCCTCGAACGCGTTTTTGGGGAGCAGCCCCAGTGTGAGGTTAGAGGCGAAAAAGCTGTACGGCTCGTCCAGCACAAAGCGGACGGTCCGTGCATCGATCATTTCCACTTTCACGCCACGGAAGTTCTCGCGCAGGAGCGAGTTTGGAAAATCAGGACTCTGAATGGTCTGGAAGGTGAAGAGCACGTCTTCCGGCGTGACCGGATGTGGTTGCTCCGGCGTGGAGTCATGCCACAGGATGTTCTCTTTCAGTGTGAGGGTGTAGGACCGGCCGTCGCGGCTGACCGCAAGCGTCGCCAGATCATCCTCGATTTTTTTCGTCTCAGGGTTGTACCTGAGCAGACCCGAAAAGACGAGCGAGACGATATCCCTGTTCACGTTGTTCGTGATGGTGAACCAGGGGTTGAGCGGCTGGAACTGGCTGACGGAGCCCTCGATGTACGTGCCTCCGCGCTCGGGTACGAGATCTGTATTCGCCCTGTAGAACCGGCGCAGAAGCAGGAGCAGGGCAAGGCAGAACAGCAGGGCAAGAAAACGCAGAGCCCACTTTTGGAAGTGGAACACAAGCCGGAACAATTGGCGCGGGTCAGACACCACGAATGAGGGGTGAGGGGCGACGGCGGCACGTCACACGTACCACTGCAGCACCGAGAGGGCGAAGAAGATGATGCTGAGCCAGATGCTCATCTGATAGATCAGCTTCTCGGCGCCGCGCCGTTGCACGTAGCTGGTGCCGATACCGCCGAAGGTGGAGGAGAGACCGGCAGCGCGGTGCTGGAGGAGAATCGTGAGTGACAGGAGGATGCTCACGATCACCAGGATCGAATGAATGATCGTCATCCTCCCGATTCTAGGGGAGGGGAGGCGATCGGGCAACGATCCTTATCCTTATTTCCGCACTGTGAGATCTGATACACTCCTGCTTGCGGATTGCGGGTGGTGAGCTCCCACCTTCGCCCTCGCTACTGCTCGGGACTATGGTGGGCAAGCAGTGGGTTTTTGCTATGCTGGGCTTTGCCGGGTGGTTAGCTCAGTTGGTTGAGAGCGTCTGGTTTACACCCAGAAGGTCACAGGTTCGACTCCTGTACCACCCACCATTCGACTCGTCGCCTACGGCGAACTTCGCTCATGGTCCTCACGCTGCGGCGCTCGGGCCACTGTTTCGCCGAGTCGAACCGCCCTTTTACCAGATTTTAACCTTTGCGCGCTTTGGCCATTCTCATACGCAGTTGCATGTAAAACATGACGAATGTTGAGTCCCCTCACCCTCCTCTCCCCCTTCCCGAGGGGGAGAGGGGATAGCGGAAAAGTCCGAACTCACTCGGCTGCATAGGAGCTGTTGGATTGGTAGCGATTTGAATGCAAGTTGGTATGAGAGTTCAATGGGTCGAATATCATCCAATCGTCCAATATCCATCAAATTCTCATGGCATGGGCTGAACTGAGGGCTGCGAAAAAGAATTGACAAATATATGAATTAGACTTAAAGTAACCGCCATTTTGTTTCCCCATCTCCGACATGCGTACGTACCGCCGATTGCAGATTCTCGCTGTTCTGAGCCTGATTGCAGGACTGGCAGTGGGTGTGCACTCCCTCGTCGTTTCCATTCCATCACCCTTCGCGCTGGCATCGACCGATGAGCGGAATATCTTCCTCACGCTGACGGACGGTGTGGACAGTGTCCAGCCGGGCGGGTCCCTCACGTACGTCGTGACCGTGCGCTCGGATTCCCAGAACGTTACGCTGACGGATGTCACCCTGACACTGCCGGCCTATGCGAATCTGGTTGAGGCGAGCGATGCGGGCAGGCGCGAGGGGAATACCATCGTCTGGAACAACGTCGCCGTGAATCCGGTTGTCGGACGGCGGCTGGTTGTGGGGGTTTCTGTGGATCCGTACGCCGAAATCGGAGGAGCGATGACGGCAGAGGCCACCTGTGAGGGCGAGCGCATCGCGGACAGGACTGTCATTGCGGGATCGCGCGTGGTGCCGCTGCCTCCGGAAATCCGGCTGCGCATCAGTGACGGCAAGGACTACGCAGGGCCAGACGAGGAGCTGCGCTACGTGCTCACGGTGGAAAATCTGTCAGACTTCGACCGGACATTCGATCTGCGGGGCGAGCTGCCTTCCTCCGTCTCGTTCCTTGCGGCAACGGGGCAGTATCAGGAGCAGAACGGGTCCATCAGTTGGACCGATCAGCTCATTCGCGCGGGCGATATGCGTACGTTCGAGATCATGGTTGCGGTGGAGCACGATGTCGTTGATTTTGCGACAATCGTCTTCAAGGCTTCGGTGGACGGGTTTCCGGCCAGTGACACGACTGTCGTGCAGCGGCAGCCTGTTGTTGAAGGATTCAACATCACGGTATCGGATGGTCTGACCAGTGTGACACCGGCATCTTCCGTTTCCTATCAGATCCATCTCAGGAATGACGGCGATATTCTGGCCACGGGTCTCTCGTTGAGCGCGGCACTTCCGGTGTACGCGGAATTCATGGAAGCCTCGAACGGAGGCGTCTGGACAGGGAACAACGTCCGCTGGGAGAACCTCACGGTGAGCCCGCACGGCGAGCGTGTCCTGACGGTCGATGCCCATGTGCGCACCGATGCTCCGCTGGGCGCGACGCTGCGCATGACGGCCGAAACACAGGGTCTGGTGGCGGTGGATCTCACGACGGTGGCGTCGGGCGCCCCTTCACGCAGTGAGCGGCCCGTTGCTCTGCTTTCGAAGACGGCTGATCGCAGCGAAGTGAAGCCGGGCGATACTGTGACCTACACGATCACGCTGCGGAATACCACGGATCATCCGTTCCGTACAGTACGCGTGGAGGACAGGCTGGATGCGCGCTTCATGACGGTCGTGGGCGCAGAACGGGGCCAGATGCAGAACGGCCTGCTCGTCTGGGGTATCCCGGAGCTCAACCCAGGTCAGGTGTGGACGGTCCGCTACAGCGTGGAGATTTCTGCGCGTGCACCTCACGGGTTTGAAATCGATAACGTTGTACTGGCTTCCGGAGAAGGTCTCGAGACGGTGTCTCTCACCGAGAAGGTGTACACGAGCCGTCTGGGTGTCGTACGCGGTCTGCCGCCGACGGGCGCGGCCTTCGATGCGATCTTCCTCGCCCTCACCGGTTTGGCCGGTGTGGGTCAGGCGTTCCTCTTCAAACGCAGACTTTTTGCCTGAAAGTGCATTTCATTGCTTACAATAAGCGCGCCTTCGGGCGCGCTTTCAACAACTGAGCGAGCTCGCAATCATCCGCCGCTCATCGCGCTCAGGATCTGCTGCATCAGGTCGATGATGTCAGAGAAGGAGAGCTCGAACGGAATCTCGAGCAGACGTGCGATGAAGAGCACGAGGAAGTACGCGATGAACGCCACGATGAGGCCGACGATGGAATACCGGATGGTATGGACGGCCTTCTTGATCTTGTCCTCGTTGCCGGCGGAGAGAATGAAGGAAATACCGCCGATGATAATGAAAATGATGCAGAGGATCGTGGCGGCGATGAGGCCGAGCGCAATGAAGACGGAAATGATTTGCATAATGTTGCCGTCTTCGAGGAGAGAGCGAAGCATCGAGAAGGTGGGAAAAGAAAGAAGGAAAGAAGGAAAGAGGATCTCAGACGGCGCCTGCCGCCGTACCGGGCTCAAGGATTTTGAGATTGACGCGTTCCGAGGCGTTGCCGCCGATGATCCGCAGCAGCGTGCGCAGTGCCTTGACTGTCTGCCCGCCCTTGCCGATGAGTTTGCCCATATCGCGCTCGCTCACGCGGATCGTGAGGAGGATGCCGAGTTCGTCTTTCTTCCCTTCGACGGAGAGCTGGTCTTTATCTTCACAAAGGGCATCCAGCACATACTGGAGGAACGCGTACCCGGGGAGTGTGTTCGCATCATCTGGCATACGGCCGACAGTCTAGTCCGTTTGGATGCAGTTGGAAAGCTCCTTACGCCGCGGGTGTCGTTGCGGCTTCCTGAGCGGGCGGGGGAGTGGCTGCCGCGGCTGCAGGAGCGGCTTCTGCTGGGGCCTCGCTCTTGGATTTCTTCTTGGTGTAGCGTTGGATGTATTTTTCCATGCCGCTCATTCCTTCCTTCTGCAGCAGACGTGCCGCGGTATTGCTGACCGCCGCTCCGCGCTGCATCCAGAATTCCACGCGGTCTTTCTTCACCTCGAGGACGGCGGGCTTGCGGGCCGGCAGAAAGTGCCCGAGGATCTCCAGAAATTTGCCCTTCACGGAGCGTGCCTTCTCGGCGACGACGAGGCGATAGGTGGGCAGATTCTCGCGGCCGGTGCGCTGCAGACGAATGATGAGCATGGAATCAGTGACCTGACGAATCATCAGGTGTGGGGAGAGTGTAAGAGAGCGAAAGCCTCGGTGCAAGCGGGAATACAGCTTTCCATGGGGATTTTTCTTAGGTGCGGCTGCGCGTACGGATGAGACGGATGGTGCGTACCGGTAAAAACCCGCACTCTTCGCGCAGGAAGAGCTTGAGGTGCGGGAGTGCTGCAAGACACTCCTGTGTAGCAGAGGAATTCCCGCACTCGATTATGAGGGTGCCGTCCTCCTGCAGTGTTTGTGCAGAAACTGCCGTGCGGATGTCCGGAAGATTTTCGGCAATCCATGCCCGTGCGCGATGCAGCACGAGCGCCGCGTCGGCGTGCTGTTTCAGGCCTTTCGCGCGCAGTACGCCGGGGAGAATTTGACTGATGCGATCCATGCAATGGGGAACGTGTCATGCAAGTGTAGTCGTCTCTTGAGAGGGGAGGAAGTACCCGTTTCCCGTTTCTGGTTTCCCGTCGCAGGTTTAGGATGGGGGAGTGATGAACGAGCGTATGCCCACAGTGCTGTTCCTCGATCAGTACGGCGCAATCGGCGGCGGCCAGCGCATTCTGCTCGATCTTGTCGGTGCCACAGTGGCACGCGGGTGGCGCGTGCGCGTGCTGTGCCCGTCGGGTTCGCTGTTTGACGCGTGCAGACACGCGGGAGCAGATGTGCACGCTCTGCTGCTTCCGCCGATGAAGGATGGACCCAAATCCACGTGGTCACTCCTGCGGGTGTGGCACGCTTCCCGTCGTATTGCCCACGAACAAGAACACCTTGCGCGCGAGAGCGATGTGATCGTCGTGAACGGACCACGCACGCTCGCCATCGCACGCGTGTGGGTGATCAGGCTGCGTAAGCCCGCTCTCCTCTACCTGCATGGCGTGTACGGCCGGGTTGAAAACATGTTCATCCGTTCATTCCTCGCGCTGCCGCGTACGGCTGCCGTCGCTCCCTCGCCGCTGGTCGCCGCTCCATTCTTCCGTCTTAAAAATGTGCAGGTGATCAGCAACTGGGTGTCGCGGGAGTTCCTCGAAGCTTCCGCAAATCCTGCGCGACTACGGCAGATGCTCGGCATGACGGACACGCATCCGATTGTGCTCGTGCCCGGACGTTTCTCGCCCAACAAAGGACAGCGTCTCGCTCTCGAAGCGTCGAAGCTCCTTTCGGATATTCCCTGCCATTTCGTCTTCGCGGGCGCGCCGCTCTTCGAGGGGCAGGGGAGGGAGGTGGAAGCGCGTTTGCGGGAGGCATCTGATCACGCACCGCTGAGAATTCATGTTCTGGAATGGAAGCAGCCGATGCCCGCGCTCTACGACGGTGCGGATGTCGTGATGGTTCCTTCAGTGTGGGAAGAACCATTCGGTCTGACTGCACTTGAGGCAATGGCGCGCGGCCGGCCTCTGATCGTCACCAACCGCGGCACACTGCCGACTCTCACGGATCATGGCAGGTGCGCTCAGGTCGTCTCTGCAGATGCGCAGGCGATCGCGGCGGCGTTACGGTCATTCATTGCGGATCGTCCGGAATGGGAGGATCGCGCGCAACAAGCGAGACGCCATGTTGAGGAGCACTTTCATCCGCAGAAACTGCAGGCGGAAGTACTGGCAGTGTGCGAGTCACTCCTGCGCTCATGACCATTGAGGCGCTGATCGCGGGGAGCGGGATTCCACGTATCGAGGCGGAATTGCTCGTTGCGTCCGCGTTACGTCGCGACCGCACGTGGGTGCTGGCACACGGCGATGACGCCGTTGCACCCGTCAATCACAGACTCATCGAAAGTTGGTATGCGCGCAGACGATCGGGCGAACCGGTGGCCTACATTATCGGCGAGCGTGAATTCTTCGGCCGGATGTTTTTTGTAACGCCGGATGTGCTGATTCCCCGTCCCGCGACGGAGGAGCTGGTGCGCGCCACGCTCGCGTTCCTCGATCATCCGCAGGACGCAGTGCACGAGGCGGATGCGGGTATTGTCATTGTGTCGCGTGTGCTCCGGTCGGAGCTGCATCCTCATATCGTCGTGGACGCGGGGACAGGTTCCGGGTGCATCGCGATCACGCTGGCTCTGGAATGCCCGGAAATTCAGGTGATTGCGACGGACATCAGTGCGGAGGCGCTTGCAGTCGCGCGAACGAATGCCGATCTTCACCATGTCACCGATCGTGTGGGCTTTCTTAAAGGAAAGGATCTTGATCCGGTGCGGGACCTCAGGGAGCCGTTCCTTTTGGTTTCGAATCCGCCGTACATTCCGGAAGATCGGGTGCTGCAGCGGGAAGTGATGGTATTTGAACCGCAACAGGCGCTCTTTGGCGGAGAGGATGGCGTTAACATGCTGCGCAGGATCTCGGATCAGGCGAGGCAACATCCGTTCTGTTGTGGATTGGTGATGGAGTGCGAGGCGGATCAGCAGGAAATATTCCGGAATAGTTGAATGGAGCGGGTTGTAGGGGGCATAGAATGGATGCGATGTCAGAGGTGACGGATCAGGACGGGCTTCAACCTTTCCAGGCACCAGTACACATGCCGGAGCGGGCGCCGGATCCTCAGGCGATTCAGGAGGATCCGGAGGTGGCCCATGATCCGATGATTGTACGTATTCGGGAGCTGTTGAGTTCCGGAGAGCGTCTGAGCCATCTTCTCAAGAGCAAGGAAGATTGATACTGTACTGTCGTGGAGAAGCTCCTCTTGTCCCTCGGCCCCGCCACCGGCACGTCGATCTCGATCGGCCGTGCCACCGTCGGTCGAGACCGACGTGGCCCCGTCTGCGCCGTCATCGGCGCCCAGTGGGGGGATGAAGGCAAGGGCAAGGTCATTGATCTGCTCGGGGAGCATTACGACACCGTGGCACGTGCATGCGGCGGAGCGAACGCCGGCCACACCATTGTCGTGAATGGTACGAAGCACATTTTCCATCTGCTGCCGTCCGGCGCGCTCCATCCGCATACGACCGTGGTGATCGGGTCGGGATTGGTGCTGCATCTGCCGACACTGCTCGAAGAGATCCGTCTGCTGAAGGAGGCAGGCATTGACGTGCTTCCGCGGCTCTTCATCTCGGAGGAGGCGCACATCGTGTTTGAGTTTCACAAAGCCATTGATCTCGCGCTTGAGGAAGAGCGACGCAAGCGGGAGGGGAAGGGGATCGGCACCACCGGTCGCGGTATCGGGCCGGCATACACGGACAAAGCCTCCCGGGATGGAACGCGCATGCAGAGCCTCAAGGGGGACATGCGTCCGATTCTCGAGCGTCATGCCGAACGCGTGCAGCGCCTGTACGGCGTCACGGTGGATATTGAGAACGAACTTGCCGCGCTCGCACCGGCGCGGAAGCTCTTGAAGGATCGTATCGTCGATACCGTTGAGTTCCTCCATGACAAATTGCAACAGGGCAGGACGCTGCTCATCGAAGGCGCGCAGGCGAGCCTGCTCGATCTCGACCACGGCACGTATCCGTACGTCACGAGCAGCCAGACCACTGCCGCAGGCGCGCTGCAGGGATTGGGCCTGCCGCCACGTGTGCTCACTGCCTGCATTGGCGTCGCCAAGGCCTACTGCACGCGGGTCGGCGAAGGGGCCTTCATGACGGAGGTGGAGGGAGAAACGGGCGACCGGCTCCGTACGCGGGGAGGGGAGTACGGTTCCACGACAGGCAGACCGAGGCGCTGCGGGTGGCTTTCGATTCCCGATCTCAAGCGCTCGGCGATGATCAACGGCTTCACGCACTGGAACATCACCAAGCTCGATGTGCTGGATGAGGAAGCGGAGATTCCCGTCTGTACAGAAATATCGTCCGATGGAAAAGCCGTATGGAAGAATCTGCCGGGCTGGAAGACCTCTACTGTCGGCATTACGGCATTCCAAAAGCTTCCCAAACAGGCTCAGGAATATTTGCAGTTCATCGAGAAGGAGACCGGCGTTCCGGCTGCACTCATCGGGACGGGGCCGGGTCGGGAGCAGATGATTGTAAGAAGCTGATGTTTCACGTTTCACGTTACAGGTGACTGGTTACAGGCGAGAGGTCTTCGGGCGCAATCGTGTAACGTGCAACGTGTAACCTGAAACATCCTTTTATTCTCCCCACCGCAGTTTCGTCCTCAGTGTCCGAAGGAACGTATCCTGCTTTCTGCGCAGAAACTTGACGGTGTGCTTCGACATGGAGCAGCGCACGTGGTCGCCATCCTGCAGCGGTACGTACATCTGTCCGTCAATCGTCAGGTTGACATCGACATCGGCGAACTTGCGGACCTTCATGTGCACCCCGACGTCCACTTTGCTCTCACCGTTCAGCACAACGGGTTTCTGCGAAAAACTGTAGGGATTGATGGGCGTGAGGATGACCGCCGAATCGAAGGCAGGATGCACGATGGGGCCGCCCGCGGCGAGCGAGTAGGCCGTAGATCCCGTTGGCGTGGCGACGATCAGGCCGTCGGCGCGGTAGGTGGTCAGGGCTTCGCCGTTCACCGCGGTCTCAAGATCAATGAGCCGCGCGATGGTGCCTTGGGCGATCACCGCCTCATTCAGCGCATGTCCGGAGAAGAACACCCTGCGTCTGCGCACCGTTTCGACCTTGAGCAAACCGCGTTCATCAATCATCCCTTCCCCGTTCATCAGAGCCGGAAGGATGTGATCCGCCTCATTCAGCTCAATTTCCGCCAGAAATCCCAGCGTGCCGCGGTTGATGCTCAGAATGGGCACCGAGAAATCCCGCATTTCCCTGACTGCGCGCAGCACCGTGCCGTCGCCTCCGATCACCAGCAGGAGGTCGATCTTCTGTTTGGGTTGCATGGGATCGCACTCTTGTGCACAGGGAAGGTCAAAGATGCGCGAGGGATCCACGGCAACCGTGCACTTGAGTGTGCGGAGGATTTTTATGATGCGCGCGACGGCCTCGTCCTTGTGGTCGAAGCCTGATTTGACGGTGAGACCGATGCGGCGGAACTTCGGCATAGGCACAGTGTAGCCTGCTACAGGAATGCCTGAACACCGGAAAGGAACAAATCCACCGTGCGCTTCCAGCTGAACTGACCGGCCTGCGCGGAACCGGCATTGCGCAGCCGCAGGCGCACCGCATCATCGGTGAGCAGGGTTTTGAGCCCCTGCATCAATGCAGCCTCGTCTTCGGGATCCACGAACAGCGCGGCTTCCCCCGCCACCTCCGGCAGGCTGCCGCGCCGGCTCGTGAGCACGGGGATCCCCCGCTGCAGGGCGTCCAGCACCGGCATGCCGAAGCCTTCGTAGAGCGACGGTAGCGCGAAAATATGTGCTGTGGAGAGCAACGTCTCGTACGCGGCGTCCGTCACGTATCCCTGCCATTCCACACCGGGGGTCTCGCGGGCGAGTCGGATGATTTCGCGATCATGCCAGCCCCGACCTCCGGCAATGATCAGACGCGCATGGGCACGCGTCGCTTCGGGGAGTAAAGCAAAGGCACGGATGAGTCCGATCTGGTTCTTGCGCGGGCAGAGCGTTCCGATACTCAGGATCGTCCGTCCGTCCGGAACGTTCTGCGGCGCCGTCCGGCTGTACGGTCCTGCAAAGACGACGGAGATGCGGTCACTGCCCAGAAATGCGTAGCGGTTGAGCAGATCATTCTTCGTGGCTTCGCTGACCGTGCAGATATGACAGGCCTGTGCAAGCGCGCGTCTGAGCGTCAGGCGCTCGATGATCTGCGCTTTGCGCTGGTGCGGCTCGCCGCGGAATGCAATGAGATCATGCACGAGCGGGATCGTGGACACAGAACCGCCGGAGAGGAAGGGAACAATGAAGCTCGTGGGGCTGAAGTAGGTGAGTTCGCTTCGGCGGGAGGACAGCAGCCGTGCGGCGCGCAGATGCCAGCGCATTCCCGCAGGCAGCACGGCCGAGCGCACGTGGGGCAGTTGCCAGCCGGGCGGGAGCGGACGAGTGCTGAGCAGGAGCACGGGGATGCCCCGCGTCAGGAGCTCATCCAGAAAACAGCGCGCCCAACGGGCTTTGCCCGTAGGTTTCTCACTCAGGGCTTCCCGGCTGTCGATGGCGAGCGTGCGCATGGAAAGAGTGCAAAATGTAGAGCGGACAGCAGCAAATGTACAATGAATGCAGACTTGTTTTCCCGGATCATTCTACAGTGCGCACTGTCCATTTCACATTCGCATCGCAGGGTCCGTGGTGCTATCGTTGCCGTTGATGGCTTCGCAGTTCTTCCGCAAGATCATGGGGCTCGAGCTGGAAGAGAAGATTCTCAACGCAGGATCTCTGGTCGCAATCGCCGGCGTGTTCCTGCCTTGGATCGGAGGGGAGAAAATCGGCGGCACGACCGTGTCGCACTCCGGGTTCGGGTTCTACACGACGATCATCGGGATCAGCGTGTTTGCCCTGCACGTCTTTGTGCTGCTCATTACAGTGATCCCTCTGACGGGCGGTCCCGTGTTCATCCGCAGGCGCTATCGCGAGGTTGTGCGTCTCTGTGCCTCTGCGGAGGCGGTGATCCTGATTCTTGCCGCCCTCTCCGTGCTCATCAAGGTGACCTTTGATCTGGCGCGCATGGAGATCCGCTTCGGCATCTACGTGGCACTCATCGGCAGTCTCGTTTCGCTCTTCGAGTCCTTTCTGCGTTTTCAGGAGCAGCGCAAGGGGTTCGTGCAGGAGATCTTCCACCATCCGGAAGAAGACGCGGAGCCCGCAGACAAGCGCGAGTTCTTCGAGGCTCCTCCCCCGCCTCCTCCGCCTCCCCCGCCTCCTCCGCCGGAAGAGCACAGAACGTACCGATGACGGAGGTCCGAAAGGTTTGAGAGGTTATAGAGGTTAGAAAGGCCTGAGAGGTTATTCCTATCGGGCTTCTCTCACATTTTCCAAACCTCTCCAACTTCCCTAACTTCTTCAACCTCTAGAACTTGCCACAGGAACAGGATTACAATGCACCCGCATGCCTCCCTACTCAGATACCGATTTTCTCTACTTCGACACCGAGAAGCGGACGGTGATCGGGCCGGTGGAGTGGACAAAAACGGGCAACGTAAAACCGCTGCTGAAGCCGGGTGCTCCCGAGGAGAGCGGTGATCGCAGGCGCCGCGGCAGACCGCGCAAGGAGTACTACATTTGGGGGACATATCGTTCCCTCAAGCGTTTGTACAATCTGGAGGGGAAGGTCAAGCGTGAGGAAAGCACGCAGACGCTCGACGAGGCGATGGCGCGTGCGCAGAAAGAGGCGTACTGGGATTAGACGGCTGGCGAAACATGAGGCCTGTTTGCCTGCCGGCTTCATGCCTGCAGGAGGGCACAGACCCGCTTCACCTCGTTCGTCGATCCGATGATCAGCGGGCAGCGCTGATCGACGGCGGTCATGGGAATATCCAGAATGTCCCGCGTTCCGTCTGAAGCCAATCCTCCCGCCTGTTCTGCGAGGTAGGCGAACGGACCGCACTCGAAGGCATGCCGGAGTTTGCCGTTGGGATATTTTTTGCTGGCGGGGAACGTGAAGATGCCCTGCCCCTTGCTGAAGATGTGATGCACGTCGGCCACGAGACAACCCGAGTACCGCAGGGTCATCTGCTGCGCCATCCACGATTCCAGCGCCGGACGGTAGCCGTCCGTCTCATCGATCCCCCTCAGATTGCCCGGGCTGAAATTCTTGGCGTTGTCGCCGATGCCCAGGTGTTCCCTGAGCAGGATGAACTCCCCCACATCGTTCAGGAGAAATTCATGCACGCCGCTGCCTGTGGAGTAGATGAACAGCGTGCGCGGCCCGTACAGGACGTAGAGAGCGGCCACCTGCTCGCGCGGCGTATGACCGATGATCTCTTTGCCTTCGTAAATCCCGAAAATGGAACCGATCGCCAGATTGGCATCGACGAGCGAGGAGCCGTCGAGCGGATCGAAAACAACCGAGTACGGGGCATCGGGCGACATCTCCACAACGGCGTCGTGCTCCTCGCAGGCGTAGGAGGACACGAGGCGGTTCTCATTGAGGTGTTCCTGAATGATGCGGTCCGAGAGGACGTCGAGCTTCACCTGCTCCTCGCCGAACATGTTCACCGAACCGGCGAGGCCCGCCTCCGTCGTCTTGATGGCGTAGCTGATGTATTTCGCAGCGCGCGCGATATCGTTGATGAGGTGACGCAGCTTGTCGGGGGCTTTCGAGACGTGAAAGAGGTGGCCGTTGAGGCTGCGCTGTTCGGCGGGGACGGAAGGGGAGGGAGTCATGTTTAGGGATTAGGGATTAGGGATTAGGGATTAGGGCTTCGGACTTGGGGACGGTTGCTGTTTTGTTTCAGTTTTTTTGTTCTGTTGGATGTTTGAGAACGAAGGATAAGGTTGAAGGTAAAGGATGGAAGTTTAGAGGAGGGAACCGATGCTTGAGACCAATTCTGTGACGCGCATGGCGTACCCCCACTCGTTATCGTACCAGGCCAGAATCTGCACGAGATTTCCGTCAATGACGTTCGTGGAATCCAGATCCACGGTGCTGGAGTGCGGATCGGACAGATAGTCGGACGAGACGAGCAGGCCTTCCTCCACCGCCAGAATATCCTTGAGCTCGCCCTGCGCGGCCTCGCTGAGTGTGCGGTTGACTTCTTGGGCGGTGACGGAGTCGTTCAGCTCCAGCACGAGGTAGGCAGCGGAAACATCGGGAACGGGAATGCGCAGCGCCATGCCGTCCAGCCTGCCTTTCAGGTGCGGAAACACCTTGCCCACCGCCTTGGCTGCACCCGTCGTCGAGGGAATGATGTTGAGCCCCGCCGCACGCGCGAGGCGCAGCTTCGAGCTGTCGGTTGCGTTATCGAGGAGGTTCTGGGAGCTCGTGAAGGAGTGCGTGGTGCACATGAGACCGCGTCTGATGCCCTTCCAGGCATCCAGCACCTTGATCACGGGGGCGATGCAGTTCGTGGTGCAGGAGGCGGCGCTCACAATCGGCAGCGCGCTTGAGAGCAGGTCATCGTTCACGCCGCGCACGATCATGGTGGTGTCATCTTTGGGCGGTGCGGTGATGATCACCGCTCTGGCGCCGGCGGTCAGGTGTGCCTGCGCCTTTTCCTTCGTGCGAAATTTGCCCGTCGCCTCGACAACCACATCGATCTTGAGTTCTTTCCACGGGCACCTGGCGGGATCTTTCTCTTTGATGACACGGACGGGTGTGCCGTCGATACGCAGATGCTCCCCCTCCACGTCCACAGCATGGTCAAAGCGGCCGTGCAGCGTGTCGTACTTGAGCAAATAACGCCGCATCGCCGCATCGCTTGACGCGTTGATTGCCACGACCTCTGCTTCATGCGCAAAACGGGAGAGCAGCTGGCGGTGGACCACTCTTCCGATACGTCCGTATCCATTGATGGCTACTCTCAACATGAAGGCATGATACGGAAAGTTCCCCGGAAGGCAAACTGTCCGCAGCGGGCCATAGACTAGCCAAACATCCCGACAAAGATTCCCAGCATCGCGAAGAAGATGCCGATGATCCAGAGGCGCATGGTCACTTTGCTCTCGCCCCACTCCAGGGCCTCGAAGTGGTGGTGGATGGGGGCGGCGAGAAATATTTTTTTGCCGTGCCGGAGTTTCTTGCTGGTCAGCTGGATGATGACCGAGAGCATTTCGATCAGGAACACGAATCCGATGAGCGGCAGGACGAGGACCTGATCAATCATGAGGGCGATCACGCCCAGCATGCCCCCGAGCGCCAGCGAGCCGGTATCGCCCATGAAGAACAGCGCGGGAGGCACGTTATGCCACAGAAAGGCGGCGGTGGCTCCTGCGGAAACGGCGCAGAAAGCGGCGAGGACAGTGAGACCTTTCAGGTAGGCGAGGAAGGCGAAAGCGAGGAAGGCGATGGTGAGCAGCCCCCCCGCGAGCCCGTCAAGTCCGTCCGTCACGTTCACCGCATTTGCGGTACCGACAATAATGAAGACGAAGACGGGGATGTACCATCCGCCGAGGAGCACCGGACCAAGGAACGGGATATGGATGGAATCGTAATTAAGCTTGAAATAAAACCAGAATCCACCAGCCAGAGAGAGCAGCAGGAGTGTCAGGAGCTTGGGCAGCCAGTCCAAGCCGCGTTTTTTGCCTATGCAGCAGATGTTCAGGTAGTCATCCAGTGCACCCAATAATCCGAACGAGACGAGCATGAAGAGCGGCAGATAGACCTGACCGCGTTGCAGGATGGATTGCTCCACGATGCCGAAGAACGAGAGGTAGCGCGAGACGAGAGCCGTCAGCAGGATGGATCCCCAGATCAGCACTCCTCCCATCGTCGGCGTGCCGGCCTTCTTCGCGTGAAAGCGCTGGAAGATGGGAGCCAGCTTACCGTCCACTGTTTCGCTGCGCAGCTGCTTGCCCAGCTGAAAACGGAGCAGAAAGCGCAGGTACCACGGTGTGGCGGCAAGACCGATCACGAAGGCGAGCAGCGCGTAGAGCAGAATCGCGATGAGCGGGATATCCGGCCGGACGGGGATGAATTCTTGCATCGCGGCAATGGTAGCGGCGTCGGATGCCGGAGACAATCGGGACCGAAGGAAACAGAAGAAACAAAGGAAACAGAGGATGCGCAAGCAACAGACTCACATTCACTTCTGTTTTCTCTGCCACCTCTGTTTCCTTGCGCTAAGCCGAGTGGACCTTGTCGATGTCGTAGAACCGCATCTGCTCTTTCTTAAACAGCAGCTCGACGCGCCCGATGGGGCCGTTTCTGTGCTTGCGGATGTAGATGTCGGTGACGCCGGGACGGTCGCTGTCTTCTTCGTAATAATCTTCGCGGTACATCATCAGCACGACGTCGGCATCCTGCTCGATGGAACCGGAATCGCGCAGGTCCGAGAGCTGCGGGATGTTGCCCGGGCGGGTTTCGACGGCGCGCGAGAGCTGCGAGAGGGCGACGATCGGCACATGCAGCTCGCGGCCCAGTTGCTTGAGTGCGCGCGAGATTTCGGAGATTTCCTGCACGCGGTTGCCGGCGTAGCTGGCGTTGCCCGTGCTCATGAGCTGCAGGTAGTCGATGATGAGCAGATCGAGGCCGTTTTCCATCTGGAGCCTGCGCGCCTTCGCCCGGAGCTCGGGAATGGTGGAGGCGACGGAGTCGTCGATGAAGATGTTGGCCTTGTTGAGTTCATCCATGATCGGGCCCATGTTCTGGAAGTCGGTGTCATCCAGTTTGCCGCGCTGCAGTTTCCACGAATCGACGCCGAGCATCGAGGCGAAGAGGCGGTCCACCAGCTGTTCCTTGCTCATTTCGAGCGAGAAGATCCCCACGTTCTTGCGCCCGCGGATGGCGGCATTCTGCGCCATATTGAGGGCCAGAGACGTTTTGCCCATGCTGGGGCGCGCGGCAATGACGATGAGGTCAGAGGGCTGCAGGCCCGAAAGTTTCATGTCGAGGGTCTTGAATCCCGTGGGTACGCCCTTCACCGTATCTTCATCCTGCGCCTCGTGCATGTCGGCAAAACGCTCGTAGCGCGCTTCGAGCACGTCGCGGATGTGAATGAATTTGTCTTTGAGGAACATGTTCGATATTTCGAAGACCGATTTCTCCACGAGGTCCAGGAGCTCCGTCACCGGTCTCTCTTCTTCGTAGCCAAGGCCGACGATGTGCTGCCCTGCCGCGATGATGCGGCGGTGCACGGCCTTGGTCTTCACGATCTGGCCGTACTGGTAGACGTGCGACGACGTGGGGACTTCGGAGGCCAGTTCGGCCAGAAACGAGCTGCCACCTGCCTTCTGGATCCTTTCGTTGCCCGAGAGTTTGGTGGTCACCGTCACGAAATCGATGGGCTCATGACCCATGTAGAGCTCATGGATGGCCTCGAACACTTCGCGCAGCGTGGGATCGTAAAAGTCCGAGGGAGTGAGGAAATCACTCACCTTGATGATGGCTTCGGGATCGACAAGGAGCGCCCCCAGCACCGTGCGTTCGGCTTCCACGGAATGTGGTTGCGATGCGATGGCGGTGTGTGCGGTTGCTGCCATGGGACTGCGATTGTAGTGCCTGCAACGTGCACGGCAATCAAACCCGCTTGAAGGCATTCCGAAATGGGATCTTGCGCGCGGGGGATTTGTGGAGAGAGTGTGGATAATGACGAGGACTTGGGACAGAGGACTTGGGACAGTGGAACTGCTTCGAAGAAGAACAACAAAAGATACCTTTCATCCCTAGTCCTAAGTCCTAAGTCCCTCATTCGCCGTGTTCCCGTGCATAGCGCAGGAGCGCATAAGCGCTTGCCGTATGGACAACGGTGCTGTGCAGGACCCGATCGATTGCCTCTGGCATAGGCATTTCGTGTAATTCAATTAGTTCATTCTCATCCTGAGGAAGGGGATCTGGACGGAGTGTGCGGGCGACGAAGATGTGATTGGTCTGCTCCAGAACTTCCGAATGGCGGCAGGTGCAGTATGGTTCCAATACAGCGGCGGCAAAGCCCGTTTCTTCCCGTAGCTCCCGTTGTGCTGCAGTGAGAGGATCGTTTTCTTTGTCCATCTTGCCACTCGGAATCATCCAGATGTAATCGTGGTAGAACGGCCGGAACTCGCGAATCATGAGTACATTGCCCTGTTCTGTGAAGGCGAGAATATGCACGCTGTCACATCGGTGGACACGGGCTTTTCGCTTCACCCGCCCGTCGGGCAGACGGGCTTCCTCTCTCACGATTTTCCATCCGTGGCCTTTGTAGAGTTCCTGCGGAGAAAAGGGAGGATCGACCATATTAGGACTTGGGACAGAGGACTTGGGACTTGGGACGGGAGTTTAAGGAATTCATCTTGGCAATGAGGGCATTGAGAAGTCTATGGACATGTTGGCAATCATCCAGAAGCTCCAGATGATCCGTTTGTTTGAAATATGAGACTCTCTGACAATAATGAGAAAAGTTCATAAGCTCAATCAATTCACCGCGTGCTTGTACATACTTGTGCATTTTATCAGCGTACGTGTATCTTCCAAAACCTTCTGCGATGTTCGCCGCGATGGATAGTGATGATCTACGCATCTGTGAAATCACGCCATAGAGTTCTTCTTTCGGGAATACTTTCGTAAGACGATGAACCTTTACTGCGAGGTTCATCGCCTTCTTCCATGCCTCCAATTGAGTGAAATCTGTTAACATGATCCCTCTGTCCTAAGTCCTAATTCCTAAGTCCTAAATCTCCGCAGCTTTGCGCACCTCCTTCTCCAGCTGCTCCGTCAGCTTGGGCAACTTTGCCAGTGTGAGACTGGCGGAAATGCGCCCCTGACCGAGTGCCTCCTCTCCGTAGCGGAAGTGCGTGCCGGATTTCTCGACGACGCCGTACTTGACGCCCAGATCGAGCAGATCCCCCTCGCGGTTGATGCCCTTGGCGTAGAGAATGTCGAACTCGGCCTGCCGGAACGGGGGGGCGATCTTGTTCTTCACGACTTTGACACGGGTGCGGTTGCCGACGATTTCCTGATCGCCTTCCCCTTTCTCCAGAATCTTGTCGATCCGGCGTACATCCAGACGGACGGAAGCATAGAACTTAAGAGCATTGCCTCCGGTTGTTGTTTCGGGATTGCCGAACATGACGCCGATCTTCATGCGCATCTGATTGATGAAGATGATGGTGGTATTCGTTTTGCTGACGATGGCCGTGAGTTTGCGCAAGGCCTGACTCATCAGACGGGCATGCAGTCCAAGGTGGCTGTCGCCCATCATGCCTTCGATCTCCGCACGTGGAGTGAGAGCCGCAACGGAATCCACGACGATCAGGTCAATGCCGCCGGAGCGTACGAGCGTTTCGGTGATTTCGAGTGCCTGTTCGCCGTCATCCGGTTGCGAGACCAAGAGCGCGTCGATATCCACGCCGATCTTCTTGGCGTACGAAACGTCCAGTGCGTGCTCGGCATCAATGAAGGCGGCCTTGCCGCCGTGCTTCTGCGCCTGCGCGATCACGTGGAGCGCGAGCGTGGTCTTGCCGGAGGATTCAGGACCATAGATTTCGACGATGCGGCCCTTGGGGATGCCGCCGCCAAGCGCGATGTCGAGGGACGTGGCGCCCGAGGGGATGCACTCGATCTTGACGGCGTGCTCCGTACCCATGAGCATGATGGCGCCGGCTCCGTACTGCTTTTCGATTTGTGCGAGGGCGGCCTTGAGGGCTTCGTCCCTGGGATTTTTGCCGGGTGCGTGCGTCGCGTCTTTCGTCGGAATGGTCATTGCGGCTTTGGGAGTGGATACTTTTGCCATGGTAGGGTTGTGGAGAAAGAGGTGAAAGGTGTAAATTCGTACACCAAGATAGCCTTTGGAGAATCGCACTTCAAAAAAGTTCTGTTGCATATTCAATGTTTCGTTTCGGTGTATAGATGTACACCTTATTTGGAAAGCTCCTTGGCCAACGCAATAATCTTCGCGACTTCCGCGCGGTTGATCGGTTCATCCGGCCGGAAGCGGTTCAACGGGTGACCGGACGCGTCAAGATCACCGGAAACCAGTTCGAGATACGTTGCCATGGCGATGGCACGGGCGTACGGATGAGAAGAGGGGACATCCGTATAGGACGTCTCGGCTTTCGGACCAGTCGGAATCCCCAGCACTTCGAGCAGCGTCTGGATCACCGCTCCGCGGGTCGCCGGCTTGTTCACATCCAGAGCGGGCGCAAAGACCGAGAGTTGGAGCGATTCCGCCTTGGACACGTACGCTGCGGACCACATGCCCTGCGCGGATTTGT